>NZ_JBTNSY010000002.1:0-375601 GCF_054515735.1 Mycobacterium sp. ML4
AACCGGTAGGTTAGCGGGCGCGGTCGGCGTCGTGTCAACCGGCTCAGCGCAGGGTCGACACCTCGACACTGCCACCGGGTACCCGACACGCCGCTGTGCGGAGCCATGGCTTCAGTTTGAGTGCGCACCGTGGTGCCGTAGGCCCCATTTTGGTGCCCAACCGGTTCACCCACTACCCTTGAGCACAACTGTCGCCGTCCGGCCCGCAAAGCCACGGAGCGCGACACGCCCGACCAGAAGCCCCACCCGAGGAGTTAGGCCCGACCATGGCCGTACCTAAGCGCAGAATGTCGCGCTCGAATACCCGCAGCCGGCGTTCGCAGTGGAAGGCCACCGCGACCGGTCTAGTCAACGTGAACGTCGCCGGGCAGAAGCACAAGGTGCCGCGTCGCCTGCTCAAGGCCGCCCGTCTCGGCCTGGTCGACCTCGACAAGCGCTGACCTCGCGCCAGTCACGACCGCAGCGTTGGTCCCTGCCTCGGTCGGCCTCGCGAGTGCCCGCCTAACAGCGACAACGTGGCGGTCGCGCGAATGTCGCTCTGAGCCGGGCATGAAGTGCCTCGGTCCGGCTAGCGGCCGGTGCGACGGATGTGACTCGCCCAGTGGCTCGTCGCGCACCCGATCGGCGCGCCTCTCAGGCCGCTCTCAGGCCCTCGTACGAAACTAGGCTCCGTGCGAATACTTGTCGTCGACGACGATCGTGCCGTGCGCGAGTCGCTGCGCAGGTCGCTCTCCTTCAATGGTTACTCCGTGGAGTTGGCGCATGACGGGGTTGAGGCGCTCGAATTGATCGCCAGCGACCGGCCTGACGCGATGGTGCTGGATGTGATGATGCCGCGGCTGGACGGCCTCGAGGTGTGCCGGCAGTTGCGCAGCACCGGCGATGATCTGCCCATTCTGGTGCTCACCGCGCGCGACTCGGTCTCCGAACGGGTCGCGGGCCTGGACGCTGGTGCCGATGATTACCTGCCCAAGCCGTTCGCGCTCGAGGAGTTGCTGGCGCGGATGCGCGCATTGCTGAGGCGCACCAAGCCGGAGGACGCCGCCGAGTCGGTCGCCATGACCTTTTCGGACCTCAGCCTGGACCCGGTCACCCGCGAGGTGGTCCGTGGGCAACGACGAATCAGCCTCACCAGAACCGAGTTCGCCCTGTTGGAGATGCTCATCGCCAATCCCCGTCGAGTGCTGACCCGCAGCCGCATCCTTGAAGAGGTCTGGGGGTTCGATTTCCCCACCTCCGGCAATGCGCTGGAAGTGTATGTCGGGTACCTGCGCCGCAAGACCGAGGCCGATGGCGAGCCGCGGCTGATCCACACCGTGCGCGGGGTGGGTTACGTGCTACGCGAAACGCCGCCCTGATGTCCTGGTTGCGCCGTCCTGGCCCGCCCGGCCGCGTCCCGCTGCGGGCGACCAGCTCGCTGTCCCTGCGATGGCGCGTGATGCTGCTGGCGATGTCGATGGTGGCGATGGTCGTCGTCCTGATGTCCCTCGCCGTGTACGCCGTGATCTCCGCCGCCCTCTACAGCGACATCGACAACCAGCTGCAGAGCCGGGCGCAGTTGCTGATCGCCAGCGGTTCGCTGGCAGCCGACCCGGGCAAGGCCATCGAGGGCACCGCCTACTCGGACGTCAACGCGATGCTGGTGAACCCGGGCAAGTCGATCTACACGGCCAACCAACCGGGGCAGACCCTGCCGGTGGGAACACCGGAGAAGGCGGTGATCCGCGGCGAGTTGTTCATGTCCCGACGCACCGCATCTGATCAGCGGATACTCGCGATTCACCTGAACAACGGCAGCTCGCTGTTGATCTCCAAAAGCCTGCGGCCGACCGAAGCCGTGATGAGCAAACTGCGGTTCGTGCTACTGATGGTCGGCGGGGTCGGCGTGGCCGTCGCCGCGGTGGCAGGCGGAATGGTGACCCGGGCCGGGCTGCGTCCGGTAGGCCGCCTCACCGAAGCGGCCGAGCGGGTGGCCCGAACCGACGACCTGCGCCCGATCCCGGTGTTCGGCAGCGACGAACTGGCCCGGCTGACCGAGGCGTTCAACCTGATGCTTCGGGCGCTGGCCGAATCACGCGAACGGCAGGCCAGGCTGGTCACCGATGCGGGGCACGAGTTACGTACCCCGCTGACGTCGCTGCGCACCAACGTGGAACTGCTGATGGCATCGATGGCCCCCGGTGCGCCGCGGTTGCCTGAACAGGAGATGGTGGGCCTGCGCGCCGACGTGATCGCTCAGATCGAGGAGTTGTCAACGCTGGTAGGCGATTTGGTGGATCTCACCCGTGGAGACGCCGGTCATGCCGTGCACGAGCCGGTCGACATGACCGACGTCATCGACCGAAGTTTGGAGCGAGTCCGTCGGCGCCGCAACGACATCCACTTCGACGTCGAGGTGATCCCCTGGCAGGTCTACGGGGATTCGGCAGGTCTGTCGCGGGCCGCGCTGAACCTGATGGACAACGCGGCCAAGTGGAGCCCGCCGGGCGGCCATGTCGGTGTCACGCTGCGCCAACTCGACCCGTCGCACGCCGAGCTGGTGGTGTCCGATCGCGGCCCCGGCATACCACCGCAGGAGCGGCGCCTGGTGTTCGAACGTTTCTACCGCTCGACGTCGGCGCGCGCGATGCCCGGTTCGGGCCTGGGCCTGGCGATCGTCAAGCAGGTGGTGCTCAACCATGGCGGGTCGTTGCGTGTCGAGGACACCGATCCCGGCGCCCAGCCGCCGGGAACGTCCATCTACGTGCTGCTACCCGGGCGTCCGATGCCGGCCGCGGCGCAGCCGTCGTCGGGCGCCGGCACTGACCGCGACACCCGGAGGACTTCCGCGCGGCGATCCGGGGACCGAGCAGAATCACGGGGATCCGCGAATGTCATCTCAGTCGATTCTTAGTCCGCGCGCTCACGGTAGTTCACAGATAGTGTTGGAAATCAGCGCCATGCACGTAATGCATGCTCGAGTCGGCTTGAAGTAAGCCCCCAAGGTAGAGGAAGAACGTTTCAGCGACATGACGAATCACCCGAGGTATTCGCCACCGCCGCAGCAGCCGGGTTACGGTGCCACGCAGAGTCAGCCCGTGCCTCCTGCTTATGCCCAGGGGCAGCAGAGCTATAACCAGCAGTTCGACTGGCGGTACCAGCCGCAACAGCAGTACCGGTCGTCCTACGATCCGCTCAGCGGCACCGGAGGCGGCCCGATACCGGGCAACACCGGCTCGCGCCCCATCCCGGGCGGCACCGGCGCCGGTCCGATACCCTCCGGCACCGGTCCGGGCCCTATCCCGGGCATGCTTCCGCCGATGGCGCCGCCCCGCCGGCGGCGCTCGGGCGGACTGATCTTCGGCGCGTTGGCCATCGCGGTGGTCTCTGCCGGCATCGGCGGTGCGGCCGCGACGGTGGTGGAGCTGGGCCACGAGGCGGGCGCCGGTCGCAGCAGCACCGCAGCATCCGGTGGGGCCCCGAGCGTTCCGGCAGCGAACATGCCGCCGGGTTCAGTGGAGCAGGTGGCGTCCAAGGTGGTGCCCAGCGTCGTCATGCTGGAGACCGATCTGGGCCGCCAGTCCGAAGAGGGCTCCGGCGTCATCCTGTCGGCCGACGGGCTGGTCCTGACGAACAACCACGTCATCGCCGCCGCCGCCAAGCCTCCGGCGGGAAGTCCTCCGCCGAAAACGACGGTGACTTTCTACGACGGCCGGACCTCGTCGTTCACCGTGGTCGGGGCCGACCCGACCAGTGACATCGCCGTGGTGCGGGTGCAGGGCGTCTCCGGCCTGACACCGATCGCGGTCGGGTCTTCGGCGAGCCTGAAGGTCGGCCAGCCCGTGGTGGCCATCGGTTCGCCGCTGGGTCTGGCGGGCACCGTGACCACCGGCATCGTCAGCGCTCTCAACCGGCCCGTGTCGACGACCGGCGAGGCCGGCAACCAGAACACCGTGCTGGACGCGGTTCAGACGGACGCGGCCATCAACCCGGGTAACTCCGGTGGCGCGCTGGTCAACATGAGCGGCCAACTCGTCGGCATCAACTCGGCCATCGCCACCCTGGGCGCAGATTCCGGTGACGCGCAGAGCGGGTCCATCGGTCTGGGCTTCGCGATTCCGGTCGACCAGGCCAAGCGCATCGCCGACGAGTTGATCAGCACCGGCAAGGCGTCGCATGCTTCACTGGGCGTTCAGGTGACCACCGACAAGGGCGTCCCGGGCGCCAAGGTGATGGAAGTGGTGGGCAACGGCGCGGCCGCCAACGCGGGCGTGCCCAAAGGCGTGGTCGTCACCAAGGTCGACGATCGCCCGATCAACAGTGCCGACGCACTCGTCGCGGCCGTGCGCTCCAAGGCGCCCGGCGACAAAGTGACGTTGACATATCAGGATCCCGGCGGTGGCAGCCGCACGGTGCAGGTCACGCTGGGGAAGGCGGAGCAGTGATGAAGGTCGAAGGTCAGTTGTCCGACCTCGGATATACGGTTGCACCCATCGAAAAGGGCGCGGAGCTGGTCGTCGGGAGGGCGCTCGTCGTCGTCGTCGACGACCGGACTGCGCACGGCGACGAGGACCACAGCGGACCGTTGGTCACGGAGTTGCTCACCGAGGCCGGGTTCGTGGTCGACGGGGTGGTGGCGGTCGAGGCTGACGAAGTCGAGATCCGAAACGCCTTGAACACCGCTGTAATAGGCGGGGTGGACCTGGTGGTGTCGGTCGGAGGCACCGGTGTGACTCCGCGCGACGTCACACCGGAAGCCACCCGCGACATCCTCGACCGGGAGATCCTCGGCATCGCCGAGGCCCTCCGCGCCTCGGGTCTGTCCGCGGGCATCACCGATGCCGGTCTGTCGCGTGGGCTGGCCGGCGTCTCGGGGAGCACGCTGGTGGTGAATCTGGCCGGCTCCCGCTACGCCGTACGGGACGGGATGGCGACGCTCAACCCACTGGCCGCGTACATCATCGGCCAGCTGTCGAGTCTGGAGATCTAGGGCCCGCCTGCTACGTGTCGGCGCGCGGTCCGTGGCTGGGCGGCGGTGACAGCGGCACGTCCGCGGGACCGCCGCCGTGCTTGCCCGACGAGCTGCCGTTCGTCTGCGCGAGCAGGTCGCGGATCTCTTCGAGCAGGACGACCTGCGCGTCGTCGGCCTGTTCGACCTCGCCCTTCTTACGCAGCCTGCTGTAGGGCAGCACGATCAGGAAGTACAGCACGGCGGCGACCAGGATGAAGTTGATCGCCGCCGAGAGCACGTCATTGAGGTTGATGAACTGATTGGTGCCCGGGATCTGTTGTTTCAGGATGCCGTGCTCTTCCTTCTGGTCCATACCGATCGAGCTCACCAGTGGGTTGACGACGCCATCGGTGAAGCTTTTGACCAAAGTGGTGAACGCCGCCCCGATGACCACCGCTATGGAGAGGTCGACGATGTTGCCCCGCGAGAGAAATTCCTTGAAGCCTTTGAGCATCGGAGGTCCTTTCTGCAGTGGTCGTCCGGTGTTCGCGAAGTAGCAGCCAAGGAAAAACCTAGCTCAGTTGGTGCAATTTGCCACCGTGTGCGCACGGCCCGGTCGCCATGCACCCGAGGCTCCCGTGCGAGCGCAATCGGGTGTGCCGTCCGAAAGCCGGCGACCGAAGCCCTCGCGGCCGGTCTCGGCCGGGACGGGAACGCTGAAACGCCCGAGCTGCGTGGGGATGCTGGCTTGACAAAAATTGTTCGGCACGCGTCTAACCGTTTCCGGTGGCTGTGGCTTACACTGGCCGCGGAACGCCGAGCAAAAGGACTCTATGAGCCAGCTGCCCTTTGTTCAATTGAGAAGGCTTGGACGCACCTTTCAGGAAGGCGAGACCGAGCGACATGTCCTCGACGGCATCACCGCGGATTTCGGGCGCGGGGAATTCGTTGTGCTTCTGGGCCGAAGCGGCAGCGGCAAAAGTACACTACTCAACCTCATCAGCGGCATCGAAAAACCCACTACAGGCGAAGTGATAATCGATGGGTTTTCGATCACCGGCAAGGGTGAAGGGGAACGCACTCGTTTTCGGCGGGATCAAATTGGTATTGTATTCCAGTTCTTCAACCTGATACCTGTTCTCACCGTGCTCGAGAACATCACGCTTCCGCAGGAACTAGCCGGCGAATCTCGACGAACGGCGACTTTCGCCGCTCGTGAGCTGCTTCGGCGGGTGGGGCTTGCCGATCGAGAAAGCACCTTTCCTGACCGGCTCTCCGGTGGCGAACAACAGCGGGTTGCCATTTGTCGAGCGCTGGCGAATGATCCGATGCTTGTTCTCGCCGATGAGCCAACGGGAAACCTGGATAACGCAACAGGGGAAAAAGTGCTGGGCCTGCTGCTGGATCTGACCCGCCAGTCGGCGACGACACTGATCATGGCAACCCACAACCCGTCGGTGGCCGATCGCGCGGATCGTGTCGTCACGCTGGACGGTGGAAAATTGGTGGACGAGGTGTCCCGGAATCGCCATCAGCCGCATGCGGTGCCCACCGCGTAGTCGCCTGCTACGGCTCGAGTTCGATGAATAGGCCGATGATGACCCCCTACGTCCCTCTCGGGCGTATGGCATTGCGCCGCGCGCGGCACCGCCCGTTCCAATATGTGCTGTTGATTCTGGGTATCGCCCTGGGTGTTGCGATGATCGTTGCGGTGGATCTGACCAACGGCTCGGCTCAGCGCGCCTTCACTCTGTCCGCGGAGGCTGTGACAGGTCAGACCACGCATCGGGTGGTCAGCGGGCGGGCGGGCGCGCTCGATGAACAGATATATCTGGGCATCCGCAAGCAGGGATACGACTTATCCGCACCGGTGATCGAAGGCTACGTTTCGGTCCCGAAGATAGCGAACCGACCATTGCGGTTAATGGGAATTGACCCATTCGCTGAGCCTCCGTTTCGGCCTTATTTGTGGTCTCAACAGAACGTGGCTGTGGCCAGTAGTTTCCTGACCCGGCGCAATGGAGTCATGTTGAGCCGAGATTTCGCTGCGGTGTCCCATCTGGCTCTCGGTGACGCGTTCATGGTAAAGGTCGGCGGCGTACCTACAACAGTCACGTTGGTAGGTGTCATCGCCCCGTCCGACGAAATAACCGCCCAGCGATTGAACGACCTTATTGTAACCGATATCTCGACGGCACAAGAACTATTACACATGTCGGGAAGGCTCAGCCATATCGACTTGATAATACGAAACGCCGCGCTGGAAAATCAGATCGAGCAGAGTTTACCCGCCGGCGTATATATGGAAACAGCCGACGATCGAGCGAATGCTGTCAAACAAATGTCCGCGGCGTTCCACGTGAATTTGACCTCGTTCAGTCTTATCGCATTGCTGGTGGGCATCTTCTTGATTTACAACACAGTGACGTTCAACGTGGTGCAACGGCGCACACTTTTCGGCATTCTGCGTAGCCTCGGGGTAAGCCGAAAACAGCTGTTTTGCTTGATTATGTGCGAATCGTCGCTCGCGGCTCTCATCGGGGCCGGGTTAGGCCTCTTGTTCGGTATGTGGTTGGCCGAAGCTCTACTTGGGCTCGTAACTCGGACCATCAATGATTTCTACTACGTCGTCAATGTGCGACAAGTCGCGGTGTCCGGCAGCAGCCTGATCAAAGGATCGGCGATCGGCGTCGTCGCCGTGCTGGTGGCCAGCGTGCCGCCGGCCATGGAGGCTATGCGTGCCGCACCGGCCAATGCGAGCCGCCGTTCCGCATTGGAAGGCAAGGTATCCAAGCTCATCCCCTGGTTATGGCTTGCGGCGCTGCTGTTGGCTACTTGCGGCGTATTGCTGCTGGGATGGCCGAGCCATAACCTGGTTGTCGCCTTCCTCGGGCTATATGCGGTTCTTGTCGCCTTCGCTGTGATGACACCCCCGGTGGCGCGATCCGGCCTGTTGCGCTCAGCGCGGGTGCTGGGTCTGTGTTTCGGCCCGCTCGGACGCATGGCGCCCCGCACGATCGTGCGATCTTTGAGCCGCACCTCGGTGGCCATCGCGGCACTGATGACTGCGGTCTCCGTCATTATCGGGGTCTCCATGATGGTGGGATCGTTCCGGCAGACATTCGTTGACTGGCTCGACTCGACCTTGAGAACCGATATTCACGTGTCTCCACCGAGCCTGAATTCTGGCCACGCCAATGGCGATCTATCCCCGGACGCCGTGGCGACATTGCGATCCTGGCCGGGGGTGCGCTCCGTGCTCACAGCGCGTTATTCGTCGGTTTTCGATCCAGATTGGGGTCGTGAGGTCGAACTCATGGCTGTCACCGGTGATATCTCCGAGGGCAAGCGATCGTATCAGTGGGTCAGCGGCGATGCCGGAAGCTTGTGGTCTCGTTTCCTGGCGGGTGATGGCGTAATGCTTTCGGAGCCGTTGGTGACGCGTCAGCAGCTGAAGACCCCACCGGAGCCGATCACGCTGATGACGGAAGCCGGACCGCGAAGGTTTCCGGTGTTGGCGGTTTTCTCCGACTTCTCCTCGGATCGCGGTGTTGTGCTGATGGATCAGGGCAGTTATCGCCAGCATTGGCATGACGAGAATGTGACAACCGCAGCACTCTTCCTGGATAAGGGAGTGGCCGCCGCCGCTGTCCTGAACCAGCTGCGAGAGCGGTTTGCCGGGCGAGAAGACATCGTGGTCGAGTCCAGCCGTAGCATTCGTGACGCGGCGGTAGCGACCTTTGATCGCAGCTTTGCTGTCACCGGAGCTCTGCAGATGGTGGCCACTGTGGTTGCGTTCATCGGTGTACTGGGTGCCTTGATGAGCTTGGAACTGGATCGCACGCATGAGCTCGGCATCTTCAGGGCGATCGGCATGACCACCGCGCAGTTGTGGCGGTTGACGTTCATCGAAGCCGGGTTGATGGGCGCCGTAGCCGGTGTGCTGGCAATGCCTTCCGGATTTGCGCTGGCCTGGATCCTCATCCAGATCATCAACGTACGCTCGTTCGGCTGGACGTTGACGATGAAGTTCGATCTCGGATACTTCGTCCAGCCGCTTCTGATCGCTGTGATCGCCGCGCTGGCGGCCGGTGTGTACCCGGCGTGGCGGCTCGCCAGGATGAGCGTGGCCGCAGCCATCCGGGAAGAGTGACGAAGATGAAGAAATCGTTGTCTGTGGCACTGATCGTGATCGCCAGTGTGATCGCGGGTTGGTTTTGGCAGCAACGACTTCCTGCGCCGGAGCGTGCTGACGCCATCCGGAGCATGCTGGCGGACGGGGATACGGCTGGATACGCGCTGGCCACTGAACCGGGGTCGATGGAATTCCCACGAGATCTAGGTCCGCACAATGATTTTCAGACAGAATGGTGGTACTACACCGGAAATCTCGAATCCGGCGACGGACGGCTTTTCGGCTATCAACTCACCTTTTTCCGGCGCGCATTGAGTCCGCCTGGCGGGTCCGCGGAAGTCGCCCAAGCGTCCTCCTGGCGCACACCTCAAATCTATTCAGCGCATTTCGCTGTCAGCGACATCACCGCTGGTGCATTCCATCCCACGGAGAAGTTCAGCCGCGCAGCCTTGGGTTTGGCCGGCGCCACGTCCCAGCCCTACGCGGTTTGGTTGGAAGACTGGTTTGTTCGGCAGAACGGGGATATCACGGTGGAGCTTTCCGCCCGATCACCGGAGACGGCCCTGCATTTGAATTTGACCCAGACTCGGCCACCCGTCTTGCAGGGTGATGCCGGCCTGAGTGTCAAGAGCGGACAGCGCGGAAACGCTTCTTATTACTACTCTTCAGTGCGGCAGGAGACGCGGGGAACCTTGACGATCCACGGTAAGGAATTCGCCGTTCGTGGCCTCAGCTGGGCCGACCACGAGTACAGCACGAGCGCTCTGGGATCTGACGACGTGGGATGGGACTGGTTCTCACTTCAATTTGACAACGGAACCGCATTGATGATCTGCCAAATTCGACAGAAAGATGGCCGAGTGAGCCCGTTTTCGAGCGGAACCTTTATCGACCCCGACGGAGCGGTGACCCATTTAACGCTGTCCGATTGGCGGGTGGAGAACAGGGAAACCTGGACGAGTCCCGCAAGCGGCGCCACCTATCCCGTCGGCTGGAAATTGGCCATCCCGCGATTGGGCCTGACATTGTCCGGTGCGGCGTTGATGCGTGATCAGGAGTTGCGACTTTCCACGACCTACTGGGAAGGCGCGGTCGGTTTCGACGGCCGAGATCACGATAGTCCGGTCAGCGGCCGCGGATACGTGGAGCTGACCGGATACGCCAAGTCGTTGCATTGAACGCCACCCGTTGATCGTGCGCCCCGTCAATCGCGGACGGGCACCATGGCGGTGATCAGCTTCGACAGCGACTGCCGGGCTTCGCAATGTGGCAGTAAGGCCAATTCACCGTGGGCCTGTGCGGCACAGTCCGCTTGCACTTTCGCGTCAGCAGCCATGTCGCGCCCGGACCGCATCGGATTTTGCTCCGCGCCGTGAGGGTCTCCGCTCCGCGAGGCGTGGATGGACGTATCGTCTGCGACCTCACAGGCGGTTCCCAGCAGGCGCCCCAGTCGCGAGAGACGAGCGGTCACTTCCTCACTCACCCCGGCGAACGTCGCCCCCAGTTGTCCGGCCGCTGCGACCAGCGAGCCGTATCTCTCCTGCGCGCACCGTAGGCGGTGCTCGACGGGGTCGGCATCCTGCGCTGCGCCGAGCGTCTCGCGCATCCTTCCAGCGACCAACTCGGCGAAGGCCTCGGCGACGATCAGGAAACCTCGCTGGCCCAGCTGCGAGCCCAAGCGGGCGGCAGCGGCGAACCGGAAGTCTCCGGCCATGATCGCAGAATTGTTGAATCGGCGGGCGTTTGAGCATGAGGTACGGCGTGGCCCGATGGCATCTGCTGTCTCATCCACTATTTCGTCATGGGAAAGCATCGCTTGGTGCATCAGCTCTGTGGCGGCCCCCGCGACCGTGACCTGCCACGCGTCGGGGTAGGGGCCGAAGTGGGCCGCGACGATTGTGAACCATGCCCGCAATCCCGTGCCCAGTGTCTTGGACGCGTCCCCCAGAGCGTGGTGGACCACATCGTCGCTTCGGGTGAGCTCGCTCGTGATGAGCTCCTCCACGCGAATGAGGCCGTCGCGGACGTCGAACGCCGATGGGCGGTTGACGAACCTCACGCCGGCAGCGGCATCATCATCGAGCACGCTTACAACATAAGGTCTCACGGCGCAATTTGCCTGTCAGCATTGACATTCGGATCAGTGCAGGGTCAGGGTGACCGTCTGACCCAGCGCCGAGCCGGCTACCGTGTTTGCCACGCGAGCCGGTAGCGCCACCAAGATCACGCGGTCGGCCTCGGCGGACTGTAGCTTGGGCTTGGCCGACACCAGCACTACCACGGCGTCGCTGGCTATCACCCTGCTCACCGCCGGGGTGGCGGGCGGGGATTCCCCGCTCGGCGCGGCCAGCACGTCGACGACATCACCGACCCTGACCAGATCGATCAGCGCGTCGTCGGCCAAGTGCAGTGGCACGATCCGCGCACCGGGACCCGCAGTCGACTCGGCCAGCCGGCTGCCCAGCACACGCACGTCGGTGAGTATCTCCCCGCGCCGCATCGGGCCGGCAAGTGTCGAACCGATCACGCTGTCGGGGTCGGCTTGCGCTCCCTCGGGAACCGTTGTCGCTGAACGCTTTTCCAGTCGCACGTCGGCAGCGGTCAGCGCGGTGCCGGAGCCCAGGTCGTGGTCGGCAACCAGCACGTCCACGCGATCACCCGCGGGATCGGGGCGCAGCGCCGCGATACCGGCCAGCACCACCAGCCCCCCCGCCGCGAGGCGACGGGCCCGCACGGTCCGCGTCCAGTCCGGACGCCAGGAGGTGGTGATACGGGCGAGCAGCGTCGGATTCAGCGATGGTTCCCGCACGCTGTCACGTTAAGTGCGGGGAAGAGCCGGGCGGTGCCGGCACGGACATCGCCTGTGGATAATCGCTAGCTGGCTGTAGCCGCCGTCGACGCGGCGGCGCTGCTGGAAGCCTTTTCGCTCGACCCGGACGACTTGCTTTCCGTTGACCCGGAACCCGAGCCCGAGTCGCTCGCAGCGGACGAGCCGTTGGACGATCCCTGGTCCTTTTTTCCGGCCTCACGGCTGTCGGTGCGGTAGAAGCCGCTGCCCTTGAAGACCACTCCGACGGAGTTGAACAGCTTGCGCAACCTGCCAGAGCATTGCTCGCAGGTGGTCAGCGCATCGTCGGTGAAGGATTGCACCTTGTCGAAGCGGTGGCCGCATTCGGTGCACGCGTAGCTGTACGTCGGCACAAAAACCTCCGGATGATATGAAGTCTGACTTAGCACTCTAGCGTCTCAAGTGCTAGAACCGCCACGCGCCGCTGATCATTCCCTGGTCCGGAGGGCAATCAACCCACGCCGGGGGGTGAGCGCGTGCGTCATCGGCACGTCATGCGGCTCGCGCGGCAACTCCTCGACCAGCTCCGCGTCCCGCACGACCGCGACCAGGCGCGCCTTCGGGTTGCGCAGCGCCAGTGAGCGGTCGTAGAAGCCGCGGCCACGGCCCAGCCGCGCACCCCGGCGGTCGACCGCCAGCGCCGGCACCAATACCAGTTCGGCCTCGGACAACGCCGACTCCGGCAACCACGGTTGCGGGGGTTCCAACAGGCCCCAGCGCGCGGCGACCAAGCCGTCGTGGTGGTACTCGCCCCAGCGCAGCGGCAACGGTATGTCGCCGCGGTCGGTGCGCGCCACTGGTATCAGCACCCGGGCCGCGCGGCGTAGCAGCACATCGAGCATGGCCGTCGACCCGGGCTCCGAACCCACCGGTACATACGCACACACGGTGCCGACACCCGCCACCGCCTGCTGCACGTGCTCGGCGAGCAACTCTGCCTCGCTGGCGCGCAGATCGTCGGCGACGCTGCGGCGGGCCGCGACGAGACGCTCCCGCAATGCCGACTTGCCCGCGGTTGCCATGCCTCTAACGATGGCAGATCTGGACCCGCGCGTGCGTTCGCGCCGCCAGCGGGTTTGTTGACGGCCGGTGCGGCTATGGTGTGAATCGATGTCACTTCCCTCAAACTCGCGAGCAGCGGTCCCGTTCACGGCGATCGTCCCCGCTGCCGGTCTCGGGACGCGTTTTCTTCCCGCGACCAAGACCGTGCCCAAAGAGCTGCTGCCCGTCGTCGACACTCCCGGTATCGAACTGGTTGCCGCCGAGGCTGCCGACGCAGGTGCGGAGCGGCTGGTGATCATCACCTCTGAGGGCAAGGACGGCGTCGTTGCGCACTTCGTCGAGGATCTTGTGCTCGAGGGCACCCTCGAGGCCCGAGGCAAGAAGGCCATGCTGGCCAAGGTTCGCAGGGCCCCGGCATTGATCAAGGTCGAGTCCGTGGTGCAGGCCGAGCCCCTCGGACTGGGCCATGCGATCAGCTGCGTGGAGCCCAGTCTGTCGGCCGACGAAGACGCCGTGATGGTGCTGCTACCCGACGACCTCGTGCTGCCCACGGGCGTGCTGGAGACGATGTCTCAGGTGCGTGCCGAGCACGGTGGCACGGTGCTGTGCGCGTTCGAGGTGTCGCGGGAGGAGATCAGCGCCTACGGCGTCTTCGACGTCGAACCGGTTCCCGGCGGCGGTGATGAAGACGTGCTGCGGGTTAAGGGCATGGTCGAAAAGCCCAAGGCCCAAGATGCGCCGTCGCTGTTCGCCGCCGCCGGACGCTACGTGCTCGACCGTGCGATTTTCGACGCGTTGCGCCGGATCGACCGGGGCGCGGGGGGCGAAGTGCAGCTCACCGATGCCATCGCGCTGCTGATTTCTGAGGGTCATCCGGTCCATGTGGTCGTCCATCGCGGATCCCGACACGACTTGGGAAATCCCGGCGGGTACCTCAAGGCTGCGGTTGACTTTGCATTGGATCGTGACGACTACGGCCCGGAACTGCGGCGGTGGTTGGTGGCGCGATTGGGCCTGACCGAACAGTAGCGGCGGCTCAGTTCGCCTGGCTGGACGGCAGGAAGGCGCACTGTGCGTTCTGTGGAGGAGCAACAGGCACGGATATCGGCAGCAGCGGTGGCCCCCAGGCCGATCAAAGTCGCGATTGCCGAGGCCCAGGGGCTGTTGTGCGCCGAAGAAGTGGTGACCGAACGTCCGTTACCCGGATTCGACCAGGCCGCAATCGACGGCTACGCAGTGCGCAGCGTCGACGTGCTCGGTGTCGGTGATTCAGGGCCACTGGAGGCCGTCGGCGACGACGGCGTAGTCGAGAGCCGCGAGGTGGTGACCCTGCCGGTGATGGGCACCATCGAGGCTGGAGCCCGCACGCCGAGCCGGCTGCAGCCGCGACAGGCGGCCCGGGTGCAGACCGGGGCGCCGCTACCAACGCTGGCCGACGCCGTGCTGCCGCTGCGCTGGACCGACGGTGGGATGAACCGGGTCCGGATTCTGCGCGGGGCGCCTTCCGGGGCCTACGTGCGACGCGCCGGTGACGACGTGCAGCCCGGTGACGTGGCCGTGCGTTCCGGGACGATCATCGGCCCGGCGCAGGTAGGGCTGCTCGCCGCGGTAGGCCGGGAACGCGTGCTGGTGCATCCGCGCCCGCGGGTGTCGGTGATGGCCGTGGGCGGGGAGCTGGTCGACATCTCCCGCAGCCCGGGAAACGGGCAGGTCTACGACGTCAACTCCTACGCCCTGGCGGCCGCGGCCCGCGATGCCGGCGCGGAGGTGAATCGGGTCGGGATCGTCAGCAACGACCCCAAGGAGCTCGGGGATATCGTCGAAGGCCAGCTCAACCGTGCCGAGGTACTCGTCATCGCCGGCGGGGTGGGCGGCGGGGCCGCCGAAGCGGTCCGGGCGGTGTTGTCCGAACTCGGCGACATGGAGGTCGTGCGCGTAGCCATGCATCCCGGCTCGGTGCAGGGATTCGGGCAGCTGGGCCGCGACGGCGTCCCGACTTTTCTGTTGCCGGCCAATCCTGTGAGCGCGCTGGTGGTCTTCGAGGTGATGGTGCGGCCGCTGATCCGGCTTTCCCTGGGCAAGCGGCATCCGATGCGTCGCATCGTGCAGGCACGCACGCTGTCACCGATCACGTCGGTCGGCGGGCGCAAGGGTTTTCTGCGCGGTCAGCTGATGCGCGATCAGGACAGCGGTGAGTACCTGGTGCAAGCGTTGGGCGGAGCGCCGGGAGCGTCGTCGCATCTGCTGGCCACACTCGCCGAGGCGAACTGCCTGGTGGTGATACCCAGCGGAGCCGAACAGATTCGCACCGGCGAGATCGTCGACGTCGCCTTTCTGGCCCAGCACGGCTGACCGCGGCTCGGCTCCGTGAACCTGTTGCGATCCACTTCCCGGCATCCGGGTTGGCCGATGCGGGTGGGATCGCTGCGGGTGGCGGCGGGTGTGGTCCGACTGCGTCCCGTCCGGATGCGTGACGGGGCACAGTGGAGCCGCATCCGATTGGCCGACCGCCCCCAGCTCGAGCCGTGGGAACCCAGCGCTGACGGTGACTGGACGATGCGTCATTCGGTAGCCGCATGGCCGGCGGTGTGTTCGGGGCTGCGTGCCGAAGCACGCCGCGGGCGGATGCTGCCCTATGCAATCGAACTCGACGGACAGTTCCGTGGCCAACTGACCATCGGCAACGTCACCCATGGCGCGCTGCGCTCGGCGTGGATCGGCTACTGGGTCTCCAGCGAGTGCACGGGTGGCGGGGTGGCGACCGGAGCTGTGGCCCTGGGGCTCGATCACTGCTTCGGTCCGGTGATGCTGCACCGGGTGGAGGCCACCGTCCGTCCGGAGAATGCGGCCAGCCGGGCGGTGCTGGCCAAGAACGGGTTTCGCGAGGAGGGCCTGCTGCGGCGCTACCTCGAGGTCGACCGCGGGTGGCGCGATCATCTGCTCGTGGCGATCACCGTCGAAGAGGTCTACGGATCGGCGGCGTCGACGCTGGTCCGTGCCGGGCGCGCCAGCTGGGTCTGACTCACCTTTACTGCGCCGAGATGGCCGTGAGGGCTGCGATCGCGCCCGAATGACGACCCGGACGGCAATCTCGCCGCTTCCTGACGCGGGAAGGAACCCAACCGAAATAAAAGTGTGGCTAACGTGACATATGTGGCGTGTGATGCTTGAAAGAGGCAAATTACAGGTGTGTAATTGCCCTGGTCGCTCAGGAAGACCCGGCCACGAGGCCAACGATGAGGCCTCGCGGGGATCGCAACCGAAGAGAGCAGGTCGTCATGCCAAGCATCCCGCAGTCGTTGTTGTGGATCTCGCTCGTGGTGCTCTGGTTGTTCGTGCTGGTGCCGATGTTGATCAGCAAGCGCGACGCCGTTCGGCGCACCAGCGACGTAGCCCTGGCGACCAGAGTGCTCAACGGCGGCGCCGGCGCCCGCCTGCTCAAACGAACCGGTCCAGCGGCCGGTCATCGCAGTGACCCCGACTGGAAGCCGGAGGAGGACTGGGACACCGAGCCGATCGACGGGGCTTACGCCGACGCCGACAAGGACCACGAGGCCGAGGACGCCGACACCGACGAGCTGGTGCGGCAACGGCCGGTCATCACGGCCATGGCCCGGGCTGACCAGGTCGCCGAGCCGGCCGAGCCCGGCTATCTCGACGTCGACGTTATCGACGAGAACGCGCCCGCCCTGCCGGTGGGTGCCAGCGAGGCACGCTCCCAGGGGCCGGCGTTGGCCGCGGTCGAGGCCGATGACGAAGCCGTCGACGCGCACGCCGACGATGACGAACTCACCGACGATGACGAACTCACCGACGATGACGAACTCGCCGACGATGACGAACTCGCCGACGATGAGTATGAGTACGTCGAGGATTCGTCCGGTTTGGAGCCCGAGGAAGACGACGAGGAGATGGACGAGGCTCCGCCGGTCTATCCGGTGGGCGTCAACCGGCGGCGCCGGTTCGACAACAAGACCGCCGCGGCCGTCAGCGCCCGCAAGTACACCTTCCGCAAGCGTGTGCTGATGGCGATGGCGGTGGTCCTGGTGGGTTCGGCGATTGCCGCCTTCGAGGTGACGCCGATGGCGTGGTGGCTGTGCGCGGTCGCGACCACCATCACCGTGCTGTACCTCTTCTACCTACGGCGGCAGACCAAGATCGAAGAGAAGGTGCGCCGCCGCCGTATGCAGCGGATGGCCCGGAGTCGGTTGGGCGTGGAGAACACCCAGGACCGCGACTACGACGTGGTCCCCTCGCGGTTGCGCCGGCCGGGTGCGGTGGTGTTGGAGATCGACGACGAGGACCCGATCTTCGAGCACCTGGATTACGCGGTGCCGATGCGCAACTATGGCTGGCCGCGCGACCTGCCGCGTGCCGTCGGACAGTAGTGCGCGGTTCGTACCTTCGGGGTCGCGGCTGGTAGCCTGCTAGCGATCAGGGGCTATGGCGCAGTTGGTAGCGCGACTCGTTCGCATCGAGTAGGTCAGGGGTTCGAATCCCCTTAGCTCCACAGAGTTTGCGCAGCTAGCGCAAGTAGACCAGGGCATTGTTGCCGCCCTGACATACCGAGCCGGCCGCGGTGCACGTCATGGTGTACGTCTCGCCGGTGACCGGGCTGTACACGCTGAACGGGATCGAGCCGGTGCCGTGGGCGTGATAGGTCTCGGCGGTGTTCATCGCGAATTCGCACGAGGTATCAGGGTTCCCGGCGTAGACCTTTGCGCCGCGGCTTGACGTGCCGCAGTAGGTGTCCGCCGCCGCCTGAGGCGCCGGGGCCAGCGCAATCCCGGCACCGATCGCAAGTGATACGCCGCAGACCCCACGCAACTGCTTGATCATGAGGCGAACCTACTCGTCTCGGCTGCTCAGGGGTGCGTGATCAGGTATGTCTCGTTGTCCAGGCCCGCGGTTAGCTCCTCGAACGGCCGGTCCAACCTCGCGTGCAGCGCCCTGAGATCAACGAGCAGACTGATCTTGGCGGTCTGACGTGGCGAACAGGCGACCGATCCAGGGTTAAACCAGCGCATGATCGCCCGCTCTGCCGAGGTGCAGCGGCAAGCGCGGTAGCCGTTGCGCAGGTCCGCTTGGCCGTTCCGCGCGGCCGGCAAATCGCGGTAGCCCTCGATGCCGGGTGCGATTCATCGTCTCTCCATTCCCTTGACAATCGTTGTCACGTAGCGAACGAACAGCTCGCCATCGTGGGCGCCGGCGGCCAGCAAGGCGAAAAGCCCGGTGAGGAAGAACGCCGAGTTCTTCCGCGGCTACATCGGTGCAGAGTTCCCGCGCCTCTCGGACACTCGACGTCACGGAGAAACGAGAGGCACGTTCACTGACGAGCTCCACGAACACGTTTCCCTGGGGCCGTCGCCGGTGGGTTGCGCCCTGCTGGATAATGGCGGTTGTCGGTTCAACCCAACGCCGCGGAAATTGTTTCTTGTGGAAAGCCCGCGCAATGTTCACTGTTCTGCTCGACACCACTGACCTCGGCGAGGCCGAGGAACTGGTCAGCGCCAACTTCGGACGGATCCGGATGGTGGCGGGCGAACACGCTGCGTCGACGCGCAGCCGCGTGGAGCGTTCGATGGTCGGTTCGATGAGTATCGCCTCCGCGGAATTCGACTTCACGTTCAGCTACGCGATGGTCGCCCCGGAGCCGATCCTGCTGGCGCGAATCCATGCCGGCAGCATCGACGCGCGCATCGAGCGCGGCGATTTCGAGAGGTTCGGCGCCGGCCGGGTCGGGGCGTTCGGCGCCATTGCGGGGGAGTCGCTGATCGGGATGTGCCGCCAGCTGAGGGTGGACGTCTACTCGGTGGACCGCGCATTGCTCAGCGACGTGGCGGCCGGGTCGCCGCGATCCAACGACCCGGTACGGCTCACCGGTTCGGTGCCGATGTCCGAGTCCGCCGCCGACCAGTTGGTCGCCGCGCTGGACCACCTGCGCCAAACGGTGGTTGCCGATCCCGACGCGGGCCAGAACCCGCTGGTCGCGGCCACCGCCCAGCGCTACATCGCCGCGAGCATGTTGGCCGCGTTTCCTAACACCGCGGTCATGGAACCGACGGCGCAGGACCGGCGCGACAGCACCCCGCTGCTGCTGCGACGCGCCATCGCCTTCATCGAGGACAACGCCGACACCGACATCTCTCTCACCGACATCGCGCGTGCCGTTTACGTCACTCCACGCGCTTTGCAGTACATGTTCCGCAAGCACCGGGACTGCACGCCGATGGAATACGTCCGTCGCGTCCGTCTCCACCAGGCCCACCTCGACCTCCTCACCGGTAACCAGGAGACCGCCACCGTGGGTGATGTCGCGCGGCGCTGGGGATTTGGGCACCTGGGGCGCTTCGCCGTCTACTATCGGCAGCACTACGGCCAGAGTCCGCATGTCACCCTGCGCGGGCAGGCGCTGTCGCTGCCGGAGTGCGAGCGGCCGAAGTCAGGCTGCTGAGATGGCGGGCCACACAGCCGGTGTCATGCAACGTGCGCGGTTCCGGCGTGCCTACTCTGATTCGAGTGAGAATAGTTCGAGCGCAACGGGTTTGGTGCGGTAGGTGCGCGTTCCGGACGACACCGTGAGCACGATCCGGGGCGGCGGGCCCGCGGTGTCCGCAGTTTCCCCGGCTTTTTCCGCGGCAGCCGCGAAGCGGTGTGCGTGCCGCAATTCGGTCAGGAAAACGGCGCTGCCCGCAGGCGGGATCTCGTGCGGGACATCGGCGCCGGCGATCGGTTTTTCGACCGGCACCAATGACGTGCCGTCCGGATCGGAGCGGATGGCCCACCCGCCGACGTGAAACGGCGCCCGGCCGGCATTGACCACCTTCACCCCGATGATGAGCGGAATGTCCTCGAGGTGCTCGGCGACGGCGGCCAATGATTCACGAACGTCCGCACTGGCGTCATTGGTGACCAGGCCATCAGGAGTCAGCCGCCCGATGACGGGACTGAGTCTCGGGCGGGGGCGCTGCAGCCGGTAGCCGGTGAATTGCCAACCGAGCGATATGACCGCCAGCACGGTGCCGATCACTCCGAGAACTAATCCGGCGACACTCATCGCACACCCCAGAAATCGACCATGCCTCAACGGTACTGGTTGGTCGCCACGCGCAGTGCTGTCCCCGCCGCCTTTTCGCACCCGCGGTGCGGGCAGGGGACGGCCAAATCTGATGAAGTCCATAAATTCGACTGAACAAATACTGAGACGGTGTTTCGGCGCCCGAGCGTGTCAGCGCCGGCCCCTAATCTCGGGGGATGACCACCAAGTACTACCTGCAGAAGATCCCCGTCGAGTCCGTCGAACCGGGGTATTCGCTGGCCATCCGTGACAACGGCAGTTTCCGCCTCTTCCAGGTCGAGTGTGTTCAAATGTCCCAGCGCAGTGGGCAACCGATGATGATCACCCTGACATCACAAGGCAACTCGGTACTGGAGTACGAGGCGAGTACCCCGGTCATCCGGCTGTTCGGCGTCTGCGAGGCCGCCGCGTCGTAGCATCGGGCCGGTTCAGCCGGGTTTGGTCGCCGTGACGAACTGCAGCGCGCGCTGCGTCTGCTGTTCGACGTCGACCAGACCTGCCCCGGTGAACAGGTCCACGAACGCGTCCCGATCGAACATGGTCAGCCCGATCAGCCGTGCCGTGGTGTGCAGCGCAAGGTTGACCACGTGGCCCGCGTAACTGGTCAGAATCGCTATCCGCCCGCCGGGCCGCAGCACCCGGATCATCTCGCGCGCAACCCCAAACGGCTCCGGCATCAGGTACAGCGCGCCGAAACAGCATACGGCGTCGAATGTTTCGTCGTCGAACGGCAAATCGCGCGCATCGCCCCGGACGTAACAGGTCCGTGGTCCGCTGTTGTCCTGCACGGCCCGGGTCAGCATCGGCTCGGAGATGTCAAATCCGACGGCAAGGCTCCCGGTGGACAACTGGTGAGCCAGCGGCGCGGTGAAATTGCCGGGACCACAGGCAACATCGAGCAACCGGGTGGCGCTTCTGAGGCGCAGTGCCGTCGCCGCCCGTCGCTCCTCGGCTTGCGTGGTGACACCGCTGGCCAGGTAGAACGAAGTCGGTCGCCACAGCCCCTCGTAGACCGCCGCGACCAGTGGGCTGTTCATGGCGCGCTGAGCAAACGTCGGAACCGGGGCGGCCGTAGACTCTCCCAGCACGTCGAGGTAGCCGTGCCGCAGCGTGGCAGGCCTGTTGAGCAGACTGCGAGTCAGTTCGACCCGGTCCTGGTTGTCGATCATGCTGGGTCCATTTCGGGAGTCTTGCGTCTTGCTGGCGAGCTGCTGCCAGGCTAATGCGAGTGCATCTGCACTCCTTGCAGGGGCAGCGGCCGACCCCATAACCTGAGTCGGATCGGACCCAGAGCTGGTATGTGTGGACGGGATGGCCGAATTGGGCGGCATGGGGGCCGAAGAACTCGCTGGGATGGACATCTTCGAAGGGTGTCCGACTGAGGATCTGCTACCGCTGGCGTCGTGTCTTGCTCCGCTGCAGGCCCCCGCCGGACAGATGCTGATGCGCCAGGGGGAGCAGGCCGTCTCGTTCCTGCTGATCAAGTCGGGTAGCGCCGAGGTGATGCACGTCGGCGACGACGACACGGTGATCGTCGAGCAGCTGGTGCCGGGCATGATCGTCGGGGAGATCGCGCTGCTGCGTGATATTCCCCGCACGGCCACGGTCACCACTCTCGAGCCGCTGACCGGCTGGATCGGTGGCAAAGAAGCGTTGACTCAGATGGTGCACATCCCCGGCATCATGGACCGGCTGGTGCGCACGGTCCGCCAGCGCCTGGCCGCGTTGATCACCCCGATTCCGGTGCCGCTGCGTGACGGCAGCCAGCTGATGTTGCGGCCCGTATTGCCCGGTGACAGCGAACGGACCGTGCACGGGCACATCCATTTCTCCAGCGAAACGATCTACCGCCGTTTCATGTCGGCGCGGGTGCCGAACCTGGCGATGATGCATTACCTTGCCGAGGTCGACTACGTGGACCACTTCGTCTGGGTCATGGTCGACGGCAGCGACCCGGTTGCCGACGCGCGTTTCGTGCGCGACGCGAACGACCCGAAGGTCGCCGAGATCGCGTTCACCGTGGCCGACGCATACCAGGGACGCGGCATCGGCACCTTCCTGATTGGTGCACTGTCCGTCGCCGCCCGGGTGGACGGGGTCGAAAGATTCTCTGCGCGAATGCTTTCCGACAATCTGCCGATGCGCACGATCATGGACCGCCACGGTGCAGTCTGGCAACGCGAGGACGTGGGGGTGATCACCACCGTCATCGATGTGCCGCGCAAGCCGGGGTTCGACCACGCCATGGAGGAAGAGATCCGCCAGGTTGCCCGGCAGGTGATCGAGGTGGTGAGTTGACCAGGGCCGGGGCCGATTTGACGTAGCATGGACCGCCATGCGGCCGTCCTGGTTTGGTCCGGCGCTGGCCCTGCTGCTGGCCGGCTGCGACTCATCGCCCCCGTCGACGCCGCCGTCGGCTAGTTCGACGACCGCGACCGTTCGTGCCGCAGGTATCAATCCCGCCAACATCCGCCGGGTCGGACGCGACTTGCCGCAGGGCTACGAGGTGTCCAACGTCGCCCGCGCCGCCTCGCCGCGAGCCATCTGGGGGCTGGGCGACGATGCGACGGCCAACCCGCCGGAATGCCTGGGTCTCGCCGACCCCGACGCCGGCCGCGGCCGGCCCGCGCAGGGCGTATCGGGGTCAGGGTCCGGCGGGATCGTCGACGCGGTCGTGGTTTCCGCTTCGGTCACGCCGTCGCGCGAGCTGGTGTCGGCCTGCGCGCACTGGGAACTGACCACCGGACGCACGGTGGAGAGTGTGGATATGATCGACGCGCCGCATATTGACGGCGCGCAGACCCTCGGTCTGGTCGCCAACATCCGGGCGGCCGTCGAATCGGGCAACCAAATTGATTCGAGGGCATACACATTCGTCGCCTACCTGGGCGATTACTACGCGTTCACGACCCTGACCATCGACCCCGGGTCGATGCTGCCGCCGCTGTCGCCGCATTTCGCCGCGGAGTTGCTGATCAAAACCGTCTCGACGTTGCGCGGTTGATCCTCCGGGGTTGGGTAGATTGGCGACGATGTTCAAGCTGGTGCTGGCGCTCGGCTCGGTGTGCCTGCTCGTCGGTTGTTCCCCGGGCGCTGACTCCTCGCAGCCCGCCAAGGGCGATATCGGCAAGATCACCGACCTCAGGTCGAGCTTCGGACCGGAGTTCAAGGTCACCGACATCACTCCCAGAGCGATCGACCCGCAGTTCTTCGCCGGCCGCAAGCTGCCCGACGGTCTAACTTTCGACCCGGCGAACTGCGCCAAGGCGGCGGTCGGTCCCGATATCCCGGCCGGCATCGAGGGCAACATGGCCGCCGTCTCCGCCGAAGGCAACGGCAACCGCTTCGTCGCGATCGCGGTCGAGACGTCCAAGGCGCTGCCACTCAACGATCCCGGCAAAGACTGCGCGAAAGTCGGGTTCTCCGGTGCCCAGCTGCGCGGTGCGATCGAGGTCGTCGACGCCCCGCGGATCGACGGCGTGCACACGCAGGCCGTACACCGGGTGCTGCAGGCGCTGGTCGACGGATCACCGCGCACCGGGGAGCTTTACGACTACTCCGCACAATTCGGTGACTACCAGGTGATCGTGATCGCCAACCCGCTGGTGGTCCCCGGGCAGCCGGTGGCCAGGGTGGACACGCAGCGGGCGCGCGACCTGCTGGTCAAGGCGGTGAGCGCGGTCAGGGGTTAACGCACATCCCTGGGCCGGAACTGGATGCTGACCCGCGGCCCCGCAGCCCCGGGCGTCTTGGGAACCGAGTGCTCCCACGTGCGCTGGCAGGATCCGCCCATCACCAGCAGATCGCCGTGCGCCAGCGGGAACCGCAGGGACGGGCCGCCACCGCGTCGCCGCATGGCGAAGGTACGGGTGGCTCCGAGGCTGACGATCGCGACCATGGTGTCCTGTGAGCTGCTGCGGCCGATGGTGTCGCCGTGCCAGGCCACACTGTCCGAGCCGTCGCGGTAGCAACACAATCCGACGGTGGTGAAGGGTTCACCCAGTTCGCCGCCGTAGATGTCGTTCAGCCGCCGGCGCAGCCGCGCCAGCGCAGGGTGGGGTGGATCCTCGATGGTGAGATCGTGAAAACTCACCAGCCGGGGCACGTCGACCACGCGGTCGTACATCTGACGCCGCTCTGAGCGCCACGGCACGGTTAGCAGGAGCGCCTCCAGCAGATCCAGGCCGTCGGTCGGCCTGTCCCCGAGCCAGTTTGCGCGGATGTCGACGAAGGCGCCGTCGCCGAGTTGCCTGCGTTCGTTGTGCTCGAATAGCGAGCCCTGAGCCGCGATCGCCACGAACCCGAGTCTATCGCACACCAGTTCGACCACAGGGTGTGTGACGCGCCTGGCGCCGGCCGTCCGGCTACGGTTTGAGCTGTGGCTGTCGAGCTGGGGGTCAATTCGGAGGTGGGGGCGCTGCGGGTGGCCATCCTGCACCGACCGGGTGCCGAATTGCGCCGCCTGAACCCGAGCAACAACGACCAGCTGCTGTTCGACGGGTTGCCCTGGGTGTCGCGTGCGCAGGAAGAACACGATAAATTCGCCGAGCTGTTGCGCAGCCGCGGGGTAGAGGTGCTGTTGCTATCGGAGCTGCTGACCGAGGCATTGCAGCACAGCGGCGCCGCGCGGATGCAGGGCGCCGCGGCAGCGGTGGATGCGAGGCGGCTCGGGACGACTCTGGCACAACAGCTTTCGTCTCATCTGCGGGGTCTTGAGCCGGGCGCGCTGGCGAATGTGCTCACCGCCGGCATGACGTTCGACGAGCTGCCGCCGAGCTGTCGCACCCAGGTTTCGCTGGTGTTGCGCATGCACCACGGCGCGGATTTCGTCATCGAGCCGCTGCCGAACCTGGTGTTCACCCGCGATTCGTCGATGTGGATCGGGCCGCGGGTGGTCATCCCGTCGCTGGCCCTGCGGGCCCGGGTGCGCGAGGCGTCGCTGACCGACATCATCTACGCCCATCACCCGCGGTTCACCGGTGTGCGGCGGGCCTACGAGTCGCGCACCGCGCCGGTCGAGGGCGGCGACGTGCTGCTGCTCGCCCCCGGCGTGATCGCGGTGGGAGTCGGCGAGCGAACCACCCCCGCCGGGGCGGAAGCGTTGGCGCGCAGCCTTTTCGACGACGAGCTCGCGCATACCGTGCTCGCCGTGCCGATCGCCCAGAAGCGTGCGCAGATGCATCTGGACACCGTGTGCACGATGGTCGACACCGACACGGTGGTGATGTACGCCAACGTCGTCGACACGCTTTCGGCGTTCACCCTGCGACGTACCGATGAAGGCGTGGCGATCAGTGATGCCGAACCGTTTGTGGAAGCCGCAGCCGCGGCTTTGGGCATCGAGAAATTGCGTGTCATCGACACCGGTCGCGATCCCGTCGTCGCCGAACGCGATCAGTGGGACGACGGCAACAACACCCTGGCACTGGCGCCCGGGGTGGTCGTCGCCTATGAGCGCAATGTCCAGACCAATACGCGGCTGCAGGAGGCCGGCATCGAGGTGCTCACCATCGCCGGCTCGGAGTTGGGCACCGGTCGTGGCGGGCCCCGGTGCATGTCCTGCCCGGCGGCGCGGGATCCGCTCTAGTTTTGCGCCGAGATTGCCGGGCGGGTCGCGGACCAGGGTCTATCCACAACCGCCATGGCAACCTGGCTGGGGCAAGTCGCGCGATCCGCGCACCATCGGCGCGTGGCACGGGTCTTTCGCGGCAGCGAAGCGATGGGGAACGGCGCGCTCACGCGCGGTCAATTGCGGTGGAATCACCGGCGGATCCACCCTGATGTCTATCTGCCGAAGGCTGCTTCAAGGTCGTTGCGGGACAACATTGTCGCGGCATGGCTGTGGTCACGCCGTAGGGGTGTCATCGCCGGACGCGCGGCAGCCGCATTACACGGAGCGAAATGGGTTCACGAGTTCACACCGGTGGAGCTCGTGGGGCCGTTCAACCATCCGCCGCCGGGTGTGATCGTCCGTCGGGAACGAATCAGCGCCGCGGAAGTGGTGGATCTGGCTGGGCTATCGGTGACAAAGCCGGACCGGACGGCTTTCGATCTGGGTCGGCATCTACCCCGCAACAACGCCGTCAGTCACCTCGATGCGCTGTCCGCCGCCACCGGGTTGATCAGTACCGACGTGCTGCCGCTGCTGGCGCGTTACAAAGGGGCCAGAGGGATACGCGGGTGTCGAAAAGCGTTGTCCCTCATGGACGGTGGCGCGCAGTCACCCCGGGAGAGCTGGCTGAGGCTGTTGCTCATCGATGGGGGTCTACCCAGACCGGCCACTCAGATCGCGGTACGCGGCGCAGCCGGCGCCGCATCGGCTTACCTCGACATGGGATGGGAGGACCCGAGGGTTGCGGTCGAGTATGACGGTGACCACCACCGCACCGACAGGACGCAATACGTCAAGGACATCAGGCGATGGGAGATGATCGAGGATCTCGGCTGGCGGGTCGTCAGGGTGGTCAAGGAGGACCGGCCCGACCAGATACTGAGGCGTGTGCATGACGCGCTTGCCGCGCGCGGATTCCCTGCGTGAACTCGCCGAGATTGCCGCCACGGTCGTTCGTAGGGGTCGGAAAGCGACCGCTGCGGCAATCTCAGCAGTCAACTCAGCGCCAGCTGGGCAGCCAGATCTCCATATCCCAGGTCTGTTGCGAGATCGGCAGACCGGTCAGCACCGGGAACAGCCACGCGAAATTCGTCACCACCAGCGCCACATAGCAACAGACCAGGATCAGTCCCAGCGTGCGCCGCTCCTTGTTCTGCCGCGGTTGGTGCAGGATGTCGCCGAGAATCAGGGCGATGGCCATCACCAGGAACGGTCCCATCGTCGCCGCGTAGAAGAAGTACATCTGACGGTCGATCTCGCCGAACCACGGCAACCACCCGGCGCAATAACCGACCAAGACGGCCGCATAGCGCCAGTCGCGCCGCACCAACGTCCGCCACGACGTGTAGAGCAGCACCGGCACCGCAAGCCACCACATGGCCGGGGTGCCCACCAGCATCACCGCTTTGACGCAGGACTGGGAGCCGCAGCCGGGAACGTTGTTCTGGTCGATGGCATACAACACCGGCCGCAGCGACATCGGCCAACTCCACGGCTTGGATTCCCACGGGTGGTAGTTGCCCGCCGAGTTGGTCAGCGTCGCGTGGAAATGAAACGCCTTCGCGGTGTAGTACCACAGCGAGCGAACGGCGTCGGGCAGCGGCAGTACGCTCTGCGGCCCGATCGTCTGGCCGACCTGGTGGCGGTCGATCGCGGTCTCGGAGGCAAACCAGCCCGCGTAGCTGGCCAGGTAGACCCCGAACGGGATCAGTACCAACGCGTACAACGACGGGATGAGGTCGCGGCGCAGTGCGCCCAGCCACGGCCGGGGCACCTGATACTGGCGGCGCGCCGCCACGTCGAAGGCCAGCGACATGACCCCGAAGAAGGCGATGAAATACAGCCCGGACCACTTCGTTCCCAGCGCCAGGCCGAGCAGCACCCCGGCGCCGAACCGCCACCAGCGCACCCCGAGCCGCGGGCCCCACACCGTCTCGGCGCAGCGACCCTCGACGAATGCCACATGCATCCGTGCGCGAACCTGGTCGCGGTCGACGATCAATGCGCCGAACGCCGCCACCGCGAAGAACGTCAGAAACCCGTCCAGTAACGCCGTGCGCGCCGTGACGAAGCTGACGCCGTCGCAGATCAGCAACAGGCCCGCGATGCCGCCGATGAGACTCGAACGGCTGATGCGCCGCACGATCCGGGTCACCAGCACCACCAGGATCGTGCCCAGCAGCGCGCCGGTGAACCGCCAGCCCAGCCCGGTGTACCCGAACAGCGCCTCCCCGATCGCGATCAGCTGCTTGCCCACCGGCGGGTGTACGACCAGTCCGAACCCCGGGTTGTCCTCCACCCAGTGGTTGTGCAGGGTCTGCCACGCCTGCGGGGCGTAGTGCTTCTCGTCGAAGATCGGCGTTCCGGAATCGGTCGGCGAGCCCAGGTTGAGAAACCGCGTCAGCGTCGCCAGCGCAGCGATGACACCGGTCACGATCCATCCGCGCAGCCGGTCTGACGGGCCGAAGTCGGCGACGGGCACCAGCGGCCCGGGGCTGACGATGGCTGTTTCACGGGGTGCTGCGGGTTGCTCGACGTCGTGCACGTCACGGGGCGAGGCTTCTTTGGCCGGAGCGGTCATCACGTCGATCGTAGGCTGTCCATCATGACCACTGGGCGCCTGTTACTGGGTGCGACACCGTTGGGCCAGCCTTCGGACGCATCGCCACGGCTGACTCAGGCGCTCGCCGAAGCCGACGTGGTGGCCGCCGAGGACACCCGCCGCGTGCGCACCCTCGCCAAGGCGCTCGACGTCCCGATCGGCGGCCGGGTGGTCAGCCTCTTCGACCGGGTCGAATCCACCCGGGTAGCCGGCCTCGTCGAGGCGATCAGCGCCGGTGCCACCGTCCTGGTGGTCAGCGATGCCGGCATGCCGATCATCAGCGATCCCGGCTACCGCCTGGTCGCGGCCTGCATCGACGCCGGACTGCCGGTTCAGTGTCTACCGGGTCCGTCGGCCGTGACGACGGCGCTGGTGGTCTCCGGCCTGCCGGCCGAGAGATTCTGCTTCGAAGGATTCGCCCCGCGGAAGGGCTCGGCGCGCCGGAGCTGGCTGGCCACCCTGGCCGACGAGCGGCGCACCTGCGTGTTCTTCGAATCGCCGCGCCGGTTGGCGGCGTGCCTTCGCGACGCGGTAGAGCAACTTGGCGGCGCCCGTCAGGCCGCGATCTGCCGCGAATT
The DNA here is from genome assembly GCF_054515735.1 of Mycobacterium sp. ML4. Lineage (NCBI taxonomy): Bacteria > Bacillati > Actinomycetota > Actinomycetes > Mycobacteriales > Mycobacteriaceae > Mycobacterium > Mycobacterium sp. ML4. The sequence goes on from NZ_JBTNSY010000002.1 coordinate 28,785, forward strand.
GACCAAAGTGCACGAGGAAGTGGTACGCGGGTCGCTCGACGAGCTGGTGGCATGGGCCGCCGGCGGCGTGCTGGGCGAGGTCACCGTGGTCCTGGCCGGGGCGACGCCACGCGCCGACCTGTCCACACTGGTCGCCGACCTGGTCGCCGAGGTGGAGAACCTGGTCGCCGGTGGCATCCGTATCAAGGACGCGTGCAGCCATGTGGCCGCCGGTTATCCGGAGGTGCGCTCACGCCAACTCTACGAAGCGGTGGTCACGCACCGCCGCGGAGCCCAGGAGTCTACCGAGCAGTAGCTCGGTCTACTCGGCTCAGAAGCAGGGGCCGCCAGGGATGGGGCACACCGGCGGGTGTGGCGGCAGGGCCGGAGCCGGCAGCGCGGGCAGCGCCGGTGCCGGCAACGCCGGCAGACCGGGCAGTCCGGGCAGCGCGGGCAACGCCGGCAGACCGGTGGGAATACCGGCCGCGGCCGCCATGGCCGGCAGTGCCGCGAGCACCGTGGCCGGGTCCACGCCCGGCAGGCCCGGTACGCCGCCCATCAGCGCCGGAAGCGCGGCCGCCAGCATGGCCGGGTCCATGCCCGGGATACCGCCGCCGGTCAGGGCGGGCAGCGCGGCTGCCAGCATCGCCGGGTCCAGACCCGGGATCTGCGGCAGACCGGGTATTCCGGCAGCCAGTGCCGGCAGCGCCGCGACGAGTGCCGCCGGGTTAACACCCGGAATATTGGGCAAGCCCGGAATACCGCCGGCGGCGGCCAGTGCGAGCAGGTCTGTCGGCGACACGCCCGGCAGACCCGGAAGGCCGGCCGACGCCAGCGCCATCAGGTTGGCCGGCGAGATGTCCGGCAGGCCCGGCAGGCTGATACCGGGCAGGCCACCCGCGGCGGCGAGCCCGATCAGGCCAGCGGGCGAGATTCCCGGCAGGCCCGGGATGTTCAGCGCTGGCAGGCCGGGCAGGCTCAGTGCGGGCAGCGCCGCAGCCGGCAGCGCCGCTGCCGCTGACGGCAACAGCATCGAGCCGAGCGAATTCAGGCTCTGCTGCGCGGCAGGCAGGATGCCCGAGGACTGCAAGGCGTTGTAGGCCAGGACGACGTAGGTGACGGCCAGCGCGCTGGAGGTCACGGCGCCGGAGATGCTGTTTCCGACTCCCAGGACGCCGTTGACGACGGCCGTGGCCGCATTCACTCCGTAGGGCACGCTGTACAAGCCCGCCACGCCGCCGGCCACGCCGTAAAGGTCCGGTATCCCCGGAACGCCGACGCCGGGAATACCGCCGATGCCCGGAAGGGTCGCGGTCGACGGGTCGAAGCCCGGGGGGAGCGCGTTGGCCGGGGGTGTCACGCCGCCGGGTGGCAGGGCGGAGTTGGCGTTGGATGAGCCGGGCATCAGACCGGGGCTGGTCGACGGGTTGGGTGGGGTATAGGCAGCCGGCTCGGCGGGGCGTGGCGCCACCGCGGGCTCGGGAGGCTCGACGGCCGAGGGCACGCCGGTGGGTCCCGCGGCCGCGGGCTTACCCGTTTCGGGCATGAGGACCGACGCCAGCTTGTCGCACTGCTGACCTGCGGTGCAGGTTCCGCCGGGCGACGTCCTGCTCTGATTGGTGACTGTCAAGGGCGCAACCGCCAGCGCACCGCCCAACACGGCGGCCGCCGCAGCACCGACGATGGCTACTCTCATTGATAATCCCTTCCGCACCCGCCCGTACCCGCCCGCGTCCGACCAGAAAACGCGTCGATGGCTGGAGCTTATGCGCACCCGTGAGCCCATGTGGCCGTTCGGCGAAATCCGCCTCGACGGTTTGACCGTGTCGAATTTGCTGAGCTAACTCACGCGGCTCTTGGTGGCGGAGTTCTGCAAACCCACCACCGGCGCGGCCTTGTGCAGACACTCCGCCCATTCGGCGTCGGGATCGGAGTCGGCGGTGATGCCGCCGCCGACGCCCAGCACGGCGTGGCCGAGCGCATCGAACTCGACTGTGCGGATCGCGACGTTGAGTTCGCATCCCGCCGCCGGAGAATTCAATCCGACTGTGCCGCAGTATATTCCGCGTCTATTTCGCTCCCACTGCGAGATAAGTTGACGGGCACGGAGTTTGGGTGTTCCGGTGACCGAAGCCGGCGGGAACGTCGCGTCCAGCAGTGCCGACATCGGCAGCTCGGGCGAAACCCTCGCCGATACCGTCGACACCAGATGCCACACGCCCGGCGCGCGCCGCACCACCAATAGTTCGGGAACCCGGACACTTCCGGTGATCGCCACGCGCCCAAGGTCATTCCGGACAAGATCGACGATCATGATGTTTTCGGCGACCTCCTTGGGCGATGCGCGCAGCGCCGACGGCCACGCGTCGAGCGGCAGGGTTCCCTTGATCGGGCTGGATGTCACCAGGCCGCCACGACGGCGCAGGAAGAGTTCGGGAGACAGCGATGCCACCGCTCCCCACTGTCCGGCGACATAGGCCGCCCGGGCCGGGGACGTGCGGGCGACGCCGTCGATGAAGAAGTCCAGCGACGATCCGGTGAGGACTCCGGTGAACCGGGTGCAGACACATGCTTGGTAGACCTCGCCGGCGGCGATCGCCTCGAGGCAGGCCAGCACACCCTCACGGTGTGCTGAGCGGTCACCGGACTGCCAATCGATCTGGCACATTGGTGCAGTTCTGTCGTTCAGGGCCAGCGCTTCGACCAGCCAGTCCGGCTGCGGCTCGCCGGACAGGCTCTCGTACCACCACTGTCCGTCGCGGTCGCGCCGCAGCACGCAGTCGGTCCAGCCACCCGTGGCCTCGGGAATTCGGTGTGGCAGGCCGTCGGAGCCGGCATCGGGGTAGGACAGAAAACCGATCCAGCCGCCGCCCACCGGCCCAACCTCTGTGTTCGCGGCGGAACTGCCGGTCGTGGCGAACACCGCGTGCGCGGCGACCGGCTGCACGGAAACACTCGGCGCGATCACGGCGAGCGCGCCGAACCACTCACCGGTCAGCGCGGCCGGCGGGGGCAGACCGCGCCGCCCGGTAGCGCGGCCGACGGCGCGCAACACCTGCGGCGCGCCGCCCAGGTCGCCGAGCCGGTCGATTCGCACCGCCCTAGCTTGACAGAACCGTGGGTTTCCGCACGCCAGGGCCACGGTCAGCGGCGACTGATCTTCCTGGCGTTGCCCAGCGCGACCAGCTTGTCGGGGTTGCGCATCGCATAGAAGTCGGTGATGGCCGACAGGTCGACCCCGGCCCGGCGCAGATAGCTGTCCTGCAGCACATCGTCGGCTTCGGTAGCCGTGCCCAGGATCTCGTGGGCGATGGTGAACAGCAGCGGGCGTAGCAGGCTGAAGCGTTCCGCGTGCCCGCTGCTGTCCGTTCGGGCTTTCACCGCACCGGGGCCTGCTCGCCGGCGGGCAGTGGCGCGGGTCGGTTGCCACCTTTGAGCCAGCGGTACCAACCGGGCTTGGCCGCTTCCTTGCGCAGGCCCCACAGCGTGCCCCTGCACACCAGTTCCTTGATCGACGCGGCCGTGCGCCCCCCGATGTAGATGTTCACCGGGGTGTCGTCGGTGCGGGCCAGCTGGATGGTGCCGTAGCTTCGGCCGACGCTGACGCACTGTCCGGTGAACGCCTGGTTCAACAGCGCCGGAGCGGTACCGGCGATGCGGGACAGCACCGTATTCGCCGCCTGCGCGGCCAGCGGAATCGCCGCTTGGCAGCTCATCCGCAATGGCTGGTTGGAGGGTGCTGCGGCATCGCCGGCGGCCACGATGCGGTCGTCGCTGACGCTGGTCAATGTCTCGTCGGTGAGCAGCCGGCCGACCGAGTCGGTGCGCAACCCGCTGCGGGCCGCCAGGTCCGGGACGCCGAAACCCGCCGTCCACACCGTCACCGCACTGGGCAGCACGGTGCCGTCACCGAGCACCACCGAATCCCAGCGCACCTCGCTGACGGTCGCTGATTCGAGAACGTTCACGCCGAGCTTGCGCAGTTGTTTGGCAACAGATCGCCGGCCCGGACCGCTCAGTGACGGGCCCAGGATGCCGCCACACACCAAGGTCACCTCGCGCCCCTGCTCACCGAATTCGCCCGCGGCCTCGATACCGGTCAAACCGCCGCCGACGACGGTGACCGGCGCATCGGTGCGCAGATCGGCGAGTGCGTAGCGCAGCTTCTGCGCGCCCTCCAGCTCGGCGAGAAAGTATGCGTACTCTGCTGCGCCGGGCACCGCGGCCGGTGTGGCCGCGGTGCTCCCGGTCGCATAGATCAGGTAGTCGTAGTCCAGCGCCGAGCCGGAGGTCAACAGAACCTGCCGGGCGGCGGCGTCGATGTAGTCGGCGGTGTCGACGACCAGCCGGATGCCCGTCCCCAGCAGGGTGCCGTAGTCGGTGGTGGCGGTGCCGGTGCCGGCGGCCAGCTGATGCAGCCGGATCCGCTCGACAAACTGCGGGCGCGGGTTCACCAGGGTGATGTCGACGTCGGCGCGCAGCCGAAGGTGGTTGGCCGCCATCGTTCCGGCGTACCCGCCGCCGAGGACCACGACGTGCGCCTTCGGGCGGGTTGAATTCTCTCGGTCAGACATGGTGTCTCCTTCTCGGTGTGCGGTTACACCCTTCAGACACCGACTGCCGACGATCCGTGACAGTATCGGCCGCAACTGTGAGCTGACTCACGTCGGCAAGGATCTCGGGTGCGGTGCCGTACCGCTCAGGAGTGGGAGTAGCCGGACGCCGACAGTACGACGTCGATGTCGGCGTCCGGGGCGGGTGTCGAAGCGATGGTGTCGGTGACGGCGTCGGGCAGCTTTGGTGTGGTCAACGCCGCGTCGAGCGCCGACGTCCATGCGACAAGCAACCGATCCAGCACCGCCAGGCTATAGGCGTCCCCCGGACAGCGGCCGCGGCCGATACCGAAGATCATCGTCGGATGCTGCAGCGGCGCACCGGCTTTGTAGAACTGCGGTTGCTTGTTCTCGGGACCGCGGAATCGTCGCGGGTCGAAGCGCATCGCGTCCTCGAATACCTCTGGATCGTGATGCAGGGCGCGCGGAAACAGCGCGACCCAGTCGCCCGCAGCAAACCGGATCGTTCGGCCGTCCGAGAGTGTGAGGTTGAAATCCTTCACCACCGCGCGGTACATGTTCGGACGCGAGTACACCCGCATGGTCTCAGCGACGATCGATCGGCGCAGAGATCTTGCGTCGTCGGTGTTCCCGGCACGACGGAGTTCCTCGATCAACGCTGCGTCGGCAATCACACTGGCGTACATCCACGCACTCGTCGGTACCAGGTTGACCATGGAACCCCACATCAACATCAGCAAGGTCGCGAGGCGATCATCATGCGTCACCGGCCGGTCCGCGAACAGGTGCTCGGAGATGTAAGCCAGGATTGGCGTGTCCATGTGCTCGAGGCATGTATTGAGACGCTCCATGAGCGCGCACCGGGCTGCGGCCCCCTTCTTCCTCAGACCGGGGTCAGAGCCGGCGAAGCGAGTGGCGACACTGGCTGAATAGGCGGAAAAGTCGGCCACAAATCGGTCGTCGAAGATGCCTGCGCCGAACAACGCGTGAACTGCAGCGGGCATCAGCGTTTGCTGCGTGAGTTCCTGCACGGTGCGGCGCGGCGCCTGGTGAAGGGACGCGACGTAGCTGGCCAGCGAACCGCTGAGAGCGTCGTCGAAACGTGTCAGCGTTCTGGCAAGCCGTGAGCCGCGTAGCGCGCCTATCAGTGTGTGACTGAGGCCAAGGACTTGCTCGTCCGTTGCGACCAGCTGCTCGAGGCCGAACCGCAGCTTGGACTGTCGTGAGACGGGACAGAAACTGACTTGAGGTGCTGTCAACAAAGACTGAAACATCAAGGGGTCCAGGACATAGGTCATGCGATGCTGCTCGTCGAGCACCACCGTGAACACGTCTCCATAGCGAGCGGCACATTCACTCAGCAGCGACGCCGGATCGCTGCTGAGCCTGGCCGCGACGCCCCGCTCGCCGACAACGGGGGGGAGAACCGCTTCTGACTCTTCCATTTTCACCGAGACCCCCGGTCGCAGAACCTGCCTCTACTCGCTGCGAAGCGAGCGATTATCGATCGGAGGGTCCCCGGTCGAGGCGTCCGACGGCGACCGACACCAGCTGGTCGTAAGTGCCGGCGTGCGTCCAGGAAGCGGCAGGCCGGCGCGGTCGCCGCCGTATCGTGCGGAGAGTCGCAATCGCTGCGGCAAGTGGCGCCCACGAGCGATTTCCGGTCAGAAACCGAGTGGTTTGAAGGCGTCATGCCGGGTCACCGTGTGCAGGAGTTTCGCGCCCAGGAGAAACGCGAACTCGTAGGCAAGTATGCTGCGCGGCATCGTGGGCGCCCGCATGAGCACTTCACGTGCGATGTTCGGCTCGGCGCCCGGGCCTTCGAGTCGGTACTGGGCGCCGCAGAGTGGCCCGAACAATACCTTCGCCCACAACCTGAGATCGGTCAGGAAAAGGCGTAATAACGGCGGGGAACAACCGATCTCCGCAGCGATGCTCTCCATGAATCGCAAATAGTCCGTGAGCACCGCGATTCGCTGTGCGTCGGCGGGGTATTGCATCAAATCTAAGCGGGAATGATGTTCGATATCGCGCTGCATCTGTTCGGGCGCGGGCAGCTTCCGCTCGCCAGTTGCGAGTAGCGCAAAGTAGCGTGCTTGTAATTCCGCTAATGGCGGAATACTACCGAATCCCGGACGCACGAAACCAATCCACGCAATCCTGCTCCCCAACTCGGGATCGATCATGTGTTTATACAGGCAGCGCCCGGGTAGGCCATTGAAATTCCTTCTCGGACCAACGTCGAGATAAGACAGATCGGGAGCGTAGCCAGTGCAGCATACAATTGTGTCGCATTCGAACCGGGCACCGTCGGTGAACACGACGCAGTTCGGCTCTAGCCTCGCAATGTCGGGCCGGTATTCCGCACCGTGATACAAGATCGCTTCTATGAACGATGTGTTCTTTGTGCCGAACCGGTTGAATGGCGCCATGTTGCGCTTCCGATTGATTTCAGCGGCGAGCCGCAGGATGTTCTTGTCGTCGTTGCCGCCAACATACCGATCTTCTATTGCCAGCTTGATTCGGCGAAACTGGGGAAAGGTCGACAACCAGCGCGGGATCCCGTGATAGCAGCGGTTTGTATCGAGGTCGGTAGGCCTACCGTTGAAGAGTCGTTGGACCACATAGCCGGGCCCGCTGCGCGTCGATATCGCTGTGGCGTCGGCTGCTCTGGCGGCGATCAGGGCAATATCTGAGCCGCTCTCGCCCAGCCCAACCACTACCACCCGCCGCCCGGCGAAGTCATTTTCGCCACGCACCTGTGATGAGTGCAGAATACGTCCGCCAAAGGACTCAATCCCCGGCCAATGCGGGATCCGGGGCAACATGTGGTTGCCCGAGCAAACGGCAACGTGATCAAAGACGAACTCAGCGCCATCGGCGGGCAACGGCCCGGCAGACGCCGAAGGCGAACTCGTTTGCGTCGGCGTGCCATCCCCGTGCGGCACTGCCCGCGCACGCCACACCTGCCCATGCTCATCCCAGCGCAACGAAACCACACGCGACGACAGATATATCCGGCGCATGATGCCGAAATGATTTGCGAAATCATCGAGATACTGCAGGTATTCCCGCCGCGTCCACATCTTCGGCTCGTCTTCGGTGCCGGAGGGAAACGAGCTGAAACTGGTGATGAGGCTGTTGCTCGTCAGCTGCAACGAGTCATAGTGGCTCGCGAACACCCCCCCGATTCTGGGCTGTTGTTCGAACCCTGACACGCAGTGCCCGTGAGCCTGTAGTTCTCTGAGGGTCGCGAGTCCTGCCGGGCCTAGGCCGACAACCGCAATTCGTTTGCGCTGGCCGGGAAGTGCCGCGACATCAGAAACACGAGAAGCGCACATGGCCACCCTTCAGCTCGCAGCTCCCGTTTGTTCGCGCCGTCACGTCGATCCCCCGTTCGGAGCCGGGTGAGGCAGCCTGACTGCCCAATGGCCGGGTCAAAAGAGGGGGATGCCTGCGCGGGTACCGCTCAGAACGGGGCAACTCCACCTCCGGGGGACTGAATCATCAGCTGATCTCTGGGATGAACATGTGGAGGCAGTAATGATGACGCGATGAAGGCGAACATGCTGGCTATGCTCCGGCCTGGCAATTCCTCGCTCTTTATTGATGCAATGGCTTCTTCTCGCATGCTGTGCGGCCCGCACAACCGGTAACACGCCTGATTGAACGTGTGAAACCACATCTTGACGAGTAACTCTGGGTCATCAAGCATCTCTTTGCAGGTCGGTAGACAACCGATCTCTCTGGCTATGGAGTCGAGGAAAAAGATCTGGGAAGGAATAGTTTGGGAATGCTGAGGGCTCAGCCTGGTGAACCTCTCCTCCCAGGCCTTTTCAACTTTGATCTGCTCGTCGATATCTGACGGCAGCTTCCGTGCTCCGCTGCAGATGAGCGCAAAGTAGCGGGCCTGCATTTCCGCACATATCGGAATACCTCCGCTGTACGGTCGCGCGAAGCCGATGAAAGCCAATGTTCCATCGAATTGCGGATGAATAGAGTGCTTGTAGAGGTTGCGGACATTGTTGCCCGGAAGTTCGATATCTTTCAGCAAGGAGAAGTCTTGCTCGAATCCCGTGCACAGCACGATGGTGTCGTACTCGGCGGCAGTGTAGTCCTTGAAATATACCGTGTTGCCATCGATGTCTGCGATCCCGCTGTCGTTCACCTGAATTTTGCCATTCAGTATGTTTGGAACGAACGTCACATTCTTGCAGAGGACGCGGCTGGGCGCGTAGCAACCCGTCCCGTTGTGCGATCGAATGTTCCACTGATTGATGTAGTCGATAGCTTCGGGTGTCGCCTCGGCGAACAGGTCGAGTTGTGCAGGGTACAGGCGTTGTCCAAGGCAATTGAGGGGCTCCCCGTCAGTGTGCACACCGATACCGTCATCGCCTGCGCTCACTGCCTCTGCGAGTGCCGCCGCAGTCGCGCCGACCGGTCCTAGCTCACGGAGGTGACCGGCCAGAGAATCGAGACTAATCTGGTCCGCGACCTTTGTGACACCAGACAAGATCGCTTCGTCGTGCATGGCTGACAGGAAGTCGGACCGAGCCATCGTCTCGTCCTCGAAAAATGCTTTCAAGGGAAACGGAAAATCCGTCGCTCGCAACCACATTTCATAGTGGTGAGCGCGTATCGTGTACGAATCCGTCGAATATTTTCCCTTGAAAAGTCGTGGCAACAGAAACAGGCGCGTGCGTATTGACAAGGTGCAACTGGTGGCGACGTCGGAAATCTGCCGGACGATGTCGGCACCCGACTCTGCAAGACCGATCACCAGGACGCGCTTACCGCGATAGCGACGGTTGTTGCGATATCGCGACGAGTGAGCGACCTCGCCCGTGAACTTGTCCAGGCCTGTCACCCTCATATTCGGCTTGTGAAACGGCCCACTGCAGAGTGCAACGGCCCCGAAGAACTCCTCATTCTGTTGGCCGTCGGCGACACTGCTCACGAGCCATCCATCGTCGGTCCTGGTCACTGACGTGACCTCCGTGCCGAATTTGATGTGCTGGCGCAGCTCATAACGGTCTGCGTAGGAATGAAGATAATCCAGGTACTCCTGCCGAGTAGCAAATACGCGGTCTTCCACCATGTGGTCGGAAAAGCACATCAGCTTCATGGAGATGGTCAGCTTCATCTCGTCGTACACCTTCATCTCGGCATCGTCATTCTCGTGCCGATGCCAGATGCCGCCGACGTCACCGCCCTTGTCGAAACATACGACGTCATGGCCTTCGTCCCGAAGCTGTTTGATGGTGGTAAGCCCGGAGGGACCGGCTCCGATCACCGCGATTTTCAACGTTTGTCATCCTCTCCGGCGGCACTTGAACATAGATAGACTTCCGCTGCACTTAACTGGTCCGCCGACAGGACTCGTTATGACGTCCGTTTCGGCGGGCTACTCACTGGCCGCTGCACTACGTCGAGTTCTCTGCCGGCGGGATGGCATGACACACCCGCGTCCCAGGGATCGGCCAAAGCTTGAAGCAGCGCCATGCGCCCATGGAATCGATTGAATGCGCCGATCATGGGGACGCTCCTCATCACACAGAGTTGTGAGCGAGATCAATATCGCCTCTTTGCGGCCCATTGTCAACATTAATGCCGGCTCGGAACAAGACCGGTGACGTTCGCGGCGCCACGAGCAGTCAGAGTTTCGTCGAAATATCGTTCGTGGCCCGTCGCCGCGCGGAGCTCCAAACGAAGGTAGGCCATCCGAATACGCGGCATTCGGTGGATCGTCCTGCGCGCGCAGAACCGTCGAGTCGCCGTCGGCAGCCCCTGCGCAATCGTCCCGGAGGACTACGTCCGAGAGCTTGGACCTGGCCGCGTAAGGGTGCGAATATCATTGCAGCAGAAGCGATTACACTGCCGTCAGGTCTCGGCGCGATCAAAGGGCCGATGCTGGAGGTCGCCTGGGCGGGTCGAGCCGGTCGCTCGCACCTGCGACCCCGATTTTGCGGATGAAGACTCACGGAATTAACGCAGAATGTGTTGACAAAGAGTGGCGAAGTATTGCTAGTATTCGCGGGTAGGCTTGACAGACGGCATTCCGCGGCGTTCGGCCAGTTTCGATCCTTCCCAGCGCTCTGGAATGCCATTCTGCGATGGCCATGATGGAAATATTCGTACCGTCAGGCTGTGCGCAGGAATTGACATCCCAACGTGTAGCAAGTGTCAGTGAAGTGAAGGCCTATGCCACCTCTGCTAGACATAGCTAGCCATTTCTTTCTGCAGCTGGCCGTTATCGTTATCACCTACCGTCTGCTCTGGCCGCTGCTGCGCCGTCTGGGTCAGGTCCAGGTTGTCGCCATCATGATCACGGGCTTCCTGGCGGGGCCATCGGTTCTCGGTGCTCTATGTCCGGAAGTCCAGAAGTGGCTATTCCCGGTCAGTCTCACGGTCGGTGGCCAGACGATCATGCATCCCAACCTGACCGTTATCTATGTGGTCGGTCAGCTCGGTCTGATCTTGTACATGTTCTTGGTGGGCGCTTCCTTCAGGCTCGACATATTGGATTCACACATGCGCCAAGCGGGAACCACCGCGGTGGCCGGTGTGGGGGCGTCGATGCTGCTAGGCGGCCTGGCCGGCTGGTGGTTGGTCAGCATGGGCGGGTACTTCACCCAAAAAGTTACGAGCTGGCAAGGGGTGCTGTTCTCGGCATCGGCAATTGCGATCACCGCTTTCCCGATGCTCGCTTGGATTATCCAGGCGTCCGGTTTGCTGAACACCAGGGTCGGTACGGTCTCACTCTCGTGCGCCGCGGTGGACGATGCCTGCGCGTGGGCACTGTTGTCGACTGTTGTTGCGACAACCAAAGGCGACATGAGCGCCGCGGTCCTCACAGTGCTGGGAGGGCTGCTGTACCTCCTGTTCATGGTGTACGTAGGACGAAGACTGCTCAGGAAGTTCATGTCGTCCGATTGGCCGGACGATGGTGGGGAAACCGCCGCCGGAGTTCCGATCAAGCCCTTGTGCATAGCTTTGAGCTGGATTCTGCTGGCAAGTTGGTTTACCGATGTGATTGGCATTTATGCCATATTCGGGGCCTTCGTGGTGGGCGCGGTGATGCCGCGAGGACAGCTGTTGGACTCCATCTGCCGCTGCCTCGAGCCGCTCGTCGGCTATCTGCTGCTCCCGGCATTCTTCATATTCTCCGGACTCAACACCAAGCTCTCTTTGATCCTGCACCCGGCAACGCTTCTCGTCGCTGGTGTCGTCCTCCTGGTGTCTTTTGGTGGCAAGTTCGTCGCCATCGGGCTGGCCGCGCGCTGGAAGGGCATGAGCTGGCGTGAAGCGGGCGCGATGGGATCGCTGGCGAATGCTCGCGGCCTGATGGAGTTGATTTTGTTGAACATCGGGATGGGCGCGGGTCTCATCACCACGAGGCTCTACACGATCCTGGCTCTGATGGCCATCATCACCACCCTTATTGCGTCGCCACTGCAGCATGTTTTCGAGCGAAGCGCCCGTCGCAACGGTTTTGTTTTCGGTCGGGACGGTGAAGAGCCCGACATTCCGCAACGGGTTAGTGTGCCAATTGAGGCCCCGCAGCAGCAGGAATGACCGTCCTTCAGCCGTGCTGCCGGCACCGGTGTGAGGCCCCGGGCGTCTTTGTTCAGTCGCTGCGAGTGGCGCTTGCCGACCAGACTGGGATGTGGACTCGATAACTTTCCAGCCGCTCTAGGCACCCGACTTGGCCTGGCTTCATTGGTCACGGGACCGTTCAGAGCTCCCGTACGAGACTCGTGAACGACTCGAATGCCCAAGTGAGACCCATCAACAGCAGGCTCTGATCAGTCGCGGCCTGCCCGCTGCCGAGCGTCAACCTTCGGGCTCGAACACGAAGTTGTTGATGTACACGCCGCGGGGCGCCCAGTCGTCGTCGGCTCCGCCGATGTTGGCCCGATTCTGGTGAGCCGCGGCGTCGAACTCCTCGATCGGGCGGCGCTGGCCGTGCAGCATGAAGTAGCCGCGGAAACCCAGCCCACTCAACAACGCGGTGATGTCGGCCACGGCGTCGGGATGGTGCCGTTCCTCGGCCTCCACCACGATCCTCGGCCGGTTGCGCCGCAGCGTCTCCGCGGCCCCGCGAAGGACGGCCAGCTCATGGCCCTCGACGTCGATTTTGACCATGCCGACGTTGTCCAGCCGCAGGTCGTCGAGGCGCTTCACCGGCACGTCGATGGTTGAAACGGGCCCGCCGACCGCGGTGTCCAGCACGTTCTCCTGGTCGATCGTGCTGCGCCCGGGGTCGGATTGCACCACCCGCATCGCGCTGAGGCCGGGCTGATCGGACAGCGCCACCGCCTCGATGCGCACCGGCGCCCCGACGGCGGTGAACATCAACGCCAGATCGCGGGCCTGCGCGGGACGGGGCTCGAACGCGATCACCGACCGCGACGAGCGCAGCATGGCGATGGCGAATTCGCCCACATCGGCGCCGATGTCCAGTGAGATCCGGTCGGGATCACACAGGGAGGCCACCAGCGCCACATCCGGTCGGGTTTCTCCGAGACGTTGCAGGATCCTGAATTTCCGCTTCCAAAACATGTGCGGCGCGACGGTCCTGGCCGCCGGCGCGAGCCAGCGTTTGGCCGAACGTGCGACTGACATCAGCCGACCTTAACCGACCGCCGAGCGCGGCCGGCTCGGACGCACACCCCGGGTCGAGCGTGCAGGTCAGCAGGTTTCCGGCCGGTTTGACAGCGGACCGCATGCTAATCTCTGAGAACCAGAATCCATCCGTGATCTGCGCCGCTCCGGGGTACGTCCCAGGAATCGGGCGAGCTGTTCGTCCACTCGATGCGCATCGGCGGGCATTCGAAAACGGCGGCGCGAATACTGTCCGCCGACTGGGTTGGTCACCCATAATTGACGCAGGCGTTTGACATGTGCACAACATCGGAGGACCCGTTGCCACGCAGCTTGGACCTCGTCGTCACCTCCGTAGCCACCCAGCTGATGGAGGCGACCGCGTCCACTGCCACGAAGGTGAGCGAACGGGTCCTGGCTCAGCTCGTCGAGCAATTCGATGTGGACGCAAGTTTTCTCCGGCACCACGACCACGACATCCGCGCATCGGTGCTGGTCGCCGAATGGCCGCCGCGGCCAAACGTCCCCGACCCGGATCCGCAGGCCGTCGTGCACTTCACCAGCGCCGACCCGGTGCTTGCGCAGTGTGAGCACGGTCGCAAGCCCGTCGTGATCCGGCCCGACCAGAGCAACCGCTCATTGCGCTGGGTGGGAGGCGCCAAGCAGACAGCGTCGCCGTCCGTGGCGGCCGCGCCGCTGGTGTCGGGCGAGATGACCACCGGGGTGCTCGGCTTCGTCAAGTTCGGCGCACGCAGGTGGAAGCAGGAGGAGATCAACACCCTCGAGGCGGTCGCGGCGCTGTTTGCGCAGCTGCAGGCGCGGATCGCCGCGGAGGAGAAGCTCCGCTACCTGGCCGAGCATGACGATCTGACCGGCCTCTACAACCGCCGGGCGCTGGTCGCGCACCTGTCGGACCGGCTGGCGGCCGGCAACCCCGGGCCCGTTGCGGTGCTCTACATGGACCTCGACCGGCTCAAGTCCATCAACGACTACCTCGGCCATACCGCCGGCGACTGGTTCATCCGTGTCTTCGCGCAACGCCTGCGGGTGTGCGCCGGCAGCCAGAGCATGATCGCCCGCCTGGGCGGTGACGAGTTCGTCGTCATTCCGGATCAGACGATGTCGAGCGCGGCCGCCGAAGCCTTCGCTCGGCGGCTGGGCACGATGCTGCGCGAACGCCTGGCCATCGGGGGTCACCAGATCACCCGTACGGTCAGCATCGGGCTCGCCGTGGGCATGCCCGGCCGCGACAACAGCACTGACCTGCTGCGCCGCGCCGACGAAGCGGTTCTGACGGCCAAGCGTGCCGGCGGCAACCAGGTGGCCCTGTCCACCGACGACATGTCCCTCAAGAGCGCGTTTCGCAACGACATTGAATTGCACTTGCAGGGCGACATCGACAGCGAGGCACTGCTGCTGCACTACCTGCCCGAGGTCGATCTATGGACGGGCGCCATCGTGGCCGCCGAGGCGCTGGTGCGATGGCGCCACCCGATCTGGGGTCTGCTGTTGCCGGATTCGTTCATCGGCGTCGCCGAATCGACCAACCTGGCCGGTGAACTGGGCCGGTGGGTGATGCGCAGCGCCTGCGCCGAGTTCAGTCGGTGGCGGTCCAACGGCGTCGGGCAGAGCGCGATCCTGCGCATCAACGTCTCACCCGTGCAGTTGATCACCCGCGGGTTCGTCCGCAGCGTCGCCGACACCATCGAGGAGTTCGGGATCGACGGCGGCTCGGTCTGCCTCGAGATCACCGAGCGGGCGGTCGTGCACGACATCGAAGCAACCCGCAAGACGCTGTCGGAGCTCAAAGAGGTCGGGGTGCAGATCGCCATCGACGACTTCGGCACCGGATACGCGGTGTTGTCGCACCTGAAGTCCCTTCCGGTCGACATGCTCAAAATCGACACCGGGTTCGTTCGCGACCTGGGCACCAACGCCGGTGACCTGGCGATTGTGCGCGCGATCATCGGTCTGGCCGAGGCGTTCGGCCTGCAATTGGTCGCCGAGGGCGTCGAGACTCCGGCCGCCGCACTCACATTGATGCAACATGGTTGTCACCGGGCGCAGGGATTTTTGTTGTCCCGCCCCGTTCCGGGCAACGCCATGGAGGCGTTGCTGGCCGCTCGCTGGATGCCGATGCCGTTCCTCGCCGACCGTGAGGCGCTGACGCTCGGCGCAATCTAGCTCACGCAGAGATTGGTTCGAACCATTAGGAAAGTAACTTTAATCGCTGTTGCCTGCGTAACTGTGCTCGTCGCGGGCGCTGCCCTGTTGATCGGCGCGTGCAGCCGCCAGCACAACGACCCCGGCCCCCTGGCCGCGATGGTCAGTCCGGCCATCCCGCCGGCCGCACAGGAGATCTCCAACCCACTGCGCGGTCAGTACGAGGACCTGCTGGAGCCGCTCTTTCCCCAGGGCGAGCCCGCTCAGCAGCGCTACCCGGCCTGGCCCGCGTCGTACGACGCCAGCCTGCGGGTTACCTGGCGGCAATTGCAGCCGACCGACCCGGCCACCCTTCCCCCCGACGCGCCCGACGAGCGCAAATTCGACTTCAGCGTCATCGACGATGCGCTGAACAAACTCGCCGAGCGCCGGATGCGGCTGACGCTGCGGGTGCAGTCGTACAACTCGTGCTGCAACGCGACCTATCCGAACAACACCAACATCGAGATCCCCGACTGGGAACGGGCCAAGCCCGGCACCGCCACCAGCTATCCCGCCGCGGGCAATGCGCCCGTGCAGGTGGTGCCCAACTTCAACGACCCCACGTATCTCGCTGACTTCGGGCAGCTACTGGCCGCGCTGGGGCGACGCTATGACCACGACGAGCGGCTCAGCGTCTTCGAGTTCTCCGGCTACGGCGACTTCAGCGAAAACCACGTCGCCTATCTGCGTGACTCGCTGAACGCACCAGGTCCCGGGCCCGACGATAGCGAGGCGGCGCTGGGCTACTACAGCCAGTTCCGCGACCAGAACATCACCAAGGCGTCCATCCAGCAATTGGTCGCGGCCAACGTCAACGCCTTCCCGCACACGCAACTGGTGGCCACGCCCAACAACCCCGAGATCATGCGCCAGCTGCTGGCCGACGACGTCACCAGGAAACTGGTCGCGCCGGTCGGCGTTCGTTCGGACTGTCTGGGCGTCTACGCGCCGCTGCCGGTCTGGGCGGAGTCCGGCCACTACGTCCAGACCTCCGACCCGCTGGTCGGTGCGCTCAAGGAGCGCCTCGGTAAAGCGCCGGTGATCACCGAGTGGTGCCAGCTGCCCAATGGCACCACGCCGCAGTCCTACTACGACAAGGGCCTTCACGACGTGATCCGCTACCACGTCTCGATGACATCGAGCGTCAACTTCCCGGACCAGGACGCCACGTCGCCGATGGATCCCAAGTTGTACGTGCTGTGGTCACAGGCCAACGCCGTCGCCGGCTACCGCTACTCGGTGGAAGCAAGGCAGGGATCGCAATCGCTGCAGGATCAGGTCGCGTCCATCTCGGTCACCTGGACCAATTACGGATCCGCGGCGGCCACCGAGAAGTGGGTGCCGGGCTACCGGCTGGTGGACTTCGCCGGGCAGACGGTCCGGACGTTGCCGGCCACCGTGGATCTGCGGGGTCTGGTCCCCGACTCGTCCGGGGACCGCAGCATCGACCGACCGCCGCCGGCATCTGGCACCGAGTCCGTCCACATCGACCTCAAGGGTCTGACGCCGGGGCACTACACGCTGCGCGCCGCGGTCGAATGGCAACAGCACAAGCCGAACGGCTCGCATGCGGTGAATTACCCGCCCATGCAGCTGGCGCGCGACGGCCGCGATGACTCGGGGTTCTATCCGGTTGCCACCCTCGACGTGCCGCGCGATGTGCTGGCAAACACCCCAAAGACGTGACGGCGCGGGCCAGGGCATACCAGCCGACTGCTGTCAGCTTGTTTACCGTACTAAAGGTAGGTAGCTTAGCGTGCGGGGGGAAACGCGCTGTTCTCCGCTGACTAGCGGGCTGCACGGCCAGAGGACGCCTGGAAAGCGCCGAGAGAGCCCCCAGAGAGGCTTTTGATGGACTTCCGCACATTCGTACGGACCCTCCTGCTGCACTGGAAGCTTTTCGTGGGCGCGGTACTGGCCTGCCTGGCCGGCGCGGCGGCGATCACGGCGTTCCAGACGAAAAGCTACGAGTCGTCGGCGACCGTGCTGATTTCGTTCTCCGGCGAAACCGACCTGATGCAGGTCTACCAGGGCACCCAGGCGGCCCAGGAGCGGTTGTCCTCATACGCCGCGATAGCCGGTGGTCACGCCGTCGCAGAGCGGGCCGTCACCCAGTTCCACCTGCCGGTCGGCGCCGACCAGTTGGCCAACCAGACCAAGGTGGCATTCACCCCGAAGACGACGCTGTTCACGATCACGGTGACCGACACCGATCCGCAGCGGGCGGCGACACTGGCGAAAGCGGTCGCCGACGAATTCACCATCATGGTCGGCACGCTCGGCGGTAGCCCGAAGGCTCCGCCGACGAGCGCGACCACCACTCCCGTGCCCACGTCGGCCGCGCCGGTCGCGGCCGGCGAGCAGCCGCCGACGACCTTGCCGAGCGAGACCCCGGTGGCGACGGTGACGCCGACGGATCCGGCACAGACCGGTGGATCAGGCACCCAGTCGCCCGTGGCCCGGGCGACGGTCGTCGAGCAGCCCGGTGTGCCCGACAAGCCGGTCAAGCCGGTGCCGGTGCGCAACATGGCGATGGGTCTGGTCGCCGGTCTGCTGCTGGGCACCGGCGTCGTGCTCACCCGGGAGGCCGCGGACCGCACGGTGCGCGACCGGGCGAAGCTGGAAACCCTCTCCGGACTGCCGACGCTGGCCGAGTTGCCCGGGCACCGGGGCAGCGCGCCACGCTTCGGCACCGACATCTCGTTCGACGACGCCGTGCGAGGCCTGCGGGCCCGGCTGCTGCGGGCGATGGGTCCTCGGGCCAACCGGGTGTTGTTGACGGCGCCCTTCGGTGGTGAAGGGACCACGACGACGGCGATCAACCTCTCCCGGGCGTTCGCCGAACTCGGCGAGGATGTGTTGTTGATCGAGGGCGACACCCGCCGGCCGGTGATTGCCGGGCTGCTGAAAGTCGAGTCGGGAGAGGGCTTGTCCAACGCGCTGTCCAACCCTGGAATCGCGACCGAAGCCACCAAGCCGACCTCGATTCCCAAGCTGTTCGTCCTGGCGGCCCGGTCGGTCCGCCGGGAGACTCTGCCGACCAGCGCTTACCTGCCCGAGGTGCTGGACAAGGTATTGGACGACGTGGCAAAGACTTTCGAGCGAACGGTCGTCGACGGTCCGCCGGTGCTGGCGACCGCCGACTCCGGCCTGCTCGGCGGCGCCGTGGACGCCACGGTCCTGGTGCTGCGCGCCGGACGCACGACCGAGGACGAACTGGCCGACGCGCTGGCCGCATTGCGGGCGGCCGGCGCCAACGTGGTGGGGACCGTGCTCACCGATGCCCGGATCGCGCGGCACACCAGGGCTGCGACCAAGACGTATCGCTCGAAGGTCAGTGGCCCGGCGTGATTCGGTATCTGCGGAGTCGCCATCGCCTGGCGATGGCCGCAGTCATGTTGGCGCTCTTCATATTCGGGTGTCTTGTCTACGGGGCGCTGTCGGTGCGTAACACCACGCAGGGCATCCTGCTGGTCGGTCTGACGTTCTTCTTGATCGTCTACTGGGCCAAACCCGAACTGATGATCGGGATGGCGCTGTTTCTGGGCTGCGCGGCCCTGCCGCAGGGACTGCATGTGGGCAAAGTAATCGGGCCGGTGTCGATCTATGCCTCACACGTCGTGCTGGTGCTGGCCATCTGCTTCGTCCTGCCCGCGGTACGGCTGCGAATGTCCGATTACCTGCTTCCGGCAATGTTCGGGCTATTGGTGATCTACTCTGCCGCGGTTGGGTTTTCGATGGGGCACAGTACGACGATCGTGGTGCGCGAAACAACGTTCCTGCTGGAGATGCTCGCCGGGTTCGTGCTGGCGCTGGTGGTGGTGTACGGCGACTACGTCATGTTGTCGCTGCACGCGACGGCGTTCACGCTGTGGTTCTCGGCCGGGATGGCCGTGCTCGGTTCCTCCGGCGGAATCCGGCTGGCCGGCCGGACCGAAAGCCTGCAGATGGACACCGGTGACAACGCAAACCGCATCATCACCTCGGCCCTGATACCGGCCATCGCCGTGCTGACCGCTCTGGTCGCCGCGCAGATTCTGGGCCGGGTGAAGCCCGCCACCTACCTCCTGCTGGGTCCGCCGGCGCTGGTGATCGCGGTACTGGCGTTCACCCGCAACACCCTCATCTCCGTCGGAGTCGCCGCGATCGTCGCGTTCTTCGCCAGCATGGGCTGGTCGTCGGTGCGCCGGGCGGCGCGGCTGGCGATCACGGCGGCGGGGATCCTGGCGGTGACGATCCCCGGCGCGCTGTTCCTGCTCGGCGACTCGTCCGCCGGTGTGTGGCTGGCCAACCAGATCACCGGATTCAGCCACCGGGTGCTCGGCAGATCGTCGGGCGCGGCGCTCACCCAAGATCCGTCGACGCTGGCCAGATTCGAAGAAGACCGGCACCTCAACGAAGCGATCGCGCAGGCGCCGCTGTTCGGCCACGGCCTGGGTTACGCCTATCAGTTGCCGTTCGGTGGTGACGACCCCAACGAATTCACCCAGTCGCTGGGAACGACCTACGCGCACAACTTCTATCTCTGGTGGCTGGCCAAAGCCGGTGCGGTCGGCATGGCCGGATTTGCGGTGTTCGCGTTGACGCCGCTGGTACGGGCGTTACGCAGCGCTTCGGTGCCGGCCAAGATCAGCGCGGCGGTCAGCACCGGCCTGATGGTGATGTGCGTCATCGACCCGCTGCCGGAGGAACCGACCAACGCGATGACGCTCGGCATCACGCTGGGCGGGGCGATGGCCTTCGCCATGCAGGGACGTCGCGGCGATGAAAGCGTCGATATCGATGAGGTTCCAGACGAGCTCATGGAACCTGCCGAGGTGGCGCGATGACGCGAGTATTGGTGGTGGGGCCGGCGCCTGCCCAGGCGGCCAGCCGCGGCGGGATGGCGACGGTGATTACGCTGATGGCCGCGCACCCCGATGCCCACATCATCACCGTGCCGACGTATATCGAAGGGCCGCTGTGGTTTCGGCTCTGGATCGGCGGTTCGGGAATGCTGCGCGCCGCCTGGTTGGTGGTGCGCCGCCGCGCCGACGTGCTGCATGTGCACTTGGCCCACGGTGGCAGCGTGGTGCGCAAGGCGCTGCCGATGGCGGCCGCCCGGTGGGCGGGGGTGCCGATCGTGGTGCACGCCCACAGTTACGACTTCGCGGGCTGGTTCGACGGATTGCCGCGCGGCGCGCAGGTGGTGGTGCGGCGTCTGCTTGTCGCCGATCAATGGCTGGTGCTGGGCACCCGTCACGTCCGGGAGTACACGAGCCGGTTGCGGATACCCGCCGGGAGGATTCGCGTGCTGCACAACGCGGTCGCGATTCCCGATGCCGTGGTGCGACAGTCCGATGTCCCACGCGTTCATGCCGTTTCGCTCGGCCGGATGGGAGCGCGCAAGGGCAGTTATGACGTGATTACCGCCGTCGGGGCGCTGGACGACGACGCGCGCGCCCGGTTGCGGGTGACCTTGGCCGGTGACGGGGAGGTGGACCAGGTCCGGTCGGCTGTCGCCGCGGCCGGCCTGGGAGGCACCATTGACGTCGTGGGCTGGCTGGATCCGGCCGCCCGTGACCAGTTGCTCAGCAATGCACACGTTTTCGTGCTGCCCAGCCACGACGAGGGCCTGCCGATGGCGTTGCTGGAAGCGATGGCCCACGGCCTGGCACCGGTCACGACCTTGGTGGGCAGCATCGGTGAGGCGGTCACCGACCGGGTGACCGGGCTGGTGGTGGCGCCCGGGCGTCCAGAGCAGATCACTGACGCCCTGAACGAGCTGCTCAAAGATGACACCTTGCGAGCCGGTCTGGGTGCGGCCGCGCGTCATCGCGCCCGCGACTTCGGACTGGACCGCTGGTATGAGCGGTTGACGCGGCTGTGGACCGGTCTCGCGCGACAGGAAGGCGGTTCGACGATGAAAGGTGCTCTGCTGCACAGCGAAGCGGCCAACTGGGTGGCCAGGTATGTGTCGGTGCGCAATGTCGGGCGGCTGTTGGGCCGCACCGCGATGACGACCGCGACCGAGGCGCTGTGGCGCCGCCGGCTCAAGCAGGATCTCGCCATGGCGGTGGCGGATCACTTCGTGACCAACGGAGCAACCGTCGTCGACATAGGGGCGAGCTGGGGCCTGTTCACCTACCACCTGGCCCGCCGTGTCGGAAAATCGGGACAGGTCTTCAGCTTTGAACCACATCCCGACAATGCTCCGATGCTGCGCAAGCTCGAGCGGGCGCAGCCCAACGTGCACTTCGGCCAGGTCGCGGTGTCCGACGAGCCCGGCACCGCGCAACTACTGGTGCCCGAGCACCACCGCAGACAGGTAACCGCGCAGGGGAGTTTGGCGCACGGTTTCGACGGGCAAGGTGTGGACGTGCAGCAGATCGAGGTGCCGCTGGTGCGACTCGACGACGTGCTGGGCCCCGGCGTCGACGTCGACTTCGTGAAGATCGACGTCGAGGGGCACGAGATGTCGGTACTGCGCGGCGGCGCGGACATGTTGCGGCGTTGCCGCCCGGCGATTTTGATCGAAATCGAGCAGCGCCATCTGTCGGTTCCGATCAGCGATGTGTTCCGGCAGCTACAGGACTTGGGATACCACCTGTTCTATGTCACCGAGTCGGCGTTACGGCCTATCGCCGGCTTCGATGTGCGGCGCGACCAGTTGGCCTTCCTTTCCGGGGCCGACTCCCGCGAGTTCCATCCCTTCGCCATGCCGCAGGGATACGTACACGACTTCTGCGCCGTCCGGTCACCGGAGCTGGTGGCAGGATTCCTGCGCTGAAGCGCTGAGGCAAGCCGAGTGCCGGCGGCGCAATGCCGGCGCTGCGCTACCGGCCGATCAATCAGCCTGCCGCACAAGCCAATCCCGAAGACGACGATGACGTTGATGAGCGGAGACTGCTGACCACCTCCAGCAGCCGGCGCGCGGTGTGGCCGACGGCGAATCGCTGCGTGTAGTGACGCGCCGCATCGGCGCCATGCCGGGCAGCCGTGGCCGGATCGGCCAGTGCGTCGAACGTGGCCGCCAGACCGGCGACGTCGTCCACACCGACCGGAGGGCACTGCGGCGGCTGATATTCCGGCAGGCCACCGCGGTCGGACACTATCGGCATCACGCCCAGTTGCATCGACAGCACCTGCACTCCGCTCTGCGAGGCGCGCCGATAATGAGCCACCGAACCCTTCGCTTCGGCGATGATGCTGAGCACGTCGGAGTACCGATAGTGTCCCGGCCGCCATTCGGTGTGGCGCGGCAGCGCCCCGGCATCGATAGACCCGTCGCCCAGGAGCACCAACGTGTCACCGCGCCAGCCGTTTCCGTCTACATGCTGTTGCCAGGCCCGCAGCACCACATCGGCGTTCTTGTAAGGATTCAGCCGGCCGATCATCACGAAATCACGGCGGCGCCGCGCATCGGCGGGTGCGGGAACCACGGCCGGATCAAGGTCGCTGGTGAGCGGTAGCACGTGTACCGGTGTGCCGTTCACGTCGCGCCGGGTGGTGACCCGCGCCGCGACATAGTGGCTGTAGGTGACGGTGGCCGCCGACCTCGCGCCCCAGTGGTCGAAAACCTGACGTTCGTAGCGGGGCCGACGCTCGGCCGGGTCATGCGGACGGTCGTCGTGCACCAGCTGGATCCGCGGAACTCGCCCGGCCAGCGCGATCCACCGTGGATCGCGGACCAGCTCGGCGACCACCACGTCCGGGCGGTATTCGCGGATGCGCTGCCACGCAGCCAAACTCGGCCGCCATGTGGCTGCGGTACGAAACCGCGGGTCAAGCACCAGTTCGTAGTCGCGGGCAGGCCCCGATTCCGGGTGCTGATCCGAGGTCACCAGCAGCACCTCGGCACCTTCGCCGCGAAGCGTCTCCGCCTGAACGCGTGCCAGCGGGCGCATCCACGGGGAAAGCCAGAGAATCCGTGGGCTTTTCATGACCGCCCCGGCTCGATCGAGCTGCCGTGGTCCACCCACCAGCGCCCCGCCAGTTGCGGATACGCGCGGTGAACTTCGTCGTAGATGTAGGGCAGCGTCAGCAGGACCCGATCGGGATCAGCGGCGATGAGCTGTTCGGGCGAGATGATCTCGATGTCGGTGCCGGGGATCCGGCGGCCGTGCTTGTCGGGCGAGGCATCGGCGATGCCCCTGATGAGCCGCCGGTCTATCTGCGCCGCGCTGAACAGCGCGGGCACGCGGGAACCGGCGGAGTAGGCGTACACCGAGAGGCGCCGGTCCGCCTGCACCTGCAGCCAATTGCACAGCCGTGCGACGTGATCGTCGACCGCACGCTGCATTCTGCGCAACACGTACGGCTTCGTCACGCCGAAGTCCAGCTCGCGCTTCAAGATGTCTTCTGCGCGTTCGTCTCGCTCGACGCGACCGTGCACGGCGGCGGCCAGCAACGTACCACCGAGCAGATCGAATTCCCAGACAGTGGCGATGCTCATCCCCACCGCGCCCAGCAGATTGGTCATCGCGGTCAGCGAGTGGTAGCCGAAGTGGCTGTGGCGCAGAAGATTCCACTGACCCTGGCTTACCATCGCCATCAGCGAGGGAAACTGGATCAACAGAACACCCTCGGGCGCAGTGACGTTTGCTCGCAGCTCGACGGCAGACCGCTGATCGGCATCGTGCATGAGACCGAAGCTGTCGAGTACCACGTCGGCGATCTCGGATTCGCGATAGCCGCGTTCGGCGAGCAACGGCAACCACGTTCCCCCATGTGGGCTGCCGAACTCGCGGACGAACTTCCCGCGCAGCCAACCGGAGGCGGCGAGCTGGTGCACGGCGGCGGCGGCCTGGTCCCGCATGGCCTGCGGCTCGATGCTCTGCTGCTCCTCGGCCACGTCGGGAGCGTCTTCGCCGGCGAGTTGAGCAAGCCCGCAGCAGCGGCACAGGTCCATGGCCAGCGGCCGCTGGGCCTCCTGCGGACTGACAGGATCGGAGAGCAAGGGGAATTGCTCGGCCGCCGGTGCATGTCCGAGATCGAGAACCCGGCTCAGCTCAGCGTCACCGCACCCTCGGCAGTGGCTCACCCGACTGCGGCACCGCGCGATTTCACGTTCGTCGCCAGGTGCAGGTTCGGGAGTGGGTAGACGATCTGGCCGCCCCACTCGGTGACGTAGCTGAGTTGTTCGGTGAGTTCGTTTTCCAGGTTCCAGGGCAGCACCAGCACGACGTCGGGACGGTCCTTGGCGATCATCTCCGGATCGTGAATAGGAATCCGGGTTCCCGGGGTGAAGTGACCGTGTTTATACGGATTTCGGTCGACGGTGTACTCGAGCAGATCGCTGCGGATACCGCAGTAATTGAGCAACGTGTTCCCCTTGCCCGGTGCACCGTAGCCGACGACGCGTCTACCCTCAGCGCGGCACTGCAGCAGGAACCGCAGCAGGTCGTGGCGAATCTGCTCGGTACGGTGCCGCAGTTGCAGGTAGCCGTCCGCACGGTGCAGTCCCGCCGCCTCTTCGATGCGCAGGATCTTGTTGACCCGCTCGGTGGGTGGGCCGGCGACCTCGATGGGGCGGGCCCACACCCGGATCGATCCGCCGTGCGTCGGTAGCAGTTCGACGTCGACGACCGCCAGGCCTGCGCTGGCCAACGCGTTCTGCGCGGAGAACACGGTGTAGTACTGGAAATGTTCGTGATAGATGGTGTCGAACTGGCCGAGGCACACCAGGTTCAGCGCATGGTGCACCTCGATGCTGAGCCACCCGTCATCGGCCAGCAGGCCGCGCAGTGACTGGGTGAAGCCTCTCAGGTCGGGAATGTGCGCGTACACGTTGTTGGCCACCACCAGGTCTGCCGGGCCACGCTCGGCGCGCACCCGGCGGGCCAGTTGCCGGTTCAGAAACTCCGACACGGTCGGCACACCACGCTTGGTGGCCGCGGCGCCGACGTTCAGCGAGGGCTCGATGCCCAGACAGGGTATGCCCCGGGCTACCGCGTGCTGCAGCAGATATCCGTCGTTGCTGGCGACTTCGACCATGAATGAATCCGGTCCGAGCCCCAGGCGTTGGGCGGCCTGATCGACGAACGTTCGCGCGTGTTGGACCCAGCTGTCGGAATACGAAGAGTAGTAGGCGTATTCGGTGAACGTTTCCTCGGGTGTGATCAGTGCGGGTATCTGCAGCAGCAGGCAGTCCTCACATAACCGCAGATGCAGCGGGTAGGTGGGCTCGGGCAGGTCGAGTTCCTCGGGGGAGAGGATCTTCTCGCACGGGGGAGTCGCGCCCAGGTCCAGCACGCTGAGCATGCGGTCGGAGTCACACAGTCGGCACTTCATGTAAGTCTCGATTCGTCGGGTCTGTTGATGATGCACGGGTTTGAAGCTGCGTAGTGGGCTCACATCACCGCACCGATCGCCTCGAGGTAGGCATCGGTCATCGCCTCCATGGTGTACTGCGTCTGCACACGCTCGAAGCCGCGCCACCCAACCTCGGGCAATGCCTCGGTGCCGGTGAGGATTTCGGCCAGCTGGTCCCGCCACGCCGACACCGACACCGGTTCCACGACGAAGCCGGCCTTGCCGAAGTCCAGCATCTCCGGGACCGCGCAGACGCCGGACGCCGCCACCGGGACCCCGCGTGCCATCGCTTCCAGGATGGCCATCGGAAAGGCCTCGGAGCGGCTCGGCACACAGAGCAGGTCGGCGTCGGCAAGCGCCGGGCCGGGTCCGGGCGACCATCCGCGCCAGCGGACGCGGTCGCGCACGGACTCCGGCGTTCGGGCTTCGAGGGCCTCCCGGTCCGGGCCGTCGCCGTAGATCGACAGCCGCCAGGGCAGGCCGGTCAAGCCGCTGAGTGCCTCGATCAGCAGGTGGGGGTTCTTGTGCTCGACGATCCGCGACAGCATCACCAGGTGCGGTGACTCGCCGGCGGCACGGACCCGCTCGGCCGGCTCGCCGGAGACGGCGACGCCGTTGGGCGCCACGAAGTACGGCCCGCTGACCTGGTGGTGTGCGGTGAGCATTTCCCAATGGCGTTGCGCGAGAACGATAAACCCGTCGGCGCGATTCATCGCCGCCGTCAACGGCCGTGAGTAGACCGGCCGGTGGGACTCCGGGGGCACGTGTGGGGCCACCAGCCAGCGCCTGCTACGCGATGCGGCCCGCCATAACGTCGCGAAGCCCGTCTCGGTGTTGGTGTCGCCGCTGATCAGCACTGCCGGGCCGTCAGCAAGATCGACCATCGGCGCCCACCAGGGCTGGCGCACCACGCGAACGCTGTGCGGGATCTCCTTGAGCAACGGTCCGAAGCGTTGCATGCAGACGACGGTGACCGGGTACCCGCGGCGATCCAGTTCCTTAGCCAGCAGTGCCTTTTGACGCTCGGCGCCACCGTACACCAGCCGGTTGGTGGTGATGACGATCGACGGCTTGCGCGACGTGTTGGCGGACGTGGCCGCCGAAATGGCGCGTTTGCGTGCACCCCGTTTGGACCGCTGCACCCGGTCCAGCACCGAGGTGGCGGCCAGGAAGGCGTCGGCGTGGTGAACACTGTCCTGACGTTCGAGCAGTAGAGCGATGTTGGAGCGCAACAAATCTCGATTGCGGAAGCGCTCCACGGTGGAGACCTCCGCACCGTGGGTGAAGACGGATTCGCGTTCGGCCGTGCCGGCTGCCGGGTTGCCGTGATCGGCGTTCAATTCGTCGGCCAGCAGGATCCGCCAGCCCGCGGCGCTGGCGCGCTCCTGCCAGTCGGTCTCTTCGCCGTAGAGGAAGAATTCCTCGTCGAAGCCACCGATCTGGTTCCAGGCGTCGCGATTCATCGCCAGGCAGATGCCGGCCATGTAGCCGTCGATGCTTTCGGATTCGGCGGGCTGTTCACGGTAGAGATGGGAGAACCGGGTGCCCCGCAGCCGGTCGGAATAGCCCGCGGCGGCGACCACGGACCGGACCAGCGTCCGGTGTTTGGTGGCGATGTCCCACAGCAGCGGGCCGGGTGCGCCGGGGTCGCGAATCAGCGGTGACACGGCCGCGACGCCGGGTTCGCGGATCAACGCCCGGGTGCGGGTCAGCGGCCCGGTCAACCGGGTATCGGCGTTGAGCAGCAGAAAGTCCGTGTTATCGGGTGTGTGCGTGGCGAGCGCATTGAAGGCGGCGCCGAAGCCCAGATTCACCGGACCGAGCACCCAGTGCACGTCGGGATGGCGCGCGGCCAGCTCCTCGCGGCCGGGGTACTCCTCGCCGCTGTTCTCGTAGACGTAGACCGGCAGGTCCGGCAGGTGTTCGGCGACGCTGGCCAGGCACTGTTCCAACAGGCCGTGACTCTTGTAGGTCACGATCAGCGCCGAGAGGGGCCGTTCGGTTGTCATGCGGTCACCTTTTTCCGGAATAGCGAGCTCAGTGCGGACCAGTTGACGGGACCGGCCACCGCGTTGACGGCCAGATAGGTCGCCGCGGCGGCGGCCAGCGCGAACACCACGTTTTCGCCCGAAAGCAGCAGTGCCGCAAGGGCGCTGATCGACGTCGGGACCAGCAGGCGGAGCAGGAAGATCACCGGCGTGCGGTAGCCGCAGTGGCTGCCCAGCCGCCAACTCGCGAACGTCAAACCGATCAGCTCCGTGCACACCAGCGAGATTCCGGCACCCACGGCGCCGAATCGGCCGTCCAGACACAGATTGAAGGCGACGTTGGCGGTGAGTGCAGCGACGGACAGCC
The DNA here is from genome assembly GCF_054515735.1 of Mycobacterium sp. ML4. Lineage (NCBI taxonomy): Bacteria > Bacillati > Actinomycetota > Actinomycetes > Mycobacteriales > Mycobacteriaceae > Mycobacterium > Mycobacterium sp. ML4. The sequence continues at coordinate 56,795 of NZ_JBTNSY010000002.1, forward strand.
GGAAGAAGAACCGTTGTTCGTGGCAGGCGAACAGCCCCTGCCCGAGGGTTCCGGTGACGAACCGCAACGAGGCGGCGATGAGCAGTAATGCGAGGGTCGGTGCCCCCCGGGTCACGAAGTCTGCATCGCCGAACAACTCGATCAGCGGACCGGCCAGCAGGGTGCCGACGACGGCGACCGGGAACGCGAGGAAACTCATCAATTCGACACTGCGACGCAGGAACGCGTTGTATGCGACCAGGTCGCGGGAATACAGGCCGGTGGCGGTCGACAGAGTGGACTTCTGGAAGAAGATCGACAACGCTTCGGTGTTGAAGGCGATCGTGTACGCCAGCCCGTACACACCGACCTCGGCGTGGTCGTTGAGCAGGGACAGGATCACCCCGTCGGCACGCCAGTACAGGATGCCGACCAGTGCGACCCCCATCAGCGGGAGACTTTCGCGCAACAGATCCAGAGACTCCCGCGAGGAGAACACCGGGCGCAGCGAGACGTGGCGCGCCGCGGCCGTACCCTGAATCGCCAACTGCACCAACGGAGGTATGAGTTGTGCGACCGCGAACCAGACAATGTTCGCCTGGGTCGCCACCAGCCAGCTGACCATGGCCAGCGTGCCGATCCGGCCCGCGACGTCGGAGACGGCGACCGCGGAGAAGCGCACGGTGGACAGGAAGACGGGCTCGAACCGGGTCCGCACCGTCAGCATCAGGAGCTGTCCGGACAACACCACCAGCATCACGCGCACGTCGGCGTCACGATAGATCAGCCAACCGGTGACCGCCGCCGTCACCGCCAGCGGCACGCAGTACATCAGGGAAAGGCCACTGTTGACGCGCACCAGGCGCTCCAGCGCGCCACGGCCCGAGGTGACCCGGCGCACGATCACCGTGTTGATGCCGAGGTCGGTCGCGGCGGTCCACATGCCGATGAAGGCGACCGCCACCATCAACTGCCCATAGCGGCCGGGGCCCAGATAGCGGGCCGTCATCGACACCGAGACCACCGAGGCCAGCATCCCCAGCACCCGGCAGATCAATTGGATCGAGAACGCGTGCGCTATCCGCGACGGCGACACGTCCTGCGCCGCCGTCGGCTCGTGCGCCGTCGGCTCAATCACGATGCCGCCCTTCATCTAATAGGCTCCGTCACTGGCCAGAACCGCTTTGAGGGTTCGGGCGATGATCGCCAGATCGCCGGCCATCGACCAGTTGTCGACGTAGGACAGATCGAGCCGGACCGAGTCCTCCCAGGACAGATCCGACCGCCCACTCACCTGCCATAGGCCGGTGACACCGGGTTTCACCAGCAGCCGGCGTTTCACCTCACCGTCGTAGTTCTCCACCTCGCGGCGCAGCGGTGGCCGTGGCCCCACGACGCTCATGTCCCGCTTGAGCACATTGATGAACTGCGGAAGCTCGTCAATACTGTAGCGGCGCAATATCTTTCCGACCGGCGTCACGCGCGGGTCCTGACGGATCTTGAACAGCATTCCGCCGGCGCCCTGGTTCAGCGGCAGCAACCGGTCGATCTGCTTGTCGGCGCCGTCCACCATGGTGCGGAACTTCAGCATGGTGAAGGGCTGACCGTCCAGGCCGATGCGTTCGGCGCGATAGAAGACGGGCCCCTTGCTCGTCAACTTGATCGAGATGGCGGCCACGACCAGCATCGGTGCCGTCGCAAGGAGCGCGGCCAGCGCGAAGCAGAAGTCGAAGGCGCGCTTCTGCAGGCGTTGGGTGCCCTCGTACTGGGGCTTGTCGACGTGCAGCAGCGGGTATCCCGCGATGGGCCGCATGGTCAACCGGGCGCCGGCGACATCCATCACCCCTGGCGACACCACGAGGTCGACGTCCATCGTCTCGAGCCGCCACATCAGATCGCGTATTCCGTGGACGCCGAAATGTTCGGTGCGGGTTACCGCGACCGTGTCGGCGCCGCACTCGGCGAGCGCGGCGACCGCGCTGGATTCATCGCCCAGGATCGGGATCTCGCGTCCCTGCACCCTGAGTGTCTCGTCGCGGGGCGGCCCGTATCCCGGGATGCACACGCCGACCACGACATAACCATCCTTCGGGTTGCGGATGAGTTCGTGGGCAAGGTGTGTGACACCCGAGCGGTCACCGATTGCCAGGACCATGGTCTGGTACTGCCCCCTGGCCCGCATGCGCCACACGTACTTGCGCCACAGGTTGCGGCTGGACAGCAGGCCGAGGGTGCCGACCGGAAGCGCGACGGCCAAGTAGCCGCGCGCCAGTTCAATCTTGGCGAGCAGCGTGACCATGGCGATGATGCCGAAGACGGAGAACGACGCGCTGGCAAGCCGGCGGTACTCGTCGATGCCGGCGCCGATGATCCGGGGTGAACGGGTGTGGAACACCGAAATCCAGGTGAGCCACAGCATCGCGAACAGGCATGAGAACAGCGTCATCACCGGGCCCGGGTAACCCGACATGTTCGGCGAGTCGCCGAACCGGACGAATTGCGCAAGCATGATCGCCGCGCAGACGATCACCGAGTCGGTGATCCGCAGTCGCGATGAATACTGTTGCTGCCAGCGTGGAACCGCATCCGGCCCGGCGTTTTGAGTCGGCAACGCCACGACGGGCGAGCGGCCGGTCTCGGCGCGCAAGGTGGCAGTCACACTGGCCGATCCCTCGGTCATGCGGACGCCGCCTCGGTTGCGGCGCCGGCGATTCCGGCATGGCCACGGACAGGTGTGCCGACGTAGTGCACGCCGGGGTAGCAGATGAGTTGCGCGCGTGCGGCGCGCAGCAGTGCGATCGGGCCATGTAGCAGGTAGCGGCGCGCCAGTCTGCGCGGTTCGCGGGTCAACCGGTACAACCACTCCAGGCCCGAGCGTTGCATCCACTGAGGGGCGCGACTTGTCATGCCGGCCAGGAAGTCGATGGCACCGCCGGAGGGCAGAAAGACGCGTGCGCCCGTGGCATCCCCGTGCTGGTCGACCCACCGCTCCTGGCGCGGCTTGCCCAGGCTGACGATCAGCAGGTCGGTCCGGGCGGTGCGGATCGCCGAACACATTGCGTCCGAAGATGATTCGATGTCTTCCAGAGCCGGTGACCACATACCGGAGACCACCAGAGCCGGGTAGTGCTGCCGCAGGTGACCGGCCAGGAGGCGATGCGTCTGCGGGCTGCCTCCGAAGAAGCCGACCCGGTGACCGCCCGCTTCGGCCAGTGCCAGGACAGCCGGCAGCAGGTCGGCGCCGGTGACCCTGGGCCACGGTCGAGCGGTCAGCAGCTTGCCTCGCCAGGCGATCGGCATACCGTCGGCCAGCAGCAGCCATTCCACCAGCCCATGGGGAGCGGCGCCCGCGACGCGGAAATGGTGCAGATGGTCCAGGTTCACCGAGCCGACGGCCAGCCCGCGGTGGCCCTGCGACCGCAAACGTGCGTCGACGATGGACAGCACCTCGTCGATGTCGCAACGCTCGACGATGCTTCCGCTGACGACCATGCGGACCGGAGTCGAGGGGAGCGTGCTGTGGGCCATGACCGAGCTACCCCGTATGAGCGATCGGACTCAACACGGCCTTCTCCATGACGAACGCCTCGGCGTAGCGGGCATGGCTTTGGACGCCGCGGACCCGCATCAGGCCGAGGAAGGTCTCTTCGTCAAACCAGTCGCGCCCGGTCTGTGAGGGGTAGGACTGCGCGAGAAGCCTCGTCTTCTCCCGTGCGATCTCGGTCGTAATCGGTACGTAGAGGCTGGGATTCGGCAGGTCTGACTCCCACTTGAGGATTTCGTAGCCCAGCACCAGGTGGGCACGGAACTCAGTCGGGATCAGCTGGGCCAACAGGCGGTGGTCCTGGTGATAGTCGTTGCGCTGTGGACCCAGCACCAGGTCCGGTTCGCACCCGCGACGGAACTGGGCGAGTTGTCTTTTCACCGCTCCCCAGTGTTCGGGCAGGTGTCCGTCCGGAAAGTCGGCCACCGTGAGGCGTACGTCGGCTTGTGGGAAGAACGCCGCGAAGGCGCCCTTCTCCTCGATTTCGCGCTCAGTGCCGGCGCCGGTCAGTACGAGCGCGTGGATGATCAGGCCCGGATTGTTGCGCTCGAGCTGCATCAGGGTGGCGCCGGCGCCGATGATGACGTCATCGCAGTGCGCGCCGATGACGGCGACGGAGCTGACACCGGCAAGAGTCAAGGTGTTCACGCCGACCGCTCCTCCGGCGTGCCAGCCGACTCCCACACTGCCCACGGGCGGATCCCGCGGTTGTAGTCGGCGTCCAGTTCGGCACGCTCCTTGAAGGTGTCGGCCGGCTTCCAGAAGCCGTCGTGTTGGTAGCCGAGCAACCGGCCGGTGCCGGCCAGTTCCATGCATGCGTCGCCGACCAGGTCGCCGTTCTCGGGTATCAGGTCGATGACGTCCTGGCGGAGCACGAAGTAGCCGCCGTTGACCCAGATCGGGAACTTGGCAATCGGAGCGATCTCCTTGATGTCGCCGTGGGTGCTGACGTCGACACAGTGGAACGACGACTGCGGCGGTACGACGAGCATCGACGCGGCCGCCCGGGCTGCGTGGAACCGTTCGATCATGGTGTCCAGCGGTGCGTCGGTGAGCACGTCGGCGTAGTTGGCGAGGAAGTACTTATCGTCACCGAGATACTTGCGGACCCGGCGCAGCCGCTCGCCGATCGGCGATTCCAGTCCGGTGTCGACGAAGGTGATCGTCCAGTGAGACATGTCGGAATCAAGCAGCTCGACCTTGCCGCCGCGCATGACGAAGTCATTGGACTCGGTCTCGCGGTAATTGACAAAGAAGTCCTTCACGAGTGATTGGCCGTAGCCCAGGCAGAGGATGAATTCGGTGTGGCCGTAGTGCGCGTAGTAGCGCATCACGTGCCACAGCAGCGGCCGCGGCCCGACCATCTGAAGGGGTTTGGGGATGAGGTCGCCGGCCGCGCTACGCATCCGCATGCCGTAACCGCCGCAGAACAGTACGACCTTCATTTGCCTGCCCCCTCGGGGTTGCCGGGGCTGCCAAGCGCGCCGCCGGTGGTTCCCGTGCGCAAACCATTCATTGCTGCCCTCCTCCGACCGGCGGCTGGGTTTCCGACCCGATCACTCACTGGAACTAGTGTTACATACTATTTGGATGATATATGCGGCAATAACAAACATTCAGTACTGCTGAACCCGAATTTTTGACTGTCGACTTGCGCATCCCCCTGTTCGTTGTTGACGCGTCCTGACGTCTGGCGTCTCCGGGTACCGGTGGTCAGAGCACGCCGCCGTAGCCGGCAGAGGGTGGCTGCGCCATCACCGTGGGGACCATCCCGTACCGCGGACCGGCCACCGGACCCTGGCTCGCCGCGCCTCTGGGCAGCCCGCCCAGCAGGCTCGGAGGCACGTTGCCGACGGCGCCCGGGGTGGCTCCCGGCAGCGCCGAGCTGATGCCTGCGAGGTGCGCCGTCGGAATAACGCTGGTCCATGCCGCCGGCACCGACAGCGAGCCCAAACTCGCGGCCTGTCCCATCGCGCCCACCGCGCCACCCACGGCCTCCGCACCCACGGCGGCCGCTCCGGCGGCGGCCTCAGCCGCCTCGGCTGCGGCCTCACCTACCTGAGTGGCGGCGGCGGTCATGCCCTGCATGGTCTGGGCAATACCCAGCACGCTGCTGATCGCGAAGAGCGGCATAACCATGATGTTCAACAGGTTGGCGATGTCACCGCTGGACGTGCTGACCGGCAGGCCGGCGGCAGCCGAACCGAGCGAGGCCGGCGCCGCCATGCTCGCCAGCGCGGCCGGCAGCGCGTTGACCAGCGAGGCCAGTGTCGTCTGGGTCGCCGCGGCTTCGCCGGTGGCCGCCGCGACGGCAGCGCCCTGCGCTGCCGCTGCGGCCGGATCGGCGATCTGCGGCGGTGCGTCGAACGGCGTCAGGGTCGAGGCTGCCGCCGAACTTGCCGCGTAGCCGTACATTGCGGCGGCATCCTGAGCCCACATCTCGCTGTAATGAGCCTCGGTGGCCGCGATGGCGGGGGAGTTCTGGCCGAAGAAATTCGTCGCCACCAGCGCCGCCAGCAGTGCCCGGTTGGCGGCGATCACCGCGGGTGGGACCGTCATCGCATAAGCCGCTTCGTAGGCGCTCACCGCCGCTCTGGCCTGGGCGGCGGCCTGCTCGGCCTGCGCAGACGTCGTTGCCAGCCAGACCGCGAACGGCGTGGCCGCCGCGGCTGCGGCAATCGCCGCGGGACCGAGCCAGGGCCCACTGGTCAGCCCGACCATCACCGATGAGTAGGACGAACCCGCGGTCGCCAACTCGCTGGCCAGGTCATCCCAGGCAACCGACGCCTCGAGCAGCGGCGCCGCCCCGGCGCCGGCGTGCATCCGCGCAGAGTTGACCTCCGGTGGAAGTGCACCGAAATCCATCGCTGTTCCCTCCGCGCGTCAACCGGCCGACGCGGCGTTCGCCGCTTCGGTTGCGGCGTAGGAACCGCCGCTGACCCTCATGACCTCGACGAACATCTCGTGAATCGCGGCGGCCTGCGCGCTCACCGCCTGATACAGCTGGCCGTGTGCGGCGAACTGCATCGCCGTGAGGGCGGACACCTCGTCGGCGGCGGCGGGGACGACCACGGTGGTCGGGCCTGCCACAGCTGCACCCACGGTGTTCACGGCGCAGCCGATGCCCTGCAACGTGCTGGCCGAGCCCATCAGGGCTTCTGGGTGCGTGCTGACGAACGTCATACGCCTCTCCTTAACGCGATCGGTGGACCGGGCCGGATGATCCGAGGGTGACGGTCATAGTCAACGGCCCGAACTGAGAGTTCGGACCTGTTATGCCCCCGCTTACAGACCATTAGCTGTCTATATACCCATACCACATACTTTTTGAACGTGCATAGCCATGATTACCAACCATAAGTATTGACGCGGCGTAAATACCGTCACACGGCGTGGAACGCCGCAGGTGGGGCGTGAACTTGATAACCTCGCAGGTGGCGTCCTCCGTGCCGCCTGAGAGACACGCCGCTGGACGGCCCACCACCTGATGGACTGGCCACCCGGTCGAGGAAGGCATTCGCGATGGTGAAGGTGATTGCTCCGCTCAGCGCTGCTGGCGACTATCCAGCAGACCCGGAAGAATCCGTCGAGTAGATGTCGACCGAATCGGCCGACGGACGAGCAGACAGCACACGGCAGCAGATCCTGCGGGCCGCAGCGCATCAATTCGCACGCCGCGCCTACCACGACGTCGGCCTGGACGACATCCTCGCCGAGGCCGCGCTCACCAAGGGCGCGATGTATTTCCATTTCCGCTCCAAGCACGCGCTTGCGGAGGCCATCATCGAGCAGCACACGTCCGGAGGTCGGGCGGCTGTAGAGGAGCTGCTGTCCAGGCAGCTCTCCGGGCTCGAGACGCTGATCGACTTCTCTTACCTGATCGCGGTCCAGGACATCTCCAAGGATGTGGCGAGAGCGGCGTTGCACCTCATCGAGTCGGTCGGACGCACCGAAGGTCTGCAAGCCAGTCTGCTGGGCGGCTGGATCGATGCTCTGGCCCGCGTTGCCGACCGTGCGATCAACGAGGGTGACGTGGCACAACGGTGGGAGCCGCGCGACATCGGGCGGCTGATCGTGTCGATGTATCTGGGTTTGAGGCAAACAAGCGATCTGGATGATCCGCGGGGTTTCCTGCTTGATCTGGAACGGAACTGGGTTCTGATCCTGGCGGCAGTCCTGGAACCTGACCGGTCCGACTACTTCACGCAATTTCTCCGGCGCCGTACCGCGCTCGCGATCAAGGCCGCGCCGGCCCGGGTGAGCGCAAGTTGATCCGACACCGGACTGTCACGCACGGTCGAAAACTCCGGGCTGCTGTTAGGCTTGTCCGGCTGACCAGCAGGAACAAGACGCCGAGGTCCGGAGCCCGAACCGGATGACATCACTGGGAAGGCATGGCCAATGGCGCGCCAGGTTCGATCCGAGGTAACCCGGCGAAAGATCCTGGACGCGGCGATCGACGTTTTCGGCGAGGTCGGCTATGCCGCCGCGGGGTGGGGCACGATCATCGAGCGAACAGGAATGACCAAAGGCGCCCTTTACCATCACTTCGATTCCAAAGAGGCACTTGCGTCGGACATCATCGACGAGGGTGCCGAGGTACTGGTCGGAGCATTTCGCAACGTGTGTGGTTCGGCGTCGCCTGCACTGGAGAACATGATCCACGGCACCTTTGCGATGGCCAATGTGCTGAGCACGGACAAGACCGCCCGCGCAGCCGAGCAGTTGATCGCGGCCCTGAGCGGTTTCAACGACGCCGCCGCGCGCTGCTGCGCGGCCTGGGTTGCGGAAATGACCGCCCAGGCGCGTGAGGCGATCTCCGAGGGCGATCTACGCGAAGACGTCGATCCGGAATCGCTCGGCGAGTCGATCGTCGGTGCGATGTTCGGAAGCCGGTTGCTGTCGATAGCGATGTCGCGCAGCCGCCGAAGCGACGGCCTGATCGACGACCTCAACGGCCGTCTGAGCCAGATGTGGATATTTCTTCTTCCCGGGATCGCGGCGGAGGCGTCGCTGCCCTACTTCCGGCAGTTTCTCGCACGTGAGGCTCTGCGGCACACTCGGTCGGGCCCGCCGACCGCCGCCGTGGCCGGGGCTTCGGACAGCCGCTAGCGCTAGCCGCTATGCGCTGACGGCGCTGGCGCGGCGGTCCTTGACGATACGGGCCGGCACGCCGGCAACATCGACATCGTCGGGCACCGGCTTTGTCACCACCGCGCCGGCGTAGATGCCGACGCGGCTACCCACGTCGGCGCCGAGCACCATGGCGCCCGGATAGAGGAACACGTCATCGCCGATCGACGGGTACTCGCCCGGACGGCCCTCGCCGATCGTCACACCCTGGTGGATCCGGCAATTGGCTCCGATTTTCGCCCGGTGGTGCACGTGCACCCAGCCGACGTGGGCAACGGACAGGCCCGGCCCGAAGGCGTTGAGCGGAATGCCGAACCCCAGCTTCTCGCCGAGAAACTTCAACCGCAGGCGCAGATACGCCGCCACCAGACGGCCGATGGGGGTACGGGCGGTATTCGTCCAATACTCCGTCTTGCGCAGCATGCGCTGAAAATACGGAGCTCGGTGAATGACCCGGTAGCGATGCCGCCAACACTCAAGTCCTTGCGCATGCAAGTCCGCCTCGAGGTACGACTCCAAGTCCTTGCGAGTCCTGATCACGGATAAAACCATACTGCAAGTATCAACAAACCGTAAAGCCATACCTGGAGTCATTGTGGTTCATAGACTGCGGGTTGGCCGCACGCGCCCGACCGCGACAAGAGCTAGCGTTCCTCTTCCCATAACTGTTCGGTCAGGTCCTGGAACGCCGCCAGAGCAAATTTGTCGTCGGCGCGCATCACCGCAGACCTACTCATCAGTGCCCGCACCACCGAGCCGTCCTTGTGTGCCAACTCGACCACCATGTTCGCCAGGGCGTGAACGAATGACAGCAGCGAGGACTCCGACTGCGGGGCCTGATGGAAGATTTCGTGAAAGCGCAGAGCCAGCACCTCCTCCGGATCGCAACCCACCATCTGGGCGAACGCGGTGTTGGTGAATAAGATGCTGCCGTCGTCCGCGATGGCCAGGACGGGGACCGGTATCCGCTCGAGCACCACCAGCGCAGGCAACTGCTTCAGGGTGGTCATCGGGGATTGGCTGGGCTGCCGATTCCGTCTTCGCTCCACCTGGCGATTATGGCCTATCGCCGCAGTGAACCTCACACCGCTCGGCCGGATTCGTAATGTGGCTCACTGGCTTCGCTGTGATTACCCGACGGGACGCGATGGGTGCTCGGGTCCGCGTGTTCAGCTTGTCGGCGGAGCTATCTGGTAGCGCGGAAATACCCCGACCGGCGGCGGCAGAACGGTCCCCGGCGCAAGTCGCGCCCCAGCGGCTGCGAAGCTGCGTTGCTCATCGGTTTGGCCGAGCAGGTCCAACATCTTGCCCGCCGAATCCGGCATGACCGGGCTCACCAGCAGCGCCGCGATCCGGACCACCTCGCACGTGACGTAGAGGGTGGTACGGAACCTGTCCTGGTCTGCCTCGGATTCGCTCTTGCGAAGCACCCACGGTTGCTGTGCAGAGAAGTACCTGTTCGCCTCACCGAGCATCAGCCAGATCGCCTCGAGGGCCAGATGCATTGCCTGCGAATCGAAATGGGCCCGCACCCGATCCAGTAGGCCGTCAGCGCTCGCCAACAGCTCGACGTCCGCGTCGATGAATTCTCCGGGCTCGGGCACCGTCGCACCGAGGTTCTTGGCAACCATCGACAACGACCGCTGCGCCAGGTTCCCCAGTTCGTTGGCCAAATCGGTGTTGATGCGGGTGATGATCGATTCGTCGCTGTAGGCGCCGTCCTGCCCGAACGGGATTTCGCGCAACAGGAAGTAACGGACCTGGTCCACCCCGAAGGTGTCGACCAGCGCGACCGGGTCGACGATGTTGCCCACCGACTTACTCATCTTCTCGCCCCGGTTATGCAGGAAACCGTGCGCGAAAACCCTTCTCGGCAAGTCGATTCCAGCAGACATCAGGAACGCCGGCCAGTACACGGCGTGGAATCTGATGATGTCCTTGCCGATCATGTGCAGATCGGCGGGCCAGTATCGGCTGAACAACTCCGACTCGGTATCCGGAAAGCCGGCGCCGGTCAGATAGTTGGTGAGTGCGTCGACCCAGACGTACATGATGTGGTCGGGGTGCTCAGGGACCTGCACGCCCCAGTCGAACGAGGTTCGAGAGATCGACAGGTTGTCCAGGCCACCGGAGACGAAGCTGACCACTTCATTGCGGCGGGTCTCCGGTGCGATGAAGTCGGGGTTGGCCCGGTAGTGCGCCAGGAGCTTGTCGGTGTACGCCGACAACCGGAAGAAATACGTCTGCTCCTCGGTCCACGTCACCGGAGTGCCGGTCTCCACCGCGATCCGGCTGCCGTCCTCGAGCGGTTGAGTCTCTGATTCGACGAAGAAACGCTCGTCGCGCACCGAGTACCAACCGGCGTAGTTGTCGAGATAGATGTCGCCGGCCGCCTCCATGCGACGCCAGATCTCCTCGGACGCCGCGTGATGATCGGGGTCGGTGGTGCGGATGAACCGGTCGAAGGAGATGTTCAGCTTCTCCTGCATGCGCTCAAACACGTCCGAATTGCTGCGCGCCAGCTGCGCGGTGGGGACACCGGCGGCCGCCGCAGCCTGGGCGACCTTGAGGCCGTGCTCGTCGGTTCCGGTCAGGAATCGCACATCAAAGCCATCGAGCCGCTTGAAGCGGGCGATCGCGTCGGTCGCGATGTATTCGTAGGCGTGACCCATGTGTGGAGCGCCGTTGGGATAGGCGATCGCGGTGGTGACGTAGTACGGCTGCTGATCGTGGTTCATCGGGACTCCACCCTAATCGGGCTGCCGCATCCCCGGGCGGGTGCACATATCGTGGGCGCGTGAGCGCCAAACGAGAAGCACCGCCCCCACCGGAGCCGCTGTCGCCGTTGATCGACGCTCACACTCACCTCGACGCCTGCGGCGTCTCGGACGCTGCGGGCGTGCGCGACATCATCGACCGCGCGGCCGCGGTTGGCGTGGCGGCGGTGGTCACCATCGCAGACGACCTGGAGTCGGCGCGCTGGGTGACGCGGGCGGTCGAATGGGACCCACGGGTTTATGGGGCGGTGGCGCTGCACCCGACGCGGACCGACGCGCTGACCGAAGCCGCCCGCGCCGAGATCGAGCAACTGGCATGCCACCCACGTGTCGTGGCCGTCGGTGAGACGGGCATGGACATGTACTGGCCGGGCCGGCTTGACGGCTGTGCGTTGCCGGAGGTGCAACGCGACGCATTCGCATGGCATATCGATCTGGCCAAGCGGACCGGCAAGCCGCTGATGATCCACAACCGCGACGCGGACCGAGAGGTGCTGGACGTGCTGCGGGCCGAGGGTGCACCCGAGACGGTGATCTTTCACTGCTTCTCATCCGACAGTGAGATGGCTCGCACGTGTTCGGGAGCCGGATGGTGGCTGAGCCTGTCTGGGACGGTGAGCTTCCGCAACGCCCGTGACCTGCGCGAAGCCGTTCCGTTAATACCGCTTGAGCAGCTGTTGGTGGAGACCGACGCGCCCTTTCTCACTCCGCACCCCTATCGGGGCGCAGCGAACGAGTCCTACTGTTTGCCCTATACCGTTCGCGCCCTTGCTGAGCTGGTCAATCGCCGACCCGAAGAACTGGCGGAAATCACTACCAGCAATGCTTGCCGGGCCTACCGGCTGGATCCGGCTCGGGCGCTGTAGCCCCTAATCGGCTCCGAGATTTCCACGCAGGAGTTGCTCTGGATTGGCCGGTTCGTTACCGTCTTGTGATCGAACGGGTGGGCCTCTGGGCCCATTTTGTCATTTCAGCTGAATAGGGTCGGTTGCTCGTCGTTGAGTTGTTGTTGCTTACGGTTGATACAAGGTCGGGATACACGTTGAATCTGCTTACTAAACTTCATCAAACTGATTCGCCCACGTTGCGCCTGCTGGTCGGCGCGCTTTTGCTGGTACTGACATTCGCCGGCGGCTACGCCGTATCGGCCGCCAAGACGGTCACGTTGACTGTTGACGGCACCTCCATCCGGGTGCAGACCATGCAGTCGCGGGTGATCGACATCGTTCACGAGAACGGGTTCTCCGTCGAAGAACGCGACGACCTGTACCCGGCCGGCGACGTGACGGTCAGTGACGCGGCCACCATCGTGCTGCGGCGCAGCCGGCCGCTGGAGATCACGCTGGACGGCCAGAATTCCCGGCAGGTCTGGACCACCGCGTCGACCGTGGACGAGGCGCTGGCCCAACTTGCCATGACCGACACCGCTCCCGCCGCGGCGTCGCGCGCCAGCCGCGTTCCGCTGTCAGGTATGGCCCTGCCCGTCGTCAGTGCCAAGACGGTGCAGATCGATGACGGCGGCGTGGTACGCACGGTGCACCTGCCGGCTCCGAATGTCGCCGAAATGCTGAGCGCCGCCGGCGCGCCGCTGCAGGACAGCGACCAGGTGATTCCCGCCCCGGCGACGCCGGTCACCGATGGCATGCTGATACAGGTCACCCGCAACCGCATCGAGCGGGTCACCGAACGGATGCCGCTGCCGCCGCCGGCGCGCCGCATCGAGGACCCCGAGATGAACATGAGCCGTGAGGTCGTCGAAGATCCGGGCAGCCCCGGTACCCAGGACGTCACGTTCTCGGTGGCTGAGGTGAACGGCGTCGAAACCGGCCGCCTGCCGGTCTCCAATATCGTGGTGACGCCGGCCCGCGAAGCGGTGCTCCGGGTCGGCGCCAAGCCGGGCACCGAGGTGCCCCCGGTCAGTGACGGAACGATCTGGGACTCGCTGGCCGGGTGCGAGGCGGGCGGAAACTGGGCGATCAACACCGGAAACGGGTTCTATGGTGGTGTGCAGTTCGACCAGGGCACCTGGGAGGCCAACGGTGGCTTGCGCTACGCGCCGCGCGCCGACATGGCTACCCGGGAGGAACAGATCGCGATCGCCGAAGTCACGCGGCAGCGTCAGGGCTGGGGTGCGTGGCCCGTGTGCAGTGGACGAGTGGGTGCGCGCTGACAATCCGTCTGCTCGGGCGCACCGAGATTCGGCGGCTGGCCAAGGAGCTTGACTTTCGGCCGCGGAAGGCTTTCGGACAGAACTTCGTGCACGACGCCAACACGGTACGGAAGATTGTCGCTGCATCCGGTGTCGGTAAGTCCGATGGTGTTCTCGAAGTGGGTCCGGGACTCGGGTCGCTCACCCTGGCGTTGCTCGATCGCGGTGCGACGGTGGCCGCGGTCGAGATCGATCCGGTGCTGGCCGCCCGGCTGCCGCAGACGGTTAGCGAGCACTCCAACACCGAAGCCCGGCGCCTGACCGTGCTCAATCGCGACGTGCTGACGTTGCGCCGTGCAGACTTGCCCTCGGCGCCGACCGCGGTAGTGGCCAATCTGCCGTATAACGTGGCGGTTCCGGCCCTGCTACATCTGCTCGCCGAATTTCCCTCGATCCGCACCGTCACCGTGATGGTGCAAGCCGAGGTCGCCGAAAGGCTGGCCGCCGAACCCGGCGGGAAGGAATACGGCGTGCCCAGCGTCAAAGTGAATTTCTATGGCCGGGTTCGCCGCTGCGGCACCGTGTCGCCGACGGTGTTCTGGCCGATTCCGCGCGTCTACTCCGGCCTGGTTCGCATCGATCGCTACGAGACATCGCCGTGGCCCACCGACGAAGCCTTCCGTTCGCGGGTCTTCGCTCTGGTCGACATCGCGTTCGCGCAGCGGCGCAAGACGTCCCGCAACGCGTTCGTGGCGTGGGCCGGATCGGGGAACGAGTCGGCGAATCGACTGCTTGCCGCCAGCATCGACCCCGCCCGGCGCGGCGAGACGCTGTCCATCGAGGATTTCGTGCGACTGCTGCAGCGTTCCGGGGACGGCGGCTCGGGTACCGATCATGCGCCGGATCCGGCACCGGCCGTCAGCGGCTGACGCAAAGGGGAGATCGGCGGCTCCCGCCGTGCCGCTGCGTGTGGCGACCGGTAGCAGCGATAGTCTGCTGCGGTGTCCGCATCTGACGGCAACACCGCCGAACTCTGGGTGCCCACCGGGTCAACCACGGTTCGGGTACCGGGAAAGGTCAATCTGTACCTGGCCGTCGGTGACCGCCGCGACGACGGCTACCACGAGCTCACCACGGTGTTCCACGCCGTCTCGTTGTTCGACGAGGTGACCGTCCGCAACGCCGATGTGCTATCGCTCGAGCACGTCGGCGAAGGCGCGGCCACGCTGCCCACCGACGAACGCAACTTGGCCTGGCAGGCGGCCGAGCTGTTGGCCGACCATGTGGGACGCGCCCCCGACGTGTCGATCCTGATCGACAAATCGATCCCGCTGGCCGGCGGCATGGCGGGTGGGAGCGCCGACGCCGCAGGTGTACTGGTCGCGATGAACGCGCTGTGGGAACTCAACCTGCCCCGCCGGGACCTGCGGATGCTGGCCGCGCAGTTGGGCAGTGACGTGCCGTTCGCGTTACACGGTGGCACGGCGCTGGGTACCGGGCGGGGTGAGGAACTCGCAACGGTCCTGTCCCGCAACACCTTCCACTGGGTGCTGGCCTTCGCCGACAGCGGGTTGCTGACCCCGGCGGTCTACGCGGAACTGGACCGGCTGCGCGACGTCGGCGATCCTCCCCGCCTGGATGAGCCCGGCCCGGTGCTGGCGGCTCTGGCTGCCGGCGATCCCGAGCAGCTCGCGCCCCTACTGGGCAATGAGATGCAGGCTGCCGCGGTCAGCCTGGACCCGGCGCTGCGGCGCGCACTGCGTGCGGGTGTGGAAGCGGGGGCGCTGGCAGGGCTCGTGTCCGGCTCGGGCCCGACGTGCGCGTTCCTGTGCACGTCGGCCGCCTCCGCCGTCGATGTGGGCACCCAGCTGTCCGGAGCCGGCGTGTGCCGCACGGTGCGAGTCGCCAGTGGACCGGTTCCCGGCGCCCGCGTAGTGCCGGCGCCCGCATCCGAAGCGTGAGGCCGTGACGCCGTTGTGACATCGCACTCAAATCGCGTCACCGTTTGGCACTTCTTTAAGAGTTGCTTAAGATAAGCCGCGGTGGCCAGTACCGGTAGCCCAACTGAGCTTGTAGTCGGGACCGCAACTCTCCATCAAATCGAGACCTAAAGACTCCCCAATGTGTGCGCGCGCCTGCTTTTAAGCGTGATGTGGCACGTGCAACATGAAAGTTCGGACCCTGGGGAAAGCGCTGGAACCGAGGAGGCTGCGTGAGCAGGTTTACCGAGAAAATGTTTCGCAATGCCCGCACGGCTACGACGGGCATGGTGACCGGTGAACCGCACGAACCTGTCCGCCACACCTGGGGGGAGGTCCACGAGCGCGCACGACGCATCGCGGGCGGTCTGGCCGAGGCGGGCGTCGGCCTCGGCGACGCCGTCGGCGTGCTCGCCGGATTTCCGGTGGAGATCGCCCCGACAGCTCAAGGCCTATGGATGCGCGGGGCCAGCCTGACCATGCTGCACCAGCCCACCCCGCGCACCGATCTGGCCGTGTGGGCCGAAGACACCATGACGGTCATCGGCATGATCGAGGCCAAGGTGGTCATCGTCTCGGAGCCGTTCACCGTGGCCATCCCGGTGCTGCAGGAGAAGGGCATCACGGTGCTTACCGTCGCCGACTTGTTGGCGTCTGGCCCCGTCGACCCGATCGAGGTCGGTGAGGACGACCTGGCCCTGATGCAATTGACGTCCGGATCGACCGGATCGCCCAAAGCGGTCCAGATCACGCACCGCAACATCTATTCCAACGCCGAGGCGATGTTCATCGGCGCCGAGTACGACGTCGCCAAAGACGTGATGGTCAGCTGGCTGCCCTGCTTCCACGACATGGGCATGGTCGGATTCCTCACCATCCCGATGTACTTCGGTGCCGAGCTGGTCAAGGTCACCCCGATGGACTTCCTGCGCGACACGCTGCTGTGGGCCAAGCTGATCGACAAGTACAAGGGCACCATGACGGCGGCGCCCAACTTCGCCTACGCGCTGCTGGCCAAGCGGTTGCGGCGAAATGCCAAGCCGGGCGACTTCGACCTGTCGACGCTGCGCTTCGCGCTGTCCGGCGCCGAGCCCGTCGAACCCGCCGACGTCGAGGACCTGCTGGACGCGGGCAGGCCGTTCGGCCTGCGGTCGTCGGCGATCCTGCCGGCGTACGGCATGGCCGAGACCACGCTCGCCGTCTCCTTCTCCAAGTGCAACTCGGGTCTGGTCGTCGACGAGGTCGACGCCGATCTGATGGCCGCCCTGCGCCGCGCAGTCCCCGCAACCAAGGGCAACACCCGCCGGCTGGCCACGCTGGGGCCGCTGCTGAAAGACCTGGAAGCGCGGGTCGTCGACGAGAACGGCAACGTGATGCCGACCCGCGGCGTCGGGGTCATCGAGCTGCGCGGCGAGTCCCTCACGCCGGGGTACATCACGATGGGCGGTTTCATCCCGGCCCAGGATGAGCACGGCTGGTACGACACCGGTGACCTCGGCTATCTCACCGATGAGGGCCACGTCGTGGTGTGCGGTCGCGTCAAGGACGTCATCATCATGGCCGGCCGCAACATCTACCCGACCGACATCGAGCGGGCCGCCGGCCGGGTCGACGGTGTCCGTCCGGGCTGTGCGGTGGCCGTGCGCCTGGATGCCGGGCACTCCCGCGAATCGTTCGCGGTCGCCGTCGAGTCGAATGCTTTCGAGGACCCGGCCGAGGTTCGCCGCATCGAGCACCAGGTTGCGCACGAGGTCGTCAAGGAGGTCGACATGCGACCGCGCAACGTCGTCGTCCTGGGACCCGGCACCATCCCGAAGACACCGTCCGGCAAGCTGCGCCGGTCGAACTCGGTCACCTTGGTCACCTAGGCATCGCTCGCGCCCAGGGGCCTCGTCGGTTTCGCGAAGTGGCTCTCGGCTATTGAGATCTGGTCTATCGGTGGTGGATGCTCATAGGGGCCTTCTCGAGGGTCGTACCCGTCGAAACGAAGTGGAGCAGCACTGTGTCGTCGCTATCGCGGGCAGTATTGGCGCCAGTCGTCATTGGGATTTCCCTCGCTGCTGTAACACTGGCCGGTTGTCACGACGGTCGCAGCATGGGGCCCGCCGGCTCACCGACCAGTGCCGGACCCGTCGACGGGTCGCGCAGCGTTTCGACGAAGTACGTCAGCTACATCGCGAACCAAGGGTTCGAGGCAACGGTCGATGGGCTGGCCAAGGCGGCCGCCGACCGCGGGATGATGATCATCGGTGAGGTGAATCAGGACGCGGAGTTGGCGGCGAACGGGCTGCGCCTGCCTGGCGCGCACACGTTCTTTGTCGGTAACCCTCAGCTCGGAAAGACTTTCTTCGATGCCACCAAGGCCATCGGCGCGGTCGTTCCGGTACGGATGCACGTGTGGGCGGACGCGGATGGTCCCGCCCACATAGGTTATTTCGATCCGGCGCCGGAGTTCGCCGCCGTCGATCCCGGGCTCGGCGCCGCCGGACAGCAGATATCCCAGCAAATCCGGACGATCGCCGAAGCCGCCGCAGGGGGTCCGATGAAGGCAACGTCGGTGGATACCCGGTTCATCACCGTCACCGCCAATGGCGAGTTCGAGGCGACGATCGGCGCCTTGCATGATGCGGCCGACAGACACGGCATGGTCATCCTGGGTGACTTGAACGAAGAAACCAGGTTGAAGGCGGTGGGCGTGCAATCGCAGCGCGCGCACAGTTTCTTCATCGGCGATCCGCAGATCGGCAAGACGCTGTTCGGCGCCACTCAGGCCATCGGCGCGGTGGTTCCGGTGCGGGTGACCGTGTGGGCGAGCGACCGCGGCGGCCCGGCTCTGATCAGCTACTTCGATCCGGCGCCGGAGTTCACCGCCGTCGATCCTGCGCTCGCCGATGCGGGCAATAAGATATCGGACGCGATCCGCGTCACCGTCGACACCGCGGCCGGGAAGCAGTAACAGTCCCGGTCTACCGAGATGGTCGATGGCCGCTGGGGTGAGCAGGTAATCGAAGGAACATCAGGTGGCACACCAGCGTTCGGCACCGGTCAGCTGCCGATCAGGTGTAACGATGCCCAGAGCGCCACGACCGCCGCGACGATCGCAGCCGGCGTGGTGAGCAAGCCGAGCCTGGTGTACTCCCCCACCGTGGTGGGGTGGTCATGCTGGCGCAGGACGCGTCTCCACAACATGGTGGCCAGCGAACCGGTGTAGGTGAGATTGGGGCCGATGTTGACTCCGAGCAGCACGGCCAGCACGGCAGCGGGACCCGTCGCCGCAATCAGTGGAACGAGCATCAGCACCGCGGGCAGGTTGTTGACGACGTTCGCCGCCACTGCGGCAACCACGCTGATCGCCAGTAAGCCGAGAAGTCCGTCCGGGTGCGGCAAGCGGGTGCGCAGAGCGTGGTCGAGCCCGTTATCGATCACTGCACGCACCACGACGCCGAGAGCGAGCACGAAAATCAGGAACGGGACGTCCGCCGAGCGAGCCACTGCGGCGATGTTCGTCTTCCGTGACGCCGCCGCGTGCAGGGTCAGAATCAGCGCGCCCGCGGCTGCCGCCCACGCGGGATTGACGTCCGCGGCAGAAGCGATCAAGAAGCCGGCCAGGGTGGCGACCACGGTGATAATGGCGAATTTGGGCGGAGCGGGCGTGGACTCGTCGGTGGGTGGCGCCTGCGGTGCCGCTGCCCTCAGGTCGTCGGCGAAGAACCTTCGAAAAATCAGATACTCGACGCCGATCGCCGCCATCCAGGGCAGCATCATCAGCGCGGTGAATCGTGGGAAGCTCAGGCCGCTGGCCGAAAACGCCAGCAGGTTGGTCAGATTCGATACCGGCAGCAACAGCGACGCGGTGTTGGACAGATGAGCGCAGGCATACAGGTGAGGGCGGGCCCGCACTCGCAATTGCGCCGCCGTGGCCGACACGACCGGTGTCAGCAACACCACCGTCGCATCGAGGCTGAAGATTACGGTCACCAACGACGCGGCAGCGAAAACCGCCAGCAGCAACCGCGTCGACCCGCCCCCGGCCGCGCGCGCGATCCAGGCGCCGCACCAGAGGAAAAGCCCTTCGACGGCACACGCCTGGGACAGCACCAGTACCGCCGCCAAGAATCCGACGACGGGCGCCAGGTCCAGCACTTCGCTGCGCGCGTCCGCAACCGAAACCGCCCCGATCCCGACCACGACCGCCGCCGCGGGCACGGCGATCACAGCCTCTGGGCAGCCGAATGGCCGGCCCGCCGCGGCCGCCAAGACAAGTACCAGCAACACGGCCGAAATCGACTCGGCTACAACTAGACTCACCCGACTGGCCCCCCGCCGCACATTCGTTGGTCAACCATACCCGGGCGGTCGGCAATTGAAACCCACCCGCAGCGCGTCAACGCAATCGCGACCAGTCGCGCACCGCGGCGATGAAGCTGGTGACGAACTGGCGTTGGGCCGCATCGAATTCGCTGCTGTAGTCCATCGCGTCGTTGATCGCCCGGTGTGTGAATTCCAGTGCGCAGCAACCGGTCAGATATCCTTCGATGTACATGCTGTTGCGGCTGAGTGCCGACAGTGCGGCTTCGTCGTCGACCGGAGGATCGATGAGGGTCCGCGGGCTGCTGCGCAGGATGCGAACCTGATCGTTGACGAATCGGAGCGCCTCCCTGGTGGCGCTGGCGCTGACGATGCCGGTCGGCCCGAGGAAGTCACAGTTCAGTGTGCTGTCGTTGGCAGAGCCTCGGGTCATCATCACCCGTCCGCCGACGATGCGCTCGCCTGCCTGCACAGGCGCGCACGCGGGGGCGGTATCTTGTTGCGGCACAATAAAATCCGTCGGAAGATTGCTGGTAACGGTGCGGGCCAGGGCGACGAGCTGTTGCTGGGTGATCATCTCGTTGGGTGCGCCCAGGAGCGGCGTCCAGGTGAGGACGAATTGCGTCGAGCCGTGATCCACGGCAATCGCCGAGTCCGTCTCTGATCGCACGAAGAACGCCTTGTCGGAATCGACGCTGAGGTCCTGGCTGTTTCCGGCACGGACGCCGCCGACGAGTTGTGCGACGTCGGGAACCGGCCCGCCGATCGGGACGCTCAGCGCCACACCGCCCAGGCCGTCCTTCGGGCCGTAGTGACACGACGCCGTACCCGCCGTGTGAAACTTCGAATAGTCCAGGTGCTTTGTCGCGTGTAGCGAGGGCGTGAGGCTTCGGTAGGTGGTCTGAACATCAGTGATGGGCAGGGCTGCGCAGAGATCGGAGAGTCGCGACGGGGGACTTGTTTGTTGCGCGCAACCTGCTGGCAGCAGCAGCATGACTGTTGCCAGCAACGGGCCTGCGCTCCACAGCTTGTATCCCATCCTTCGTATCCAGGTTAGGGACCCTGCATTGGCAGGACTACCACGCGTGGACACGGTTTTGTGCGGGTTCCAGTCCCAGTTCGATCAGCAATTCGGTGGCATCGGCCGCCTGCTCGCAGATGGTGGGAACTTCCCGTCGCTCGACTGCGCTGAACGGCTCGAGCACGAATGCGGCCGGATCCTTGCGCCCCGGCGGACGGCCGATGCCTATTCGTACTCGGTGAAAATCTTTGGAGCCCAGCGCGGCTGCCACCGAGCGCAATCCGTTGTGTCCGGCTTCACCGCCGCCCTGCTTGAGCCGGATGCGGCCGAAATCGAGGTCGAGTTCGTCGTGAATCATGATGATCTCGGTCGGCGGCACCGAGTAGAACTTGGCCAGCCGCCCGACCTGACGGCCCGACTCGTTCATGTAGCAGCGGGGCTTGGCCAGCACCACCGAATGGCCCGCTATCCGGCCGGTGCTGACTTCGGCGCCGGAGCGCTTGTGCGCCTTGAAGTTTGCGCCCAGCCGGGCGGCGAGCACGTCGGCGACCATGAATCCCAAGTTGTGGCGCGTCCGGGCGTAGTTCTCGCCCGGATTGCCCAGGCCGACCACCAACAGCGGTTCGGCCACGTTGCGCTACTCCGACTCGTCGGACGCCCCGGCGGTTTCGCCGCCCTCGCCCTGGGTGGCTTCTTCCGCGGCCGCGCCCTCCTGGCCAGCACCTTCCTCGGCAAGGTCCTCGGCGGTAGGCGCCTGGACGACGTTGACCACGAGCAGGTCCGGGTCGGAGACCAGGGTGGTGCCACGGGGCAGCTCGATCTGGCCCGCGGTGAACTGCGTGCCGGCTGCGGCGCCCTCGATGGACACCGTCAACTGCTCGGGAATCGACAGCGCCTCGGCCTCGATCTCGATAGCGTTGGTCTCCTGGGTGACCAGGGTGTCGGGTCCGGCCTCGCCCTCGATCACAACGCTGACCTCGACGGTGACCTTTTCCCCGCGCCGCACGACCAGCAGGTCGGCGTGCTGGATGGTGCGGCGGATCGGGTGGATGTCCAGCGCTTTGGTCAGCGCGAATTGTTCCGTACCGCCGATGTTCAGGGTGAGCACCGCGTTGGTTCCGGAGTGGCGCAGCACCGCCGCGAAGTCGTGCCCGGGCAACTCGAGATGTTGGGGATCGGCGCCGTGGCCGTACAGGACGGCGGGAATCTTGCCTTCGCGCCGGGCCCGGCGGGACGCGCCCTTGCCGGTCTCGGTACGCACCGTGGCGGACAGTTGGTTGACTGCAGCTTTAGCCATATGTCGCTCCTGTGTTTAAGGCACGGCCAGGGATCGCGACAGAATGCCGGTCTCCGTCGATAACGGTGCTGGTCCGTGGCCAGCCACCCTCGCCGTGACGCCTGGTCAGGTTATCCCATGTGCGGGTCGTGGCGGAAATTCGGGGGTCGCCCCGTAAGCGCGAGCAGACGCGAAATCGCACTGGAACGAGCGTTCCCGCGCGATTTCGCGTCTGCTCGGCAGTGGGTCACTAGTCAGCTCAGCCGCTGCTGGTGGACGACCAGTGGCGGGCAGATGCGACATGAGTGCGCTATCGCATCACGCGTCAGGTCGCCGACGCCGATGGAGTCCCGGCGGCGCTGTCGCGGACGTACCTAGCCAGGGGCGCCTGCGGTGCCGTGCTTACCCGCCGCGCCGGCGGTGCCGTCTGCGGTAATGCCGGTGCCGCCGGTGCCGCCGGTGCCGCCGTTGCCGCCCGGTCCGCCTGGCCCGCCCCCTCCGGTCGCGCCGCCAGCGCCGGTGCCGCCGGTCTGGCCGATCAGGAACCCGGCGGAACCGCCGGTGCCACCCAATGCCCGGGGGCCGCCGGCGCCGCCCTTGCCGCCGCCACCGCCATTCCCACCGTCACCGCCATTCCCGCCGTTACCGTCAGCGCCCGGCGAAGAGTTTCCGGCGCCACCGGCACCGCCGTCGCCTCCCGCACCACCGATGCCGCCGGCGCCGCCAACACCGGCAATGCCGCCGGCGCCACCATCGCCGCCGTCGCCGATGAGTAGCCCGCCTGCACCTCCGTTACCGCCCG
The DNA here is from genome assembly GCF_054515735.1 of Mycobacterium sp. ML4. NCBI lineage: Bacteria > Bacillati > Actinomycetota > Actinomycetes > Mycobacteriales > Mycobacteriaceae > Mycobacterium > Mycobacterium sp. ML4. Next base: position 79,763 of record NZ_JBTNSY010000002.1, read on the forward strand.
GCCCGCCGATACCGCCGGTGCCGCCCATCCCGCCGGTGCTGCCGGTACCACCTAAGCCACCCTGGCCTCCGTTGCCAACGTTAGGTCCGGGGCCAGGGGCAAGCGTCGCGTCGCCCCCGGTTCCGCCATCGCCGGCCACCGCGCCGGTAGCGCCGATGCCGCCGGAGCCCCCACTGCCGCCGGCGCCGCCGACACCGCCGTTGCCGACCAGCCACCCGCCGCGGCCACCGTCACCACCCGCACCGCCGGCACCCCCGCCGCCGCCGGTCGCGGCGCCCGCGAGGCCGTTGCCGCCGCTACCGCCTTTGCCGCCGAGGGCCACGCCACCCGCGACATTTCTGGCGTCGCCACCACGGCCGCCGTGGCCGCCCGCCCCGGCGAGATTGCCGCCGTCGGCTCCGTTGCCGCCGAGGCCCCCAGTTGCCTCACTTTGGTTGCTGCCCGCGAACCCGCCAGCCCCACCATCACCGCCATCCCCTCCCGCACCTGCGGTTCCCCCGTTCCCGCCGGTACCGCCGTGGGCGCTGCCGCTGCCTGCGGTGACCAATGCCTGGCCGCCGATGCCACCGGTGCCGCCGGTGATGCCCGGACCGCCGGGCTGGCCGGGGTTTCCAGGCCCGGCGTCAGCAGAGCCGCTGGATGAAATGGCGTTACCACCCGCAGCGCCGCTTCCAGCTGTGCCAATGGGCGTGGGGTTCGTCCCGTCGATCCCGCTCAGCCCCGTGCCGCCTGGACCGCCGATTCCGCCCGAGCCAAACCACAGCGCATCGCCGCCTTTTCCGCCGATGCCGGCGTTGCCGCCGTTAACGCCCGCGACCGCATCCCCACCGCGCCCGCCGGCTCCGCCGTTACCGTAGAGCAGCCCGCCGGCGCCTCCTGTGCCGCCGGACGCGCCGGTCCCGCCGGCGCCGCCGGATCCGCCGTTGCCGAGCAGGCCGGCGCTGCCGCCCGCGCCGCCTGCCTGGCTGGGTCCGCCGGCTGCGCCATTGCCGCCGTTGCCGTATAGCAAACCGCCGGCCCCGCCGGCTTGGCCCGGTGCTGTTGCGTTGGCGCCGTTACCGATCAAGGGCCGCCCGATCAGCGCCTGAGTCGGTGCGTTGACTGCGGTCATGATCTGCTGCTCAAGTGTCCGCACCGACAACTCGTTAAGCGCCTCAGCATTGGCATAGGCGCCCCCGCTGGCCGACACAGCCCCGATCAGTTGGCTCTGCAGCGCGGCCATGTGCGTGCTGACGGCCTGATAGGCCCGGCCATGTGAACTGAACAACGTCGCGAGGGCTGTCGACACTTCATCAGCGCCCGCGGCGACCAGCTGCGTCGTTCGGACCGCGGCGGCGGCATTGGCGGTGTCGATCGCCGTCTTGATCGTGGCAATGTCTTCAGCAGCCGCGTTGATCGCCCCCGGCACTGCTAACAAACGCGACATCCTCTTTTCCTTCCGCCTCGGGCAGGTGACGATCGTTCGGCGTGGGCGCCGCCGGTGTGTTGAGAGATAGCGGCGTTGGTGCAATGGCGAGCGGGCGGCGCATCGGCGGCGCTGCCTTGCGGCCAGCGCAAAGGCTCGTGCACGTCTTGCTGACGGTGATTCATCCGGTCGCCACCATTCACACCTGGCGCTAATTGAAGATATTCTCATCCAAGACGAAACATTCAGTCAAGCCTCTTGAAGAATTCTTCAGAAGAGGTCCTGCGGCGGCGCGAGGATCACCGCATCCGCTACCACGCCGCCGCAGGGGCATGATCGATCGGGCCTCTACGCCTCGTAAGCGCGGTTACCTGCACGCCGAAACCAGCCTGCTTCGCAAGCGCAACTGGTGCAGGACGCGGGCCGGCCTAGCTGACCTGCGCGGGAAGCGTTGGCACGCAACGAGCTACTTCTTGGCCACCACGAATCCGCGGATGATCGCCTCGACGTCGTTGCTCTCGGAGACGGCCTGTTCGGCGAGGCTGGTGATTATCAACTGCACCAGGTAGCGCTGGTTGTCCGGCGGTCCGGCCGTGGGCAGCACCACCCGGTTCCAGCTGCGCATCCGTGCGCCTTTGAGGTCGTAGGTGCCCTGCACCATTGACGAGGGAAACCCGTTGAAATCGGCGGTCGAGGCGTCCAACTGGTGGAAACTGTCCGGAAGGTCGGTATTGGCGTGTTTGATCGCCTCCGCGGGATTGAATTCTCCACGCAGCCTGAACACCACCAGCATCGCTGCCGGATAGTTGTCGCCCTTGGAGATCATCACCGCTTTCGGGGAGGTCTTCGAGTCGACGGCGCGCGGTTTCCAGCCGGGCGGCGTCGGGATCGAGACGACCAGGTCGGTCAGGTCGCTGGGCAGCACCGGATCACCCAGGACGCCTTCGCCTTCAAGATATTTCGACAGCGGGACCGGCGGTTCGGTTGGTTTGGGCGAGGAGCTGGCCGCCGATGGTGTCGTCCAGATTGACTGGTAGTCAGCGGTCTTCGGTCCACAGGCGACCGTCGAGCACGTCAGCACCGTCATCCCGACTGCAGCCGCGCACGCGCGAATCGCCTTGACTGTCACAGAATCTCGCGCACCGCATCGATAGGGCGCGCCAGCCGGGTACCCTTCGGCGTCACCACAAACGGCCGTTCGATCAGGACGGGATGTCCGGCCATGGCGTCGAGTAGTTCGTCGTCGCCGGCCTCGGCGAGGTTGAGTTCCGCGTAGAGCGGTTCGCGTTTGCGCACCGCGGCACGTACCTCGATGCCCGCATCGCGAATCATCCGCACCAGCTGGTCCCGCGACGGCGGTGTTTTCAGATACTGGATGACCTCGGGTTCAACGCCGGCCTCGCGCAACAGTTCCAAAGTCTTGCGCGAGGTACTGCACTTGGGGTTGTGGTAGATGACGACTTTGTCCCCCTGGTGGGCCATCTAGGCGTCTCCGTCGAAAAGTCCTGTGACTGAGCCATTTTCGAAGACCGCACGGATGGTGCTGGCGAGCAGCGGTGCGATGGACAGCACGGTGAGCTGCGGGAAGCGTTTCTCCTCACCGATGGGCAAAGTGTTGGTCACGATCACCTCCCGGGCGCCGCAACCGGCCAGGCGCTCGGCGGCCGGGTCGGACAGCACGCCGTGGGTGGCCGCGATGATCACGTCCTTGGCGCCGTCGTTGTGCAACAGCTTGACCGCGCCGGCAATCGTCCCGCCGGTGTCGATCATGTCATCGATCAGCACGCAGGTCCGGCCCGCGACCTCACCGACCACGCGGTTGGACACCACCTGGTTGGGGACTCGCGGGTCGCGGGTCTTGTGGATGAAGGCCAGCGGCACGCCACCCAATGCGTCGGCCCACTTCTCGGCGATTCGCACCCGGCCGGAGTCGGGGGACACCACGACCATGTTGCCGTCGGGGTAGTTGTCCCGGATGTAACCGGTCAACAGATTCTGGCCGCGCATGTGGTCCACGGGTCCGTCGAAGAAGCCCTGGATCTGATCGGTGTGTAGGTCCACCGTCACGATCCGGTCGGCGCCCGCCGTCTTGAGCAGGTCGGCCACCAGGCGGGCAGAAATCGGTTCGCGGCCGCGGTGCTTCTTGTCCTGGCGGGCATACGGATAGAACGGCATGACCGCGGTGATCCGCTTGGCGCTGCCGCGCTTGAGCGCGTCGATCATGATCAGCTGTTCCATCAACCACTGGTTGACCGGCATCGGGCATGACTGCAGCACGAATGCGTCGCAGCCGCGGACCGACTCCTGGAAGCGCACGAAGATCTCGCCGTTGGCGAAGTCACGTGCCGTCTGAGCGGTGACGTGAACGTCGAGTTCTTTGGCGACCTGCTCGGCCAGTTCCGGATGGGCCCGACCGCTGAAAAGCATCAGATTCTTGCGGTTATCGGTCCAGTCGTGGCTCACCGGGCTGCCCTCGCCGTGTCGGGATCGAAAGAAAAGGAACGCCCCATCGTAGCCGGGTTACCAGAGAACGAATTCACGGTGTCTCACCGGCTTCGGAGTTGCGGATGGCCCGATCGGCGGCCTCGGCCGCCGCGGTGCCGGGCCGCTTGCGCTGTACCCAGTTCTCGATGTTGCGCTGCGGACCCGCCGACACCGCCAGCGCGCCCGGCGGGACGTCGTCGCGCACCACGGTCCCGGCGCCGGTGTAGGCGCCGTCACCGATGGTGACCGGGGCCACGAACATGGTGTCCGAGCCGGTGCGAACGTGCGAGCCGATCGTGGTCCGGCTCTTGGTGGTGCCGTCGTAGTTGACGAACACCGAGGACGCGCCGATGTTGCTGTGCTCGCCGATGTCGGCGTCGCCGACGTAGGTCAGATGCGGCACCTTGGTCCCGGCGCCGATGGTCGCGTTCTTGGTCTCGACGAAGGCCCCGAGCTTCCCGTCGGCGCCCAGCACGGTTCCGGGTCGCAGGAACGTGAAAGGGCCGACGGTGGCACCGTCGCCGATGGTTGCGGACGTGCCGTGCGTGCGGCACACGGTGGCGTTGTCTCCGACGCTGACGTCGGTCAGCGTGGTGTCGGGCCCGACAGTGCAGTGACCGCCGATCTGGGTGCATCCGTGCAACTGAGTGCCGGGGTGGATGACGGTGTCGCGGCCGATCGTCACGTCCACATCTATCCAGGTGCTGGCGGGATCGACCACGGTGACGCCGGCAAGTTGGTGCGCGGCCACGATCCGGCGGTTGAGCTCAGCGCCCAGCTCGGCGAGCTGGACCCGGTTGTTGACGCCGGCGACCACGGCGCTGTCGTCGATATGGCGGGCGCTGACGGTGTGGCCGTCGCGGCGCAGAATGGCGATGACGTCGGTGAGGTAGAGCTCCTGTTGAGCGTTGTTCGAGCTCAGCCGGCCCAGCGCGGAACGCAGGGCGGCGATGTCGAAGGCGTAGACCCCGGTGTTGACCTCGCGGATCCCGCGCTGCGACGGCGTCGCGTCGGTCTGCTCGACGATCGCCATCACTTCGTTGTCCTGGGTGCGCAGGATGCGGCCGTAGCCGTGCGGGTCGTCCAGTGTGGTGGTCAGCACGGTGACCGCCGCCCCCTGACCCTGCCCGGTGGAGCTGTGCGCGGCGATCAGATCGGCCAGGGTGTCGGCGTCCAGCAGCGGGGTATCGCCCGCGGCGACGACGACGATGCCGGCGTAGTCCTCAGGGAGAGCGGAAAGGCCGCACAACACCGCGTGCCCGGTCCCCATCGGCCGATCCTGCAGGGCGACGTCGATGGTGCGGCCCAGGTTCTCGGCCAGTTCGGCGACCAGCGGAGCGATGCGCTCGTGGTCATGGCCCAGCACCACGACCAGGTGCTGAGGGGCGAGCTTGGTCATTGCGTGCAGGGAGTGGGACAGCATGCTGCGTCCGCCGAGAGCGTGCAGCACTTTCGGGGTGTCTGATCGCATCCGGGTGCCGGGCCCGGCCGCCAGGACCAGGACCGCCGTGTCACCACGAAAGGTCATCAACTCTCCTCACGTCTAGCGAAGCCCGCCGTGCCGAGCGCCCGCGTTTGTACGCTGACACGGCGTCAAGAGTGACATTTATGGGACGCTCGGGGCAAAAAACAGCTCCGTCGCCAGGACTCGAACCTGAACTATCTGAACCAAAATCAGAGGTGCTGCCGATTACACCACGACGGATCGCTCCTGAGACTTTAGTCTGCCGACGATGCCGGCTGCTTGCGGCCGGAGGTGGGGGTACCTCCCGCTTGCGGGGGAGAGGCGGACAGTCGGGTTGAGTCTGCCTGCTCCGAGTGTGCGTCTACCGCTCTGGCTGTGCGCCCGCTGCGGCCAATTCGCGATTTCACCGACGTGACCGCACACGCAAATCCATCGGTGCACACTCGCCAGACCCCGATACCCTGAGCACGTGGCTGAACCGGATAAGGGCCCGGACAAGGAAGCACGAACGCCGCGCGCCCGGATGACCGGTAGCGAGCGACGGCGCCAACTCATCGGGATCGCCCGGTCGCTGTTCGCCGAACGCGGCTACGAGGGCACCTCGATCGAAGAGATCGCCCAGCGCGCCAACGTGTCCAAACCGGTCGTATACGAGCATTTCGGCGGCAAGGAAGGTCTCTACGCCGTGGTGGTGGACCGGGAGATGTCGGCGCTGCTGGACGGCATCACGTCGTCGCTGACCAACAACCGGTCCCGGGTTCGGGTCGAGCGGGTCGCGCTGGCGTTGCTCACCTACGTCGAAGAACGAACCGACGGCTTTCGCATCATGATCCGCGACTCGCCCGCCGCAATTAGTTCGGGCACCTACTCCAGCCTGCTCAACGACGCCGTCAGTCAGGTCAGTTCCATCCTTGCCGGTGACTTCGCCCGCCGCGGACTGGACCCCGACCTGGCGCCGCTGTACGCCCAGGCGTTGGTGGGCTCGGTGTCGATGACCGCCCAGTGGTGGCTGGACACCCGGGAACCCAAGAAAGAAGTTGTCGCCGCGCACCTGGTCAATCTGATGTGGAACGGTCTGACCCATCTGGAGGCCGACCCGCAGCTACGGGACGAGTAGCACCTGCAACAAGCGTCCAGCGTAGCCATGCAAGGACTTCGCAAGCGTCTGCTGTTGTGATCGGTAGCAGCCAGAGCCGTGTGCGCTCGGTGCACGAATCAACGAGACGAAAGGCTCACCATGCGCTCCCCGTTTCCCGCGCTGTCAAACGGTCTCATGGGCCTCGCGATAGCCCTGCTGGTGTCGGTCGGCTTGATGCTGTCGCCGCCGGCACATGCAGACCAGGGCAACTGCCCGCGTTTGCAGGCCTGCACCACCTGGTGCCCCGGTGACCCCAACCCGGCCGGACGGCCGGTGCCATGGGACGGCAGCGTCTGCCACGACTACTACTGGGACTCCTACGGCGTCCACGACGTGGGCACGGGAGCCTTCTACTCCTGGGCCACGATGCCCTGGTAGGCACCGGCCGGCACCTCGACGACGACGGCGGGCCGGGGGAAATGCTCGGCTGCGCAGCCTTCGTCGAGTGCATCCTCGATCACCCCGGCCAGGACGCGCGGATCAACGCAGCTGAAGCCGCCGATGCTGAGTTCGGTGAGGATGACGCCGTGATGGGCGCGGACGTCAGCCATCACGGCGATCATCCGCTGGATCGCCTCGCCGTACCGGGCAGGGGCGGCGATACGGCAGTGCAGCCCGACCAGGTCGAGCGTGCGATGCGCGAGCACCCACCGCACTGCGTCGGCCGCGCGATCGCCGTCCACGGTGAACCCGACCTCCTGGTCGGTGAGTCCGGCACTCCGGTGCCCGTGGACGTCGACATCCGGGATCACCTGGATGAGCACTTTCTGGCGGCGGACCAGACCGGCGAGGTAACCGACCTCCATCGGGGCGTCGACCACGATGCGCCCCACGCCGGCGGCCACCGCGCCCCGTAGCTCGTCCGAGGACATCGCGTTGACATGCATGATGACGTGGGCGGGGTCGATTCCGCCGGACAGGGCGACCGCCAGCTCGCCAGACGAGCAGACGTCGACGCCGAGCCCTTTCGCACGTACCCAGCGGGCCACCGCCGGCGCCGATAGCAACTTTCCCGCGTAGACGATCTCGACGTCACGCAACGCTTTGTGGGCGCTACCGGCACGCCGCCGGAAGTCAGCTTCGTCACAAACGGCGGTCGTCGGCTGCATTGCACGGCCCAGAAATCGCGGGGCTGCCCGGCCGGCCGAGGGCAGCATGTGCAGCAGTGTCATGCCTTCAAACTGCGCCGATACCGCACCGAATGGTGCTTTCCTAGCGGTTTCTTGACGAAGCAGGGCGCAATATTGACGAAGTGCCGCGCCCTAGAATGGTGCACACCATGACCGCACCGGGGACTGCGAGCCCAGATACCCCGATCGCGGGGCTCGTCGACTTGGCGCTCACGGCGCCGACATTTCAACAGCTCATCGAGCGCGCCTGCGATCGTCCCGAAGAATTGCCGCTGGTCGGACCGGCCAGCGCTCGCCTCTTCGTGGCCGGTGCGCTGGCCCGGCACGGGGCGTTGCTGGTGGTCACCGCCACCGGCCGCGAAGCCGACGACCTGGCCGCGGAACTACGCGGTGTCTTCGGCGACGCGGTGGCGGTCTTCCCGTCCTGGGAAACCCTGCCGCACGAGCGGCTCTCGCCCGGTATCGACACCGTCGGCACCCGGATGATGGTGCTGCGCCGGCTGGCCCATCCCGACGACACCCGGCTGGGGCCACCGCTGCGGGTGGTGGTGACGGCAGTCCGCTCCCTGCTGCAACCCATGGCGCCCCAACTCGGCCTGCAGGAACCGCTGACTCTCGCCGTCGGCGACGAAGCGCCGTTCGAGGACGTGGTGAAACGGCTTGTCGAGCTCGCCTACACCAGGGTCGACATGGTCGGACGGCGTGGCGAGTTCGCCGTGCGCGGCGGCATCCTGGACGTCTTCGCCCCCACAGCCGAGCATCCGGTGCGGGTCGAGTTCTGGGGTGACGAGGTCAGTGAGATGCGGATGTTCTCCGTTGCCGACCAACGCTCGATTCCCGAGATCCACGTCGACACGCTGCTCGCGGTCGCCTGCCGCGAACTGCTGCTCACCGAGGATGTCCGGGCTCGCGCGGCAGAACTGGCCGGGCAGCATCCCGCATCCGAGAACACGGTCACCGGCAGCATCATCGACATGCTGGCCAAACTGGCCGAGGGGATTCCGGTCGAGGGTATGGAGGCGCTGTTGCCGGTGCTCCGCCCGGACGACCACGCACTGCTTACCGATCAGCTGGCCGAGGGCACCCCCGTGCTGGTCTGCGACCCGGAAAAGGTCCGCACCCGCGCCGCCGACCTGATCAAGACCGGCCGGGAGTTCCTGGAAGCGTCCTGGTCGGTCGCCGCGCTGGGCACCGACGCGCCGGTCGACGTCGAACAACTGGGCGGATCCGGCTTCGCCGAACTCGACGAGGTGCGGGATGCGGCCCGCCGGGCCGGGCATCCGTGGTGGACGCTGAGCCAGCTTTCCGACGAGTCGGCGGTCGAACTGGACATCCGGTCGGCCCCTTCGGCGCGGGGGCACCAGCACGACATCGAGGGCATCTTCGCGATGCTGCGCGCGCACGTGGCGACCGGCGGATACGCCGCGATGGTGACACCCGGCACCGGAACCGCGCATCGCATGGTCGAGCGACTGGCCGAATCCGATATCCCCGCGGGCATGCTGGACGCGGGCCAGACGCTCAAGCCCGGGGTCGTCGGCGTTCTGCGAGGTCCGCTGCACGAAGGCGTCGTCGTCCCGGGTGCCAACCTGGTGGTCATCACCGAGGCCGACCTGACCGGCAGCCGGGCCAGCGCCACCGAGGGTAAACGACTGGCGGCCAAGCGGCGCAACACCGTCGACCCGCTGGCGCTGACCGCCGGCGATCTGGTGGTCCACGATCAGCACGGCATCGGCCGATTCGTCGAGATGGTGGAACGCACGGTCGGCGGGGCGCGCCGCGAATACCTGGTGTTGGAGTACGCCTCCGCCAAGAGGGGTGGGGGATCGGACAAGCTGTACGTCCCGATGGACTCGCTGGACCAGTTGTCGCGTTATGTCGGTGGCCAGGCACCCGCGCTGAGCAAACTCGGCGGCAGCGACTGGACCAACACCAAGACCAAGGCGCGCCGCGCGGTGCGGGAGATCGCCGGCGAACTTGTGGCCCTGTATGCCAAACGGCAGGCCAGCCCAGGACATGCCTTCGCGCCCGACACGCCGTGGCAGGCCGAGATGGAGGACGCGTTCGGCTTCACCGAGACCGTCGACCAGCTCACCGCGATCACCGAGGTCAAGGCGGACATGGAGAAGCCGATCCCCATGGACCGGGTGATCTGCGGCGACGTCGGCTACGGCAAGACCGAGATCGCGGTGCGGGCGGCGTTCAAGGCGGTCCAGGACGGTAAGCAGGTCGCCGTGCTGGTACCCACCACGCTGCTGGCGGACCAGCATCTGCAGACCTTCACCGACCGGATGGCCGGCTTCCCGGTGACGGTGCAGGGCCTGTCGCGGTTCACCGACCCCACCGAGTCCCGCAAGGTGATCGAGGGCATGGCCGACGGGTCGGTGGACGTCGTGATCGGCACCCACCGGCTGCTGCAGACCGGCGTGCGCTGGAAGGACCTCGGTCTGGTGGTGGTCGACGAGGAGCAGCGCTTCGGGGTCGAGCACAAGGAACACATCAAGGCGCTGCGCAGCCACGTCGACGTGCTGACCATGAGCGCCACGCCCATTCCGCGCACGCTGGAGATGAGCCTGGCCGGCATCCGCGAGATGTCGACCATCCTGACCCCACCCGAAGAGCGCTATCCGGTGCTGACCTACGTCGGCCCGCACGACGACAAGCAGATCGCCGCCGCATTAAGGCGCGAATTGCTGCGTGACGGGCAGGCGTTCTACGTGCACAACCGGGTGAGTTCCATCGATTCGGCCGCCGCCCGGGTGCGTCAACTGGTGCCCGAAGCACGCGTCGTCGTGGCGCACGGACAGATGCCCGAAGAGCTGCTGGAAACCACCGTGCAGGGGTTCTGGAACCGCGAATACGACATCCTGGTGTGCACCACGATTGTGGAAACCGGTCTGGACATCTCCAACGCCAACACGCTGATCGTGGAACGCGCCGACACCTTCGGGCTGTCCCAGCTGCATCAGTTGCGTGGCCGGGTGGGCCGCAGCCGCGAGCGCGGCTACGCCTACTTCCTTTATCCACAGAACGCGCCGCTGACCGAGACGGCCTACGACAGGTTGGCGACGATTGCCCAGAACAACGAGTTGGGCGCCGGCATGGCGGTGGCGCTCAAGGACCTCGAGATCCGCGGTGCCGGCAACGTGCTCGGCGTCGAACAGTCCGGGCACGTCGCCGGGGTCGGGTTCGATCTGTACGTCCGGCTGGTCGGCGAGGCCGTCGAGGCTTACCGGGCCGCGGCGGACGGGCAGACGGTGACCACGCCGGAGGAGACGAAGGATGTGCGCATCGACCTGCCGGTCGATGCGCACCTGCCGCCGGACTACATCGCCAGCGACCGGTTGCGGCTGGAGGGTTATCGCCGTCTGGCCGCCGCCACTTCCGACAGCGACATCGACGCCGTTATTGAAGAGCTCATCGACCGATACGGTCCGCTGCCCGAGACCGCCGAACGGCTGGTGGCGGTGGCGCGGCTGCGGCTGCTATGCCGGGCCGCCGGAATCACCGAGGTCAGCGCCGCGTCGGCGACGACGCTTCGGCTCTCGCCTATGACGTTGCCGGATTCCGCGCAGGTTCGCCTGGCGCGTATGTACCCGGGTGGGCGCTACCGCGCGACGACGTCCACGGTGCAGGTGCCCGTTCCGCGAGCGGGCGGTATCGGCGCCGGGCACATCCGTGACGTCGAGTTGGTGCAGATGGTGGCAGATTTGGTTACCGCCCTCGCGGGAAAGCCGCAGCAAAGTATTGGTATAACGACGGAGGCCCCTAACGATGCGGGCAAGACCGAGTCATGTAGGTCGGGGAAGGAGCGACAAGCCCGATGATTGTCGTCCTGGTCGACCCCCGTCGCCCGGCCCTGGTGCCGGTGGAGGCCATCGAGCTGCTGTCTGGCCCCGTGCAGTACACCGAGGAGATGCCGATCGCGGTGCCCTGGTCGCTGCCCGACGCCCACCCGGCGTACACCGGGGATGACGCGCCGGTGTTGCTGTCCTCGGATCCGAACCATCCCGCTGTCACCGCGCGGCTGGCCGCCGGTGCCCGGCTGATCGCGGCACCGGAACGTCAACGCGGCGAGCGACTGGTCGACGCGGTCGCGATGATGGACAAACTCCGCACCGCCGGACCCTGGGAAAGCGAACAGACGCACGACTCGCTGCGCAGGTACCTGCTGGAGGAGACCTACGAGCTGTTGGACGCGGTGCACAGCGGCAACGTCGACCAACTGCGCGAAGAACTCGGCGACCTGTTGCTGCAGGTGCTCTTCCACGCCCGCATCGCCGAGGATGCGGCGTTGCTCCCGTTTACCATTGACGACGTCGCCGATACGCTGATGCGCAAACTGGGCAACCGGGTACCGGGAGTACTTGCTGGCGAAGAGATTTCACTGCAGGATCAGCTGGCCCAGTGGGAGGAGGCGAAGGCCTCCGAGCGATCGCAGAAGTCGCGTAACTCGGTGCTGGACGATGTGCATACGGGCCAGCCCGCTCTGGCGCTGGCGCAGAAGGTGATTCAGCGCGTGCTGCAAGCGGGCCTGCCGGCGGAGTTCGTCCCCGCTGAGCTGACGACGATCACGCTCTCGCCCGACATCGACGCCGAAAACACGCTGCGCGCGGCGGTGTTGGACTTTGTCGAATTGGTTCGCGATGTCGAGAAGTCCATTGCCGCCACACGGCGGGGCGACAGCGTGGCCGAGGAGCTCGACATGACGTCGTTGGGGTTCGTCACAGAGGAGGAGTGGCGAACCCACTGGCCGGTTGCGGAGTCGGAGCCGGAGTTCGATGACGAATCGGAGGTGGACGTCGCCCAGGACCTGTCCGAGGCGGCGCCCAAAGAGTCCCGGCCCAAGAAGCGCAAGGGGCGGCGCTGACGCCGTGAACTGGCCCGACAGGCTGTCGTGGAGGTCTGAGTCAGGTTTGCGGTGACTCAGAGGAGCTCCACAGGCAGCAAGCGTCGTGATGATTGCAGACACGGCTCTCAACAGGGAATTCGGCACGTATCGCGTAGCCGTGAGGCTTTTCGGTGAACGCAGATTCCGGCGTGCGCAGGCACGAGTGTATGTGCTGGGTGGTTCGGCGACGGGGCTGCGCCCGCAACGCATGGGACGATGATCTTGGCCGAAATGGATGAGAGGCCCCGATAGGGAGATGGACAGGGAGAGTTCGTGTCGCCGAGACGCTGGTTGCGCGCGGTCGCCGTCATAGGGGCGACCGCGATGCTGTTGGCGTCAAGTTGCACGTGGCAGCTCAGTCTTTTCATCCCGGAGGGCGTGCCACCCCCTGCCGGCGACCCGGTGCCTCCGGTGGACACCCACGCCGCCGGTCGTCCCGCTGACCAGTTGCGGGAGTGGGCGGAAGCTCGCGCCCCCGCCTTGGAGATGCCGGTCCTGGCGCTGGAGGCTTATGCCTACGCCGCGCGCGTTGCCGAGGTCGAAAACCCGAAGTGCCACATCGCCTGGACGACGCTGGCGGGTATCGGGCAGGTGGAGAGTCACAACGGCACCTACCGTGGCGCCACCATAGCGCCCAACGGCGACGTTCGGCCTCCCATCCGCGGTGTGCGCCTCGATGGCAGCGGGGACACGGTGCGCATCGTCGACAACGATGGCGGTCTGCTCGACGGTGACAACGGCGTGGAACGCGCGATGGGACCGATGCAGTTCATTTCCGAGACCTGGCGCCTCTACGGGGTCGACGCCAACAACGACGGCGTTGCCAGCCCGGACAACATCGATGACGCCGCGCTCTCGGCTGCAGGCTATCTATGTTGGCGCGGAAAGGATCTCGCGACGCCCCGCGGCTGGATCACCGCGTTGCGGGCGTACAACAACTCCGGGGTCTATGCGCGTGCGGTGCGGGACTGGGCGACCGCCTATGCGGCGGGTCATCCCTTGTAGAAAGATGTACCGCCGGGGGCCGCAGCAGGGCCAGAGCGCAAAGGAGAACCCAGTGCCGATTATCGAGCAGGTCGGAGCCCGCGAGATCCTTGATTCCCGCGGCAACCCGACCGTCGAGGTCGAGGTCGCGCTGATCGACGGAACTTTTGCCCGCGCCGCGGTGCCCTCGGGCGCATCGACCGGCGAGCACGAGGCGGTTGAGCTGCGCGACGGGGGCGACCGGTACGGCGGCAAGGGGGTGAAGAAGGCCGTTCAGGCTGTGCTCGACGAAATCGGGCCGGCGGTGATCGGGCTCAACGCCGACGACCAGCGCTTGGTCGACCAGGCGCTGGTGGACCTCGACGGCACGCCCGACAAGTCCCGCCTGGGGGCCAACGCGATCCTGGGCGTGTCGCTGGCCGTGGCCAAGGCGGCGGCGGATAGTGCCGCTCTGCCCCTGTTCCGGTACCTGGGCGGGCCGAACGCCCACATTCTGCCGGTGCCGATGCTGAACATCCTCAACGGCGGCGCGCACGCCGACACCGGAGTCGACGTCCAGGAGTTCATGGTGGCGCCGATCGGCGCACCGAGTTTCAGCGAGGCGCTGCGGTGGGGTGCCGAGGTGTACCACGCGCTGAAGGCCGTGTTGAAGAAACAGGGGTTGTCCACCGGTCTGGGCGACGAGGGAGGGTTCGCTCCGGACGTTGCCGGTACCACCGCGGCGCTGGACCTGATCAGTCGCGCCATCGAGTCGGCAGGGTTGAAGCCCGGCGTCGACGTCGCGCTGGCCCTTGACGTCGCGGCCACCGAGTTCTACACCGAGGGCGCCGGGTACAGCTTCGAGGGCTCGGCCCGAACCGCCGACGAAATGACGGAGTTCTACGCCGGACTGCTCAACGCCTACCCATTGGTGTCCATCGAAGATCCTCTGTCTGAAGACGATTGGGACGGGTGGGCCGCCCTGACGGCAGGAATCGGCGATCGCGTCCAAATCGTCGGTGACGACCTGTTCGTCACCAACCCCGAACGTCTCGAGGAGGGCATCGAACGCGGCGTGGCAAATGCGTTGCTGGTCAAGGTGAATCAGATCGGAACTCTGACCGAGACGCTGGACGCTGTCGCCCTGGCCCACCACAGCGGATACCGGACGATGATAAGCCACCGCAGCGGCGAGACCGAGGACACCACCATCGCCGACCTGGCGGTGGCGGTGGGCAGCGGCCAGATCAAGACGGGTGCGCCGGCGCGCAGTGAACGAGTCGCCAAGTACAACCAGCTGCTGCGGATCGAAGAAGCGCTGGGTGATGCGGCCCGTTACGCCGGTGATTTGGCCTTCCCGCGGTACGCGGTGGACCCGAAGTAGCTTGGCCGCCAAGCCCGATCCGAAACGGCGATCCCCGGCATCCCGCCCGGGGAAACCGGGCGATTCGGCTCGGGCGCGTCGCTCGGCCACCCCGTCGGCCAAGCCGTTCTCCAAGCCGCTGTCCAAGCCCGCCCAGACAGCTCCCGATGAAAGCCGTTCCGGTGGTTCGTTGCAGGAGCACGTGGTGGACCCCATCAAGCGTTCCTTCGCCGAATCCGTTGAGCAGCGGTCTGATCAACGGTTGGGATTCACCGCGCGGCGGGCCGCGATCCTGGCCGCGGTGGTGTGTGTGCTCACGCTGACCATCGCCGGACCGGTGCGCACCTACTTCTCTCAGCGCACCGAGATGGCGCAACTGTCGGCGACCGAGGCGGCGCTGCGGCGTCAGATCGCCGAGCTGGAGCAACGCAAGGGGCAGCTGGCCGACCCGGCTTACATCGCGGCACAGGCCCGCGAGCGCCTCGGGTTCGTCAAGCCGGGTGATATTCCGTTCCAGGTTCAGCTTCCGCCCGGCGCTGCGCCGTCACCGCAGCCGGGCGCGGAGGTGTCGGGTGCCGCCAAGAACGAACCCTGGTACACCTCACTGTGGCACACCATCGCCGATGCGCCGCACCTGCCGCCCGCGGCCGGCCCGCCACCTGAACCCACGGCTTCCGGTGGTTGACCCGGCCGACCTGGCCGCGGTGGCGCGCCAGCTCGGCCGCGAGCCGCGCGGGGTGCTGGAGATTTCCTACCGGTGCCTCGACGGGGAAACTGCCGTGGTCAAGACCGCGCCGAAGCTTGCGGACGGCACTCCGTTCCCGACGTTGTACTACCTGACGCATCCGGTGCTCACCGCAGCGGCAAGCCGACTGGAGACGACGGGGATTATGCGCGAGATGACCGAAAGACTAGGGCAGGATCCGGTTTTGGCTCTCGCGTATCGGCGGGCGCACGAGTCCTATCTCGCCGAGCGTGACGCGATCGAACCACTGGGTACAACGTTTTCCGGGGGTGGTATGCCCGATCGGGTTAAGTGCCTGCACGTCCTGATTGCGCACTCGTTGGCCAAGGGGCCCGGAGTGAATCCTTTCGGCGACGAGGCCCTGGCGCTGCTGGCCGCCGAGCCGGTTACCGCGAATTTGATTGGGAGAAAGTGGATTTAACAAGGATCGCGGGTATCGATTGCGGCACCAACTCGATTCGGTTGCTGATCGCCGATGCCGATGGCGGGCGGTTGCGTGACGTTCATCGCGAGATGCGCATCGTTCGGTTGGGGCAGGGTGTGGACGCGACGGGCGAGTTCGCGCCCGAGGCGATCGCCCGAACCCGGACGGCCCTGACTGACTACGCCGAACTGCTTCGGGTGCATAAGGTTTCGCGGGTGCGAATGGTTGCCACCTCGGCGACGCGCGATGCCGCGAACCGCGACGTGTTCTTTGCGATGGCGGCCGAGGTGTTGGGAGCGGTCATTCCCGGCTCGGTTGCCGAGGTGATCACCGGCGCTGAGGAGGCGGCCCTGTCCTTCAGCGGTGCTGTCGGTGAATTGGACAGTGCCGAAGCGCCTTTCGTGGTTGTCGACCTGGGCGGCGGGTCGACGGAGATCGTGCTGGGAAAGGCCGCGAACGAGGTGGTGGCCAGTTACTCGGCCGATATCGGCTGTGTGCGGTTGACTGAACGGTGTCTGCACTCCGATCCACCGTCGCCGGGTGAGGTGGCGGTGGCCCGGGAACTCGTGCGTGAGCGACTGGGCGTTGCACTGCGTGAGGTGCCGGTAGCAGGGGCGCGGAGCTGGATCGGGGTGGCCGGGACCATGACCACCCTGGCTGCGCTGGCGCACAATCTGCCGAAGTATGACGCTGGGGCGATTCACCTTTCGCGGGTTCCATGCGGTGAGCTCCTGGCGGTCTGTGACCGCCTGATCGGGATGACACGCGCTGAGCGCGCCGCGCTGGGGCCGATGCACGAGGGTCGCGTCGACGTGATCGGCGGCGGGGCGATCGTGGTGCAAGAGCTGGCTCGCGAGCTCGGCGCACGGGCCGGGATCTCCGAGCTGATCGTCAGCGAGCACGACATTTTGGACGGGATCGTGTTGTCGGTTGCGGAGTGATTGCCCGTTCGGGGGTCCCTGCTACGTAACGATGTTCACTTACGCCTCACCAGTACCCAGCCGGAAGTGTGTGGCTCATTGCCCGCCTCATAGCGACAGCTCAGCGACATCACCTGCACACCCGAGGGTTGTCGCTATGGGCCGGGCAGTGAGGCACTCGCCCGAGCCGGGGACGGATGTGGCTCGTGGGACTGGCGGGGTGCGTGCCGGTCTCGTTCCCGCCACCCGAGGGTTGTCGCTATGAGGCGGGCAGTGAGGCACTCGCCCGAGCCGGGGACGGATGTGGCTCGTGGGACTGGCGGGGTGCGTGCCGGTCTCGTTCCCGCCACCCGAGGGTTGTCGCTATGAGGCGGGCAGTGAGGCAGTCGCCCGGGCCGGGGGCGGATGTGGCTCGTGGGACTTGCGGGGCGCGTAGGCCTGGCCGCAGGCGGCCATCGAGACACGGGTCCTGTTGGAGGGGCGCGTGTGGGGCTGGTGCCGGGTGTCCGCGCTAAAGTACCGCGGCACTACGCCTGACTGGCGGGACTTTCCATCGCCGTGCGACCGTGTGCGGCGTGCCCATGTGCCTGCGCGGAATCGAACTTCGATACGTACTCACCTGGCACCTTTGGATACAGGGGCCGGCCACCATAGCAGAACTGACGGACGCCCTTACCTGGCACGGTTTCTGCGTCAGCGGCCGCGCATCAAAGACCATCTCCGACGCACTGCGGTGGGAGATTGTGCGCGGGCGGGTATACCGCACCCGGCGTGGCAGGTACGCGCCCGCGGAAATGCCGCGCGGCACCGAGTACCGCATCCGCCAACGGGTGCTCGACCTGCGAGAAGCCGCGCTCCCGTACCGTCAGGCTTCGAATCGGTAACCCATGCCCGATTCGGTCAGCAGATGCTTGGGATGCGACGGGTCATCCTCGAGTTTCCGTCGCAGCTGAGCCAGATACACGCGCAAGTAATGGGTTTCGGTCGCATACCCGGGCCCCCACACCTCCTTCAGCAGCTCCTCACGGCCGACCAGCTTCCCCCGGTTCCGGGCCAGCACTTCGAGCATGCCCCACTCGGTGGGCGTCAAATGGACCTCGGCGCCACCCTTGGTCACCTTCTTGGCGGCCAGGTCGATGGTGAAAGCGTCGGTTTCGATGACCGGCTGGTCCATTTCAGAAGCCGCCGCATTGCGCCGCACCGCCGCCCGCAATCTGGCCAGAAACTCGTCCATGCCAAAGGGTTTCGTCACGTAGTCGTCGGCGCCCGCATCCAGGGCCTCCACCTTGTCAGACGAGTCGCTGCGGGCCGACAACACGATTACCGGTGCCGAGAGCCACCCACGCAGACCCGCCAGCACGTCGATTCCCGAGATGTCCGGCAGACCGAGGTCGAGGATTACCACGTCGGGCGGATGCTCGGCGGCGGCTCGCAAGGCTCCCGCCCCGGTCGAGGCAGTGATCACCTCGTATCCGCGCACGGTCAAGTTGATGCGCAACGCCCGCAGGATGTGTGGCTCGTCGTCGATCACCAGCACGCGGGTCACGAGGCATCCTGTGGCGCAGCAAGATCCAGCACTACCGTGAGCCCGCCGCCGGGTGTGTCACCCGCTGCGATAGTGCCGCCCATGGCCTCGACGAAGCCGCGCGCCACCGACATTCCCAGACCCACGCCGGTGGTGTTGTCGTGATCTCCGAGCCGTTGGAACGGTTCGAAGATCTGTTCCTCGGTGCCGTGCGCAATGCCCGGGCCCTCGTCAATGACGTTGATCAGCACTCGATCACCGACGCGGCCGGCATTGACGCGCACCACGCAGTCGGGCGCGTAGCGCAGCGAGTTGTCGATCAGGTTGGCCAGCACGCGCTCGAGCAACCCGGCGTCGGCCATCACCACGGCGTCGCCGACATCGACTTTGACGCGGTCGATCGCCGATCGGAAGAACCCGGTGGCTCCCCTGCCGATACTGACCAGAGCCCGCTGCACCACTTCCTCGAGATACACCCGGTTCAACTCCGGGCGAATCACACCGGCGGCCAGCCGGGAGGAATCGAGCAGGTTTCCCACCAGCGCGGTCAACGAATCGACGGACTCCTCGATGGTGGCAAGTAGTTCTGCGGTGTCCTCGGGCGAGAACGCGACGTCTCCGGCGCGCAGGCTGGACACCGCGACCTTGGCCGCAGCCAACGGAGTACGCAGATCATGGCTGACCGCTGACAGCAGAGAGCGCCGCAACTCATCGGCCCGCACGATCGCCTCGGTGCGGCTGGCCTCCTCGGCGAGTTCACGCTGCTTGATCAGACCCGCGGCCTGGGTGGCCACGGCGTGGAGCACCCGGCGATCCCGGGCCGAAAGCCTTCTCCCGCCCAACAGCATCCAGAACTCGTCATCGCCGACCTCGATGGCGGTGTCGGCGGAATCGACGCTGGCGCAGGGGTCGTTGCCGACCGAGGCGACGATGCGACTCCGGTTGCGTCCGTCTGCGATCTCCTCGCGCAGCATGCTCACCGCGCGCTGTGAATAGGTCTCGCGCACGCGCTCCAGCAGGGTTGCCAGGTCCGCACCGCGCAACACCGATCCGGCGAACAGTGTCAGCAGCTCCGCCTCCTGTGAGGCACGGCGGGCCTCGCGCGACCGTTTGGCCGCTCCGTCCACCAGCACAGCGACGGCCACGGCGATCAGCAGCAGTACCAGCTCGGTCACCGCGCTGTTCGGCTCGGCGATGGTGAAGCTGTGCCGTGGTGTGATGAAAAAGTAATTCAGCAGCAGCCCGGACAACACGGCCGAAAGGGCCGCTGGCGCAACGCCGCCCAGCAGACCTACCAGCAGCACGCCGACGAAGAACAGTGCGCTTTCTCCGCCGTTGTCGAGGTACCGGTCCAGCCAGGCCACCGTGCCGAAGCAGATCAGCGACGGCACGATGACGGCCGCCAGCCAGGACACCGCGCGACGTTCCCGCCGCGATATCGGCGTAGTGCGAATTCCGCGCCTGGCTTCCTCGTGGGTGACCATGTGCACGTCGATCTTGCCGGAATGCTTGACGATGGCGGGGCCGATGCCTTCGTCGAAGATGCGCGCCCACGGCGGCCGCCGGGAGGTGCCGATCACCAGCTGGGTCGCGTTCATCTCGCGGGCGAAATCCAGTAGGGCGTTGGGTACGTCGTCACCGACAACGGTATGCAGGGACGCGTCCAGGCTGTTGGCCAGCTCGCGGATCTTGCTCATCCTGGTCTCCGACAAGCTGGCCAGCCCGTCACCGCGTACCACATGAACCACCATCAGCTCGGCGCTGGACTTCGAGGCGATCCGAGAAGCCCTGCGCACCAACGTCTCCGACTCGGGACCGCCGGTGACGGCGACGACGACGCGCTCGCGCGCCTCCCACATCGCGGTAATTTTGTTTTCGGCGCGGTACCTGGCCAGTGCGGTATCCACCTGGTCGGCCAACCAGAGCAATGCGAGTTCACGCAATGCCGTGAGGTTGCCGCGACGGAAATAGTTGGACAGCGCGGCATCGACCCGTTCCGGGGCGTAGACGTTACCGTGAGATAGCCTGCGGCGCAGAGCTTCCGGAGTAATGTCGATGAGCTCAACCTGCGACGCCTGCCGCACGATCGAGTCGGGTATCGTCTCCTTCTGCTCTATACCGGTGATCTGTGCTACGACGTCGTTCAAGCTCTCCAAGTGCTGGATATTGACCGTGGAGATCACCGCGATGCCGGCATCGAGTAACTCCTCGACGTCCTGCCATCGCTTGGCATTCTTACTGCCCGGTGTATTGGTGTGTGCCAGCTCGTCGACCAGCACGACCTGTGGGTGGCGCGCCAGCACGGCGGGAACGTCGAGTTCGGGGAAACTGCTACCACGGTACTCGATGAGGCGTGGCGGGATGGTCTCGATGCCGGCAAGCAGCTCAGCGGTTTTCGCTCGTCCATGGGTTTCAATCACTGCCGCCACCACGTCGGTGCCGCGCTCCAGTCTCCGGTGCGCCTCACCAAGCATCGCGAACGTCTTACCGACCCCCGGAGCGGATCCGAGATAGATGCGTAACTCACCGCGCTTCGTGCGGTGGTCCCCAAGGCTGACGTCGGTCACGTCAACCATCATCCCTCCGTTGCCCTAACCCGTAAGCGGGTATCGGCGGTCGAGTTGCAGGTTGAGTTGCAAGACGTTGACGCACGGTTCTCCGAAGAAGCCAAGGGCGCGACCGGTGCGGTACTGCGCCAGCACGTCCCGGATGTGCTCCGCTCCAACGTGTCGCGCCCTGGCCACCCGTGCCACCTGAAGTTCGGCGTAGGCCGGCGAAATGTTCGGGTCGAGGCCACTTCCGCTGGCGGTCACCGCGTCGGCGGGTACCACCGGGTCGGCCGGCGCGGCACCGCGGATCGGCACGATCTGCCCGATCGAGTAATCCTCGCCGTACCTGGCACACTCCACGCGGACGCCCTCGTACGTGGCCAGGAACGGGGTTTTCGTCGTCTGGCACGGTTCGTTGACGCTGATGACCCGGGCCGGGTGGATGACGCTGCCGCGAGCATTACGGGGCCCGATCACCGACAACACGGCGCCGACCCCCCCGCCGGTGCAGAACGGACGTGACCCGTCCACCCCTTCGAGCTCGGCAACCGCCAAGCTGCGTGAGCACACCTGCGTCAGCAGGCTTGGCTTGTAGCCGTCCCCGGTTGCGGCCAGCGTGTCGACGATGTTCTCCGGCCCGAGATTGCTCGCACCCGTGGACAGGGGGTCGTAGCCGGCGCCGGCCGCCGAAGGCCGGCTCTGGAAGTACTGCGGTAACGCATTGCCGCGCGCGTCGGTGAACAACTGACCGATGAGCCGGCTGCCGACCGCTGCTCCGTTGACGGTGATGATCGATCCTTCGGCATGGTCGTGCAGTCCCGGAAGCCGCGCGATCAGCCAGACGAACGACGGATAGGCCAGTCCGGTGACAAAGGTCAGCACCAGCAGTGCCCGCAACGCAGCCCAGTGGATGCGGACGGAATTGGAGAACTTCATGTCAGGACATCCCAGGGACGAATCGGATGATCAGGTCGATCAGCTTGATCCCGACGAACGGGGCGACGATACCTCCCAGTCCGTACACATATAAGTTGCGGCTCAACAGCTTTGACGCACTGCTGGGCGTGTACCGCACGCCGCGCAGCGACAGCGGGATCAGCATGACGATGATGATCGCGTTGAAGATCACCGCCGACAGGATCGCCGACTGCGGGCTGTGCAGCCGCATCACATTCAGCAGGTCCAGCCCCGGAAACAGGGTGACGAACATCGCCGGGATGATCGCGAAGTACTTGGCGATGTCGTTGGCGATGGAGAACGTGGTCAACGCGCCGCGGGTGATCAGCAATTGCTTGCCGATCTCGACGATCTCGATCAGCTTGGTGGGGTCGGAGTCGAGGTCGACCATGTTGCCGGCCTCTTTCGCCGCCGAGGTGCCGGTGTTCATCGCCACCCCGACGTCGGCCTGCGCCAGCGCCGGCGCGTCGTTGGTGCCGTCGCCGGTCATGGCGACCAGCTTGCCGCCTTGCTGTTCACGCTTGATCAACGCGAGCTTGTCTTCGGGAGTGGCTTCGGCGAGAAAGTCGTCGACACCGGCCTCGTCCGCAATCGCTTTGGCGGTCAACGGATTATCACCGGTGATCATCACGGTGCGGATGCCCATCCGGCGCATCTCCGCGAACCGTTCGCGCATGCCCTGTTTGACGACATCTTTCAGGTGAATGACGCCCAGCACCCGTGCCTTGTCGGAGGCGTTGCCGCCCCGGCACTCGCCGACCACAAGCGGTGTGCCGCCGCCGGCCGAGACGCCGTCGACGATCACGCCGAGCTGCCTGGGCACCTCACCGCCCTGTGCACGTACCCATTCCGCGACCGAACTGGCCGCGCCCTTACGCAGTTGGTGATCGTCGAGGTCGACACCCGACATGCGCGTGGCCGCCGAGAATGTGACCCACTGGGCGTGAGCGAGTTCGCCGGGCGTACGCGCGCGCAGCCCGAAGTGCTCCTTGGCGAACACCACCACTGAACGCCCTTCCGGTGTTTCGTCGGCGAGGCTGGACAATTGCGCGGCATCGGCCAGCTCCTGCGCTGATACTCCGTCGACCGGGATGAAGGCCCCGGCCTGCCGGTTGCCCAGTGTGACGGTGCCGGTCTTGTCCAGCAGCAGGGTGTTGACGTCGCCGGCGGCTTCCACCGCGCGCCCGGACATCGCCAGCACATTGCGCTGTACCAGCCGATCCATCCCGGCGATGCCGATGGCCGAGAGCAAGGCACCGATCGTGGTCGGGATCAGGCACACCAGCAGCGACACCATGACGATCCCGGTGACGCCACTTCCGTTGAGTGCCTGGGTATCCGGGACACCGGGATTGTTGAGCTTGGAGTAGATCGCCAACGGTTGCAGGGTCGCGACGGCGAACACGAAGATGATCGTCAACGCGGCGAGCAGGATATTGAGCGCGATCTCATTGGGTGTCTTCTGCCGGTTGGCGCCCTCGACGAGCGCGATCATGCGGTCGATAAAGCTCTCGCCGGGCTTCTGGGTGATCTTGACGATGATCCGGTCGCTCAGCACCGTGGTGCCACCGGTGACCGCCGAGCGATCGCCGCCGGATTCCCGGATCACCGGGGCCGACTCGCCGGTGATCGCCGACTCGTCCACCGACGCAATGCCTTCCACCACGTCGCCGTCTCCGGGGATCACCTGCCCCGCCTCGACGACGACGATGTCGCCCTGCTGCAGCATCGGGGCGGCGACTTCCTCCTCCACCAACGGGCCGCCGGGTGACCAGTCGGTGAGGCGCCGCGCCAAAGCCTGGGTCTTGGCCTTGCGCAGCGCCTCGGCCTGGGCCTTGCCGCGGCCTTCGGCCACCGCCTCGGCCAGGTTGGCGAAGATCACCGTGAGCCACAACCAGACCACGGTCAGCCAGGCGAACCAGGTCGGGCCGATGACGGCGAGCACGGTAGCCCACACGGCGCCGATTTCGACGATGAACATCACCGGATTGCGCCACAGCGTGCGTGGGTCGAGTTTGCCCAGCGCCTGCGGAACCGACTTCCACAGCATCCTCGGATCGAGCAAGCCGCCGGATAGCCGCCCGGTGGACGCGGTCATCAGTGAATCCCTTCGGCGAGGGGGCCCAGCGCCAGCATAGGCAGGAATGTGAGGGCAACGAGAATCAACGTGACCCCGGCGACCATTCCGACGAATTGGGGCCGGTGGGTGGGCAGGGTGCCCGCCGATTCCGGTGTCGCGCCCTGTTTGGCCAGCGAACCGGCCAGGGCGAGTACCACAATGATGGGCAGGAACCTGCCGAAGACCATGGCCAGTCCCAGAGCGGTGTTGTACCAGTCGGTATTGACGCTGAGCCCTGCGAAGGCCGACCCGTTGTTGTTGGCCGCAGAGGTGAACGCGTACAACACCTCCGACAGCCCGTGCGGCCCACCGTTGAGCATGCCGGCGCGTTCGCCCGGCAACGCTATGGCGATCGCAGTGCCGGTCAGCACAATCAACGGTGTCACCAGGAAATAGCTTGCGGCAAGCTTGATTTCGCGGGGATTGATTTTCTTGCCCAGGTATTCCGGGGTGCGCCCGACCATCAGGCCGGCCACGAAGACGGTGATCACCGCCAGGATCAGCATGCCGTACAGGCCCGAACCGGTGCCGCCCGGGGCGACTTCGCCGAGTTGCATGTTGAACATCGTCATCATGCCGCCGAGGCTGGTGTAGGAGTCGTGGAACGAGTCGACGGCCCCGGTGGAGGTGAGCGTTGTCGCGTCGGCGAAGACGGCCGAATCCGCTACCCCGAACCGCTGCTCGACTCCTTCGGTCGCCGCACCCAGCGCAGTGGGCACGGTGCCGTGGTGCTGCAGCTGGAACCACATCAACAACGACACGCTGATGCCGGCCAGCGTCGCTATGACCGCTGCGATCGCGTAACCCTGCTTCTTGCTGCCGATCATCCGCCCGAACGTGCGCGGCAGCGAGAAGCTGATCACCAGCAGCAGGAAGATTTCCAGCCAGTTCGTCCATGCGCTGGGGTTCTCGAACGGGTGCGCGGAGTTCGCGTTGTAGAACCCGCCGCCGTTGGTGCCCAGTTCCTTGATGGCTTCCTGGCTGGCCACCGGCCCACCGGTGATCGTCTGCTGTGCACCGCGCAACGTGGTGACGACCTGGTCATGCAGGTGGAAGTTCTGGATCGCCCCGCCTGCGATGAGCAGCGTCGCGCCGACTACCGCGACGGGAAGCAATATGCGCAGCGTGCCGCGAACCAGATCGACCCAGAAATTGCCCAGCTCGCCGGTGCGCTGGCGGGCGAACCCGCGCACCAGCGCGATCGCCACCGCCATGCCCACGGCCGCCGACACGAAGTTCTGTACCGCCAGCCCGGCCATCTGAACCAAGTGTCCCTGCGTCGATTCTCCGGAGTAGGCCTGCCAGTTGGTGTTGGTGACGAAGCTGACCGCGGTGTTCCATGCCAGGCTTGCCGTCATCTTGGTGGCGGGGTCGTGCAGGTGCATCGGCAAGACGGGCTGCACCAGCTGAAACACGTACAGGAACAGGATGCTGATCGACGAGAACGCCAACACGCTGCGCGCGTAGGCACCCCAGGTCTGTTCTGCGCGCGCATCCACTCCGATCAGGCGGTACATCAGTGACTCGACGCGAAAATCTTTGTCCGAGCAGTACACCCGGTACATGTAGTCGCCGAAGGGCACGTGTACCAACGCCAACGCCGCGATGAGAACGACGAGGAAGATAATCCCCGCTGCCGTTGTGGTCACTAAAACTTCTCCGGAAACAGCAGTGCCCCAACCAGAAACAGGGCAAGAACGACTGCCAGTATCAGGCTGACGATGTTCTGATAGCTCATAACCGCTCGACCAACTTCTGCATCAGGCCGAGCAGGGCGAACACCGCCGCGGTCAGGGCGATGTATGCCAGCACGCTCATGGTCAGACTCCGTCCGGTCTAGTTCGTGTGCCTTTTGCGAGCCACATCGAGCCGCAACGCAGTCTCGTAGGGCAAAGCCAGCTTGAAACTAAACCCACCCCCACCACAAGGGCCGTTGGTTGACGTTTTCCTAACACCACCGCGGCCCACCTTTCCAATTTCTTAACGGCACATCGTGATGCGCAGCACTATCATGCCGTTGAAAACAACGTGTCTCAGCGAGTTTCGCGAAATGTGGCGATCAGGTCCCGGCGGCCCCGAACCGTTTGATCATCGGGATCCGCACCCGAAAGACCGTCTCGCCGTTGGCGGATTCGGCGCAGACCGTACCCCCGTGCGCCTTGACGATCGAGTTGACAATCGCCAGGCCCAGTCCGTGACCGGCGCCGTTGGAGCGCGCCTTGTCTGCGCGGACGAACCGCTCGAAAAGATGAGGCAGGACCACGGGGTCGATGTCGGGCCCGTCGTCGGTAACCGTTAATTCGGCGTACGGGGCGTTCGGACCCTCAGACGGAGTTCCCGGGTGGCAAGTGATCGCAGTAGTCACCGTGACGTCGGGGTGAGTGTGGACCCAGGCGTTCGTTAGCAGGTTGCTGACGGCCTGATGAAGCCGGGCATGGTCTCCGTTGACCCACACCGGCGTGTCCGGCAGCTTCTTCACCCAGCGATGCGTCGGCGCCGCCACCGCCGCGTCATTGACCGCGTTCATCACCAGGTCGGTGAAGTCCAGGTCTTCGGCCTCTAGATCCTGGCCTTCGCCCAAGCGGGAGAGCAGCAGCAGCTCGTCGACCAGCGACGCCATCCGCCGCGCCTCGGACTCGATGCGCGCCAAGGCGTATTCCGTGGTCGGTGGCAACGCCGAGCTGTCCTGACGAGTCAACTCGGCATAGCCCTGGATGGCGGCCAGCGGCGTGCGCAGCTCGTGACTGGCGTCGGTGATGAATTGCCGCATCCGCAAATCGGATTCGACGCGATGCGCCAGCGCGCTGTCGACGTTGTCGAGCAATCGGTTGAGGGTGTGCCCCACAATGCCGACCTCGTTGTCCGGGTCGGTGTCTTCCGGCCGGACTCGCACCCTGATCTGGTGGTCGTCATCGGCAAGCGGCATGGCAGCGACCTCGGCAGCGGTCGCCGCGACCCGGCTCAACGGGCGAAGCGCGTAGCCCACGACCCAGGCCGTCAGCGCCGCCGTAATCACCAGCGCGGTCGCGACCAACAACGTGGTGGTGAGTTGCTTACGCGCGATTATCTGGTCGGCGAGGTTCAGTGAAACCCCGACCACTAGCCGGTCGGACCCGACGGTGCGGCTGTCAACCTGGTGGGGTCCGAGGCTGCCCAGGGCCTGGGTCCGCGGCGGGCCGTCGGTCCACGATTCAGCTTCGATGGCACGGACGACGTCGGGCGGCGCGGCTCGCGGTTCGTCTTCAGAGAAGACGGCCGAAGCGACGACTTTGCCGTCGCGCACGACGGCGATCAGGTTTCCGGGAGTCTGACCCGTGAATTCCAGCAGCGCCTGGGAAATTGGCGGGATGCCGCTGTGGACCGAGGCGTGTTCCCCATTGCGGTACCGGCCGTAGGCATGAGTGAGCGCATGCATCGACTCCGCGACTTCGGCGTCGTTCATCGCGGTGACATAGCCGCGCAGAGTCAATACCGACACGGCGCCGACGGCGACGAGGACGAGCGTCACGACCGTCAGGACGCCCAGCAACAGCTGTCGTCGCAACGAACGAGGGAGCCACCGCGGGATCTGGCGGTCCCCCGTCATTTCCAGCTCATTGCGGTGGTCGAAGCATGTATCCAATGCCACGGACGGTGTGGATCATCGGCTCTCGGTCGGCGTCGATCTTCTTTCTCAGATAGGAAATGTACAGGTCGACGATGCTGGTGCGGCCGGCGAAGTCGTAGTTCCACACGCGGTCCAGGATCTCGGTGCGGCTGAGCGCACGCCGCGGATTACGCATCAGGAACCGCAGCAGCTCGAACTCGGTCGATGACAGTGACAGGGGAGTGCCGCCGCGGGTGACTTCTCGGCTGGCGGCGTCCAGCTTGAGGTCACCTACCTTGAGGGACTCGTCGGCCGGTGGGGCCAGATGGCTGGAACGGCGCAGCAGTCCGCGTAGCCGGGCGACCAACTCCTCGAGGCTGAAGGGCTTGGTCATGTAGTCGTCGGCGCCGGCGGTCAGCCCGGTGACCCGGTCCATCACCGAGTCGCGCGCCGTGAGGAACAGTGTGGGCGTGTAGGACTCGGATTCCCGGACCCGCTGCAGGATCTGCAGGCCGTCCACGTCGGGCAGCATGATGTCGAGCACCAGTACGTCGGGGTTGATCCTATCGAACTTGGCGATCGCTTCGCGCCCGTTGTGCGCGATCTCGACGTCCCAGCCCTCGTAGTGCAGCGCCATCTTGACCAGATTGGTCAGCGCGGGTTCGTCGTCGACCAGCAATACACGAATGGGTGAACCGTCAGCCCGGTTGATCCGGGGCAGCTGACCCAGAATCGCCTGGCGTGGACGTTGGCTGCGCGCATATCCCTGCATTGCCGTCATATTCGTACACTCTTTCAAGCACACATATGGTTGTCACGGTCTTCATAGAATTCTCAAATCTCAAAGAGGCTGACGTCGGCGCCCGAGCTCGCGGTAAACAGCTATCGAAAACGCCAAAAACATTGCCGCACAGGAATTTTGGCCTGCATTATCGACGGCTGAACGTGGCCTTCTCGCCGAACGGCATCGTTGTTCGGAAAAATATTCCACGTCAAAATTATTCGCCGGCGGCATCATTGCCGGCGGCGCGTACGGGACCTCGAAACACGACGTGGCCGCACACCTGGTGGTGTGCGGCCACGCCGCTGAGGAAAGCTGTATCAGGCCCAGCTGGACCCGACGGCGCTGTCGGTCTGAGCCATGTTGCTGCCGGCGCTCTGGACCTTCTGGCCGTGAGCGTTGGCCTGCTCGTAGATCACCTGGAAGTTGCGGCCCAACTGGGCGATGAACTCCTGGCAAGCGACCGAACCGGCGCCGCCCCAGAAGTCACCGGCAGCCAGCACATCGCGAACGATGGCCTGGTGCTCGGCCTCCAGGTTGGCGGCCTGTGCGCGAATCAACGCGCCATGGGCGTCGACGTCGCCGAACTGGTAATTGATCGTCATTTTCCGAAGTCCCTTTCTTAGCTGCTGAGGATCTGCTGGGAGGCCTGCTCTTGCTGCTCATAGTTGTTCGCGTCGCGGATCAGCCCGTCGCGTACGCCGTGCAGCATGTTGACGATGTTGCGGAAGGCCTGATTCATCTGGCTCATGGTGTCCAGCGAGGTGGCCTGGGCCAGGCCGCTCCAGCCGGCGCCGGCGATGTTCTGCGAGGACGCCCACATGCGACGGGCCTCGTCCTCGACGGTCTGGGCGTGGGTCTCGAAGCGGCCCGCCATGTCGCGCATGGCGTGCGGGTCGGTCATGAAGCGTGTTGCCATATTTCGTCTCCTATCTCGAGTTGGGTAGAACTGCGTGCTGTAGGAGTTGTTCAGCGCAAGAGATTACGGCTGGACGACTCACGTGCGGGCCTTAACGACTGACAAATCCCCCTTTTCCTGACGTCACACCACGACCTGTTTGGGCATGACGACTGGTTTGAACCCGTACCGCGGACCCGCGTACGCGCCGGCACCCTTGGCGGCAGCGGCCATGCCCGGCATTCCGGCCATCATGCCGGGTGCCGCGGCTTCCTCGGGGACGGTCCAGCCGCTGCCCGCCAACGCCGTTCCGGCTGCCTCGGCCACTGGCGCAGTGCCCGCCCAGCTCGCCGGAACCGACAGGCTGCCGACCAGAGACGCCTCGCCCATGGTGGCGGCCGCCCCCGCTGACCCCACCTCACCGGCCAGTCCGGCGGCGGCACCTTCGGCCGCGATCGCCGGGGCGACCGCCTCCGCAGCCGCTGCCGCGACATTGGCATCGATGGTGTGGGCGGCGAAGATCGCGTTCGGGATAGCGGCGAAGACGAACCACGATGCCGTGACACCGACCTGCTGAATGCCGTTGAAAATCAGCGGGGTTCCGATGAAGCCGTCCAGCGCGGTGAGCAGTTCCTGCACCGGCACCGGTAAGGCATCGAACAGGCCGGTACCGATCGACGACGTGCCCAGGGCGAGGTTGCCCAGCTCGGTCTGCAGACCGGTGACGATATCGCCCAGCGAGGCGGCGGGTCCGACCGCCTGAGCCGCGGCTACAGCGGCGGCTTGGGCGCCCGCGCCGCCTGGATTGGTGGTCGGCGTCGCCGGCACCAGCGGCTCGAGAACCGCTGCTGTCGTTGCGGCGGCCTGATAAGTGGTCATCGCGACGACGTCTTGAACCCACATCTCCATGTATTGGGCCTCGGTCGCCATGATTGCCGGGGTGTTGATCCCCAGGAAGTTGGTGGCCACCAGCGCAGCGAGCAGAGACCGGTTGGCCGCGATCACCGGCGGGGGCACCGTGGCCGTGAATGCGGCCTCGTAGGCGGCCGCGGATGCGGAAGCCTGGATCCCCGCCTGTTCGGCAGCCGCCGCGGTGCTGGTCAGCCAGCCTACGTACGGCTGAGCCGCCGCGGCCGCCGATGCCGACCCGGCGCCCGTCCACCGCTCGGTGGTCAATGACGTGATGATCGACTCGTACTGGGCCGCCGTGGTGCTCAACTCGGAGGCCAGATTGTTCCAGGCTGCCGCGGCCGCCATGAGCGGTCCGGCGCCTGCGCCGCTGTACATGAGCCCGGAGTTCACTTCGGGCGGGAAAGCTGCGTACGACATTTTCTATCCCGTTTCTCTTGGCGTATTGGTGGTCGGTCGTGGCTGCGGAGGCTTATACGGCCGTCAGCTTGGGCATGACGATCGGCTTGACGCCGTAGCGCGGTGCCCCGAAGCCGGCGCTGTTGCGCGCCGCAGAGGCCAGGCCTGGGATTCCCGGGTAGATGCCCCCGGCTGCGGCCGCCGGGGCAGCCGTGAAGCCGGCTCCGGACAGCGCCGAGGGGGCGGTGCTGGACACCAGCGTCGTTCCCGCGGCCCAGCTCGGCGGCACCGACATCGAGCCGACCAGAGTGGAGGTGCCCACACCTGCCGCCACCGGACCCACCGCGCCGCCGGCGCCGGTCAGCCCGCCCTCGATAGCGGCGCCCTCGATCGCCGCGTCGGCGGCGATGTCTGTGGGGACACCAAACCCTTCCGGGAACAAACCACCGCTGGTCAGGCCCAAGAGGTTTGACGACGCCGACGCCCAGTTGCCGATCTGGAAGCTGGTGATGTTGGCGCTGTTGCCGGACAAGCTGAATGGCTGGCCGCCGACGCTGGTGAGAGGGCCGCCCATCAGTATGCTCACCGTGTTGATGAGGTTGTCGACCGGAGAAGGCTGGGCAACTGCCGCCGCGGACGCGCCGTCGGCCAGCGTGGCCGCAGCCGCGTTGGCCGTCTCTGAAGACTCATACGTACCGCTGCTGAGCCCCAGCGTCTGCACGAACTGCTCTTGAATCGCCTGGGCTTCTGCGGCGATTTGCTGGTAGAGCGCGCCGTAGGCGGTGAAGATGCCGGACTGAAGGATCGACACCTGGTCGGCGGCCGCGGGTGCGATAGCGGTGGTCGGGGCCGCGGCACCTGCGTTCTGCGCCGCGAGTGCACTGCCGATCGCTCCCAGCTGCGCCGCCGCGGCGGCCAGTTCTGCGGGCACTGCTGTCAGAAATGACATCTATTGCTCCTTAGGTGTGAAGAATGTCGACCTTGACTCCCCTGGCCGACCCTGTGTGTTTGCGTAACGGCCCCTGTGTGTTGGCGTAACGCTAACTAGCCACGGCTCCACAGTTATGGTCGAAAAGCGCAGGGTGACGGACGTTTACGGCTTCTTAACGCTCGCGCACGCAGTTTTAACAAGGTCCTGTCGTGCGATACGGCCGTGTTATCTGGCCCGGCGGGCCCGCACCCTCTTTGGGCGCGCGGCGCGCGATCCTACATAGGAAGCGGCTCTCGCGCACGCTAGCGCGTCACAGCGCAAACGGACGAAATTTCACCGGTGCGGAGGTGGCGCTGCCGATGCCGGTGGCAGCGCAGTCCGCCCTTAGCCGTCGCGACGTAGGCCTTCGTGATGTCGACACCTACCACTGTGGCGTCGGTCCGTTGGGCGACCCCGGCGCGCCGGGCCGCCGAATCCCGAGCCGACGTCGATGACCCGGTCTTGCGGCGATAGCGCCAGACTTGCGATCAGCTTGTCGACCGCACCCAGGCCGCCCGCGTGATCCTGGTCGAGAAGTTCCATCGGTGCCGGGTGATCGGACCGTCGGCGTCCAGCGCGGCGAGTATCTGGTCGGCCACATTCTGTTCGGTGTCGGTCATTTCGCTTGTCCTTGTTCGTCATTCACCGACTCCGATGCCGTTGGCGCCGCAGACGAAAGCCGTCCCTCCACGGATTTCACAAAGAGCCGGCCCAGCGCGGGATCGGTGGCACGCGCCAGCAGAACAGCGCCGACCATCATCGCGAGATGCGCAGCGGCCTCGGCTCGGCGTTCTTGAACGGAGCCGTCCAGCCCGGCCGCAATTCGTTCGATCATTCGCTCGACACCGGCAGTCATCGAAGCCTTGAGCACAGGGTTACGCCCGACTTCGGCCGCCAGTTCGGGGATGGGACATCCCTTGCCGGGATTGTCGACATGGGCATCGGAGAGATAGAAGCGTTCGAAAGCGTCGACGGCATCTGACACGTCCAGTTCCGTTTCATAGTCCGCCAGCCGACCGAGGGACTCCCCGAATGCGGCGTCAACCGCGCTGACGACGAGTTCTTCCTTGCTCGAGAAGTGGCGATAAAACCCGCCGGCGGTCATCCCGGCGTCTTTCATCACGTCGGCGAGGCTCACCCCTTCGACACCGCGTTCACGCACCAGTCGCGCGGCACTGTCGACGATCCGGCGGTGACTGCGCTCCTTCTCCTGTTGCGACACCCGCATCGCTACCTCCGGTGGCTAGTTCTTGACCCTTTTAGAGTATAGGCCTACTCTAATTAGAGTATAACCAACCGCTAAATGACTCCGGCCGATCGGCTGGCCACTACCCGAGGGAGAGATTCAGATGAACAAGCCCAGTCCAGGTGAGTCAGTGGCTCTCCAGCCCGAAACACCCGGCGTGGGGGACGCGGCAGAGCTGGCTGGTGGATCAGGTCATCGCCGGCATCAACGGTGTCGCTCACGCCATCGTCAATCCGGGGTATTTCGCCGACAACTATCTGCGGCTGACGGATTTCGCCGCAGTGCTCGGCCTGCTACCCGTGTTGACCGGCGACAGGCGGAGCGCGCGCAACCGTACCCGGGTGATCCGGGACTTCCTACGGACACCACTGCAGCACGGGCTGGATCCGCGCCGTTACGTCGTCGATAGCGGCCAACCGACGGTGGCCAATGGGCTCTACGCCATGCAAGACGAGCAGTGGAAGGCTCGGGTCGCCAACCAATAGCGTTGTGCCGCAACGCAAGTACAAGCTGAACTCAAACCAAAAGAATCAGGAAATTCTTGTGATCACCAACTTCGAAGACATGGTAGTACTCGTGACCGGCGCATCGCGCGGCATCGGGCGCGACGTCGCGCTGGCCTTTGCCCATCAGGGCGCGCGGCTGGTTCTTGCCGCCCGCTCCGCCGACCGACTCGCAGGGGTCCAGACGGCAATCCACCAACTGGGTGCCGAAGCCCTCTGCGTACCAACAGATGTCACCTCACCATCCTCGGTGGAGTCGATGGTCGAGACGGTGATGCACCACTACGGCCGCATCGACGTCGTGGTGAACAACGCCGGAATCGCCAGAGTAGGGGGTATCGAAGCTGCGACGTTCGGCGACGATGTGACTCAGACGCTCGAGGCGAGTCTGTTCGGAATGATTCGCGTGACCCAGCAGGTGCTACCCGTTCTTCGGCGCCAGGGTTCGGGTTCAATCGTCAACATGTCGTCCGTCATGGGCCGAAAAGCGTTTGCGCGCTTCGGCTCCTATGCGATCGTGATGCACGCGGTTTCGGCCTTCTCGGACGCACTTCGTCAGGAGCTGGCGGGCACCGGGATTCAGGTATCGACAATCCACCCGGCGCTTACCGCCACCGACCTGTTGCGTGACGTTGCCCAGAACCAGATGCCTGCTCCGTTTCGGCATATGACTCCGCTGTCATCAGAAGATGTGGGACGCGCCGTGGTGGCGGCGACTCGTCGCGGAGCACCCCGCGTGGTGCTGCCGCGAGTGGCCAACGTGCTGCTGCTCGGCGAGGCGGTCAGCCCGCGAATTGGCGACCTGATTGCTCGCGCCCTATCAATGCGGTCCGTTGCCAGGCTGTTTGGTGTGAGCCGCGGTGCGACTTACCATCAGGCCATCGCGAGCCGGTAGTTCCCCGACCACGTTCGATTGTTTAGCCGTGCCGCTAATCCTGTTGTCGCTCAGACCCACAAAAGCTTTGTCCAGATCAGCCCCAAGGGCGTGTCTGAACTAACCCCTAGGTGTGTTCCTACGTGGGTGCGAGGGCCGGGCGGGGCGTGAACGCATCCGGCCTCATCGGCGTCGGACTCGGCGTGTTGTCGCTAGTGGTCGGGTTGTTCTCGTTCGGCAACGGCTCGAGGACCGACCGGGGTGCTCCTGGAGCCGGGTTTGCCGGGCGGGTGCTGCACACCGCAATGTGCAGGAGCGGCAGTCGGATCAGCACGGGGAACGTCCCGAAACGCCGCAAGAGTGGGCGACGAGCTGAGGTTCTCGAGGGCTTGGCCGTAATATCAGCCAGGCCGCCCCCATAGCCCAATTGGCAGAGGCAGCGGACTTAAAATCCGCCAAGTGTCGGTTCGAGTCCGACTGGGGGCACAGCGCTTTGGCCGATCAAGCAACACACGGCGATAAGCGACAACGACGCTGCGGCCCGCCGTTCTTCCTCCCTACCCAGGCAGACCGGCGCTGCCGGAACCGACGCTAACGCTCGTGAGTCCGCCAGCCCCGCCTCCGGTCGCGGTGCCACCTGCGCCTCCCTTGTTACTACCAGCGCCGGGGGCTAGGCCGCCTGCCCCGCCGGCGTCACCGGCGAAGCCGGCACCGCCGTTGCCGTCACTCTTGGTGCCGAAGCCGGCGCCCGCGCCGCCACCGCCGCCGCCGCCGGTACCGCTGCCACCTGCGCCGCCGGCACCGCCGCTGAAGCTGCTGGTGAGGGTGCTCGAGAACGCGCCACCGCCAATGCCGCCATCGCCTCCGACGCCACCAGCGGAAGCGGCCGCGCCACCGCCGCCGCCACCGCCGCCGCGAGCGCCTGTCGCGATGGTGTAACCGCCACCGCCACCGCCACCACCGGCGCCGCCTGCTGCGCCTTTGCCGTCGGTCGCCAGTGCACCGGCGCCACCGGTCCCGCCGCCGCCGCCGGTTGCGATGCTTTGTGGGCCGCCGATGACAGCGGTGCCGCCGCTGCCTCCGGTGCCTCCGGTGCCTCCGGTGCCGCCGATGCCGCCGGTTCCGGAACCGCTGCCGGCATTACCGCCGCCACCGCCGCCGCCACCGCCGCCGCCTCCACCGGCAACCAGGTTGTCCGCGGATCCGGTGCTGGAGTTGGCTGCGCCGTCGCCGCCGCTTCCGCCCAGGCCACCGGCTCCGCCGTTCCCGTTGATTCCGCCGTTAGGGGTGCCGCCACCCACACCGCCTGCCCCGCCGTGACCGCCGTATCCGCCTTGGCCGCCAACGCTGAACTGGGCGCCGGTGCCCAGACCACCGTGTCCGCCGGCACCGCCGGTCCCGCCTCGCCCGCCATCACCACCGATGCCAGCGGGGCCTGCAGCGCCTAACAACCCGCCGGTACCCCCGGCACCGGCCGCGCCACCGGCACCACCGGTGCCCCCCGCGGCGCCGTTGCCGCCAGCGGCCGCCGGAATGAGAGTGTTGTCCGCGCCGGACCCGCCAGTTCCACCGACTCCGCCGGTGCCGCCGTGACCGCCGGCCCCGCCCGAGCCGAAGGGCGCCCCCAAACCGAACAACCCGGCGTCAGCACCGCCGGCCCCACCGACTCCGCCGGCCCCGCCGACAAAACCCTGCGTGACCGCACCCGCCGCGTCCCTGCCCCCTGCCCCGCCGGCTCCTCCGGCGCCCCCGGTTCCTCCGGCGCCTCCCGCCCATCCCACGGGCGCATTTGCCACGCCGCCCGCCCCACCTGCCCCTCCGGCACCGCCGGCCACTCCGGGCCCTCCCGCGGCGCCGCTGCCGCCAGCGCCGCCGGCTCCGCCGAAACCGCCCAACCAGCCGCCGGCACCGCCGGTCCCACCCGCGCCGCCACTAGCGCCGGCGGTGGTCGCGTTCCCTCCGGCGCCGCCGCGACCACCATTGCCGAACAGGCCGGCGGCTCCGCCGGCCCCACCAGTTTTACCCGGCGCACCCGAGCCGCCGTTGCCGCCGTTCCCCAACAAAATTCCGCCAACGCCGCCGGACTGTCCTGTTCCCGGCGCACCATCCACGCCGCTGCCGATCAGCGGACGTCCCAGCAACATCTGGGTGGGCGCGTTGACGACGTCCAAGATGCCGGTCTCGAGAATCTGAAGCGGCGACGCGCCGGCTCCCTCGGTCGCGGCATAGGCCTCACCGCCTGCGGACAGCATTCGAATGAAGTCGTCGTGGAATTGAGTGACCTGCGCGCCGAGCGCCTGATAGCCCTGCGCGTAAGCGCCGAACAATCTCGCGACCGCCACCGAGATCTCGTCTTGCGCGGCGACCATGATCTGTGTTGTCGAGCCTGCGGCCGCCGCGTTTGCCGCGCTGATCGTTGATCCGATGCCGGTCAGGTCCGAAGACGCTGCAGCCAAGGCTTCCGGCGCGACGCTCACAAACGACGACATATTCGACTCCCGTCACCACAGCTCTCGACAACCAATAAACCGCTATCCGTATTAAAGACCGTTCTGAAACCAGCGGCGAGCTTTTGTTGACCAAATGCTTCAAACGAGCAGTGGTGGAGCTGAATTCAAATTCGTCAATTGACGGGTTGCGATTATCGTCGGCGAGGTGAACACGTTTCGGCGCGCTACTGCCCCGGCGGAGCCAGGCGAAACACCGCACCGGCGTCGTCGTCGCTGACGTACACCGCACCGTCCGGCCCGACCACGGCGGCGACCGGCCGGCCCCGGCGCGATCCGTCGTCCGCCTGGAAACGACCGACCAGGGTTTGCTGGTCGCCCAGGGTGCCGTCCCGCGGGCGAAGAACGACACCTCGGGTGCGCGCGGAAGGTTCCGGTTCCACGAACCGTGGATGCCGACTACTTTCGCACGTCAGCACGCATACCCGACGCGATCCTGACCAACCCGTCGGCGAATGAGCCGACGTGTGGAATCCGGGCGCCCGGGTATAAAGGCGGGCATATGACTACGGTACGAACGCAATGACAAAAGCACGAACGCAATGACAAGAGCACGAACGCAACCGGATCAGCGCGAGCTCGACGGCATCCGGGGGATCGTCGACGCCATTTCGCAGGCGTTCGCCGCCAAGATCGTCGGGCAGCGTGACCTGCGGGAATCGCTGCTCATCGGGCTGCTCGCCGGGGGCCACGTCCTGCTGGAAAGCGTCCCCGGCCTGGCCAAGACCACCGCCGCCAAGGTGCTCGCCGAGTCGATCCACGGCCGCTTCCAACGCATCCAGTGCACCCCTGACCTGCTGCCCAGCGACATCATCGGCACACAGATCTACGACTCGGCGACCAGCTCGTTCGTCACCCAACTGGGCCCGGTGCACGCCAATATCGTGCTGCTCGACGAGATCAACCGGTCCAGTGCCAAGACCCAGAGCGCGATGCTCGAGGCGATGGAGGAGCGGCAGACCACCATCGCCGGCCAGGTGCACACGCTCACCGACCCGTTCCTGGTCATCGCCACCCAGAATCCCGTCGACCAGGAAGGCACCTATCCGCTGTCGGAGGCGCAGACCGACCGATTCCTGCTCAAGGAGGTCGTGCGCTACCCCTCTCCCGAGGAAGAGGTGGAAGTGATGTCGCGGATCGACGCCGGGGTCTACGACACGCGACACCCCGCGGTGCCCGTCGTCAGTCTCGATGACGTGCTGCGGGTGCAGGAGGTGGTGCGTCATGTCCACATGGACCGGGCGCTGATGCTCTACGCCAGCCAGATCGTCGACGTGACCCGCCACCCCGGGCGGGCCTTGCCCAAGCAGATCGCGCGCCTGGTCGAGTATGGTGCCAGCCCGCGTGCCACGATCGCCTTCTGCAAGGCGGCGCGGGCCCAGGCGGTGCTGTCCGGGCGCGCACACGTGCTGCCGGAGGACATCGCCACGCTCGCGCACCGGGTGCTGCGGCACCGGCTGATCCTCGGATTCGAAGCCGCCAGCGCCAACGTCACTCCCGAGACCGTGATCGACGCCGCGCTGCGGGCCGTCCGGGTGCCCTGAGTTCGCCTTGGGCAAACACCTCAACCGGGCCAAAGCGTACTTCGGCACCGATACCCGGGGCCTACTCGAAGGCGGCCGCTATGCCCTGTCGCACACGCGCAGCATGGAATTCGACGACCTGCGCCCCTACGTTCCCGGCGACGACGTGCGCGACATCGACTGGAAGGCCTCGGCCCGTTCGGGCAGCGTGCTCATCAAGAGGTTCGTCTCGGAGAAGCACCACAAGATCCTGCTGGTCGCCGACGCCGGCCGCAACATGTCGGCGCTGGCCGCCAGCGGCGAGTACAAGCGCGACGTTGCCGCACACGTCATGGGCGCAGTCGGTTTGATCGGCCTGCGGCGCTCCGATCAGGTCGGCATGGTTTTCGGCGACAGCCGCGGGTCGGTGAACATTCCCCAGCGCCGCGGCGAGACGCACATCGAGGGACTGTTGCACCGCTGGTACCAGCACACCATGAGCGCCCCCGGTCCCAGCCGCATCGCCGCCCAACTCGATTACGTCGCAACGCATTACCGCCACACGATGCTGATCGTCGTGGTCTCTGACGAACCCGATACCGGCGAGGAACTCAGCGGGGTGCTGGCCAGACTGACCGGTCGTCACGACCTGCTGTGGGCAATGGTGTCCGACCTGCCCGCGGTCGGGCCCGACAACACTGACGGCTACGAGGTCGCCACCGGCCGGTTCGTCCTGAGCGGAGCCGACCTCGGTCCGCGGGTCGTCGCCGCCTACCGCCGCGCCGAGGCGGCGCGGCGCGAGCGCCTGGCAAAGTTCCTGACGCGTCGGGCGATCCCGCACGCGACCATCGCCGGCAGCGACGACATCCGCCGCGAACTCGTCGGCCTGACCGAGGCGGCCGGTCGTGCCGGATGACCTGCTGCGCTACGTGTTCGGTCCAGAGCCCTACTCGTCGGAGTGGCTGGTGTGGGCGGTGCTCCTGATCCTTGCTGTCTTCGGTTGGTACGCAGGCGTATTCGTCTGGACGCTGCCATCGCACCGGTTGCGGCGCATCCCGGTAGTGCGACGGGTGCACGCCCGGGTGATCCGGGATCGCTTCGCCCGCCGCGTGCAACGCCTCGCCGGCGAGCACGGCGCCGGGCTCTTGTCGACGCCGCAGGCCGGCGCGGCAATCAGCCGGACGGTACGCAGCTTCCTGCACCAGGCAACCGGCGCCAGGGCGCAGTATCTGCATGTCGGCGCCCTGGCTGACGGGCAGCTGGACGCGGCCGTGCCGCTGCTGACTCTGCTCGACGATGCGCAATTCAACGCCGAGACGAGCGTCGACGTCGGCGAGGTGAGTTCCATTGCGCAGGAGTTGATCCGCTCGTGGACCTGAAGTGGTGGCCGGTAGCCGCTGTTGGCTCAGGGTGCTTCGCCGTTGCCGTCGCGCTGGCCGCGGTGCTACCCATGACCGCCGCGCGCCGGCGGTTGCGCCCGCTGGCCAACATCGCACGACTGACCCGATTGCCCGAATACGCCAAAGTCGCTCGGCTGCGCTCACTGTCAACTATCGTGACGCTGCTTGTGCTCACGGTCATGTTCGGCGCAGCGATGTGGGCGGCTTCGCGTCCAGCCGCCGCCGGGCAGGATCTCGACGCCGCGCCGACCGAAGACATCATGCTGTGTGTCGGAGCGGCGCTGCCGGATCGTGCGACGGTGGAAATGCTCGACTATTTCGCCCGCCGGGCCGGCTCGTCGCCGCAGACGCAACGAATCGGTCTGACCTCGGTGAACCGCCGGCTGGTGCCGTTGACGCGCGACCATCAGTACGCCGTCGCACGATTCGGCGAATACACCCGCGCGCCCCGACTGCAGTCGGCGTCGTTCGCCCCGGCAGTGCCCTACACCGACTACGCCACGAGTGTGGAAGATGTTCTGGCGCTCTGCATTGCGGGCTACCCGCACTTCGAGGAGCGCGGCACCCACCGGCGTTCGGTGATCTATCTCGGCCCGTCGGATCTTCGCGTGGCAGGGGAGCAGCGTGCCGCGCTGTTCACCGGCGCCGGGGTGCGGGAGTTGGCCGAGCGCGCCGGGGTTCAACTCAATGTCGTCGACACGGCCCCGTCACCGAAAAGCGGTTCGCTGCTCGCGCTCACCGAGCAGACCGGCGGACGCTACCTGGTGCCGGGGTCGGTGGCCGGTGCCCTCGATGACATCCGGGCGCACAACCGCGCGGCACGCCATGGCACCGTTGCAAAGGCTGACTCCGCGGACATACCGGTGGTGCCCTTGGCGATCGCCCTGTTGTCTGCGTCCGTGCTTTCCGTGGCGCTGATGGGGTTGCGCCGATGACGTTCCAACCTGTGCTGCCGTGGCCGATCCTCGCCGTAGTGGCCGTCGCGCTCGTCTTGGCGCGCCTGGTGGCGCTGCGCCAGGTGCTGCTAGCGGCTGCGGGTCGACGCACCCGCGCGGTGCTGCGTTGGGGCGGTGTGACGCTGGCGGTGCTGCTGGTGATTGCCGCCGCCACCCGCCCTGCACTTCGCGACGACAAGATCCGCGGAGGAACATCGGCGGCCGGGGAGAACCTCAATGTTTTTCTGATCGTGGATCGGTCGGTGGACTCGGGTGTCGACGATTACGGCCCCGGTCAATCCCGAATCGCGGGGATGCGCGACGACATCGCTGCGTTGATCAAACGGTACCCGGGAGCGCGGTATACCCTCATCGACTTCGCCTCGCGCGCCACGCTGGATTGGCCGCTGTCCGAAGACGTCTGGAGTCTGCGCCCCACCGTCGCGGCGCTGGACTCCTACCGCGGCGGTCCGAATGCGGGTGCCGACGTCGATGCCGCCGCCGCGAACAACGTGCTGCGCTATCAGCTCATCCAGGCGGCCCAACAGTATCCGGGTGCGCGAAATGTCGTGCTGTACTTCGGTTCTGGCGCACCCGGATCTAGTGCTCCGCAGGGCGACTTCACCAGCGGGTCGGTCGACGGCGGAGCGGTGCTGGGGTACGGCCGGACCGACGCGATCGACGAAGCCCGATTGCGGAAGATCGCAGGACAGCTCGTCGTGCCGTACCAGCACCGCGAACCCGGTGAGCCTTTCCAGCCGGACCTGTCCGACCACCCGAGCGGTGCCGGCACCCGGGCGGAGGCCGGCGCACTGCTCGAGTTGTACTGGCTGCCCGCGCTGTTTGCGGCGGCACTGCTGCTCGGCGAGATCTACCTCTCGGTTCGCGAGTTCCGCCGAGTTCGCCTGATCCGGCGGGACGTGGCATGACGCTCAGACCGGCACGGCTGCGGGTGCGACGGCGGCTGCTGATCTACTCGGCGCCGCTGATCCTCCTCGTGGTGCTGGTCGCGGTGAAGCTGGTATCGGTTGTGGTGGCGGGGGATTCGGCTGTTTCTGCTTTCCAGCGCGGCGACGGGAGCGCCGTGCGGGACGATGCGGCGGTGCTCGGCGTGGCCAACGTGATCGAGCCGGCAAGGGCGCCGTTCGCCGCGGGCGCTGCCGCCGTGCTCGACGGACGACTCGACGAGGCGGATGCGAATTTCACCGCTGCACTTGCCCGCAGCGACGCCGCTGGTTCCTGTCCGGTGCGGGTCAACCTGGAACTGGTCCGTGAAACCCAGGGCGACCGCGCCGCGGCGGCCGGTGATCGCTCACGCGCCGACGAGCGCTACGCGAGCGCGCTGAGTGTCATCGGTGACGCGCCGGCGGCCTGCTTCGCCGACAACAGCGATCCGGACACCCAGCGGCAAGCCATCCGCCGCGGCGCCGCAAATCGGTTGGCAAACAAAAGAAATGCGTTGAATTCCGGGCTGCCGGCTGCCCCGCCGGCCCCACCGCCGCCTCCGCCGCCGCCCCCGGTCGCGCTCCCGCTACCGGTCGCCGTCTCACCCGACGGCCGGGAGATCCCACCACGCCGGCTCGACCCCACCGACGGCGATCCGCTGGACAAGTTGCAGCAGGTGCTGCAGGACGCGGCGGGTGCGGCGCCGCCGGGTGGGCTCCCGTAACCGGAGCTCTTTCATCGGTTTCTCAACCGATCACCGTCACCGTGTTGCGTTCACCGCCGGAGAGGTAGACGTCGCCGGCCTCGGAGCCGATGGGGCTGATCGCGACCCCGACCGCGTCGAAGCCGAGGGGGATGGTGCTGACGGCGTGGGTGGTGGGGTTGATCACCGGTGGCGGGAAAGCCCCGTTCTGCATTTCGAATGTAAATCAATGTTTTTCGGCCGAACGTCCCGCCGAGTAATGCCGTCACGGATGGCCACGGCGGAGTGGCCCCGACGTCACTCCGGGAGCCTCAGAGGTGCGCGGAGGACGGCCCCCGAAAACGACGGAATCGAGCGTTCAGGCTTGCCGGCAAACTCGGCGGTGCGGGGGAGCCGGGGATCGCGACTGCGGACGGCACACCGTCGTGGCCTCGGACAACCACCGGCACGGTGAGCATCCGGCCGAGCACCCGGACCTCTCGCTTGGCCTGCTCCCGGGCGATGAACAGCAGATCGAGCGGGTACCACAGGCCGACCCAGGCCACGACCAGGAATACGCCGTTGCCCAGCAGGTCGTTTGCAAGCTCGCCCAGCACCGGTCGGGTGAAGGTGTACGACAGCGCGATGCCCACCGCGAACAGCAGTGAGCCGCTGAACAGTGACCGCTTGCCCTGGCGCCAGGCGAGGTCGTGTTCGCGGTTGGCGCGGTGCAGTCGCAGCTCGCAGTAGCGGCGCACCGCCACTACCACGTCGGCGGCCATTTCATCCGAGCACTCCTCGGCGATGTCCAGCACGATGCGCTGGTCAGCGGCGACCTTCTGTTGGGCGAGTAACCGATCCACCAATTCGTCCATACCGCTGTCGATGCGGCGCGCGCCGGCGAGCAGCCCGCGCGGGTCGACTGCGAAAAGCTCTTGGGCACAATCTAATTCGATCACCACATCGGTAGTGGTCAATCGCCTGTGGCTGCGGAGGTTCACCAGGTGGCCCAGTGTTCAGCGGTTGCCCGCGTAAGCCCGGGCCACCCGGGTGACGAACTGGTAGACGCCTTCCTCTTCGGGCGCCAGCGGCCCCGGCCGTGCGTGCGGTGAGCTGAGTCCGCGCTGCACCGATTCGCAGGCGGCCCAGTCCTGCCGATTGGTCAGATCCCAGAAATCCACCGCGTATGAGGGATCGAATTCCGGTGTCTCGACGGCCTTGTTCGGGAATGCCCACGTGCACTCCACGTGGGTGCGGTCGACCGCGAGAGGGGTCATCAGGTGGGTCATCACGTAGTCGGGGTGCAGGCTGACCAACAGGTTGGGAAAACCCACCAGATACATCACCGTGCGCAGTTCACGCTCGGACAACCCCTCGATCGCGACGCCACCACTTTGTCCGGTCAGCGACATCGTCTCGGCCCCTTCAACTATCGACATCCAGCCGCCCATCCACGTCCCCGGCAGGTCGATGCTTGCGCCACTGGTCGGCGGGCTGATCCGGGACAACTCGGGATGGATCGCATTGCAGTGGTAGCACTCCTGGTAGTTCTCGGCGATCACCTTCCAGTTGGTGTTCAACTCATACGAGTGCCGTTCCACAACGGTGAGATCTTCGGGCCGG
Organism: Mycobacterium sp. ML4; assembly: GCF_054515735.1. Taxonomy (NCBI): domain Bacteria; kingdom Bacillati; phylum Actinomycetota; class Actinomycetes; order Mycobacteriales; family Mycobacteriaceae; genus Mycobacterium; species Mycobacterium sp. ML4. The sequence goes on from NZ_JBTNSY010000002.1 coordinate 123,601, forward strand.
TAAGGGCCGACGACCTCTTCCAGTCCGGCAACGTGTAGTTCGAAGTCGGCGTCCTCGCCGCTGGGATCGACGAACAGATATCCGTGCCAGTTGACGAGCCGCAACTCGGCCAGCCCGAACTCAGCCGGGTCGAAACCCTCTCCGGACTCGAATCGTGGCGCCTTGCGAAGTTCGCCGCTCAGCTTGTACGACCAGGCGTGGTACGGGCACACGATGGCGCGCCGCTTGGCGGTGGCTCCGCATGCCAGCAACTCGTGTCCGCGATGTCGGCAGACGTTGGCGAATGCGCGCACCCGGGCGTCTTCGCTTCGTACCAGGAGGATTCCGTTCTCGCCGAAACCTGCTGCCCGTTGCGCGCCAACTCCATCGAGATCGGCGGCGTGGCCCACACACTGCCAGCCAGAAAAGATGGCTCGTTTTTCCCACTCGAACACCGCAGGTTCGACGTAGGCCGCGCGCGGCAACATGCGGGACTGCCCGAACGGGGCGAGTGCGGCGGCGAGGTCGTCAGCCGGGACGGGGGCGGGGTCGAAATGTCTAAACACCCAGTGAGCTTAGTCGGCGTCGGGTTCGCGGTACAGGAGTTTGACTTCGACGGCGAACCCTCGGGCCTCACCAATTGACTGAGGCAACTCAAGAATACCGATTCTCGTTCGTCCACAACGTAATTGAATCCATGAGTCTGAGAATCTGCCGGCCTCACGGCCGCATCACCCGACGACTTGGCGCGACGCTCAAACCGGCTCGGCTGCGGCGGCTGATCTACGCGGATCAGCTGGCCCTTTCGCGCTGTCGGTCGCTCTCAAGCTGATCGTTGGTGTGCATGGGGATTCGGCGTAGTCTGCCTTCGTGAACGGCGACCGCAATGCGGAGCTGGCCGCTGCGACGGTGCCGTGCCTGGCCAATGTGGTAGAGCCGGCGAGGACGTGGTTTGCCGCCGGCCGCAGGCTGCGCGTTGACGGCAGCGAGTCTGCGCCGAGGACAAGCTTGTTTGACCCTATGGCCGCTGGCGCAGCCTCGATGCCGTGAGCGCGGCTCGGTAGCCGGCGACTTCGCCCCGAAGGCGCGACTGCGCTGCAGCAGAAGTGGGTAAAGACGTTGTTAGCGCGGGTGCGCCGCGGCTTGGCAACGATCAGGAAGGGCATCGAATGGTTCATCAAGAGGGGGGCCGGTGGGATGTCGGTATCGAGAACAACGCGGTCTACCTGGAGCGCGTCTCCGAGGACGACGATCGACTGTTCGACGATGCGTTGGAACCGGATGAAGCCCGTCAGCTTGCCGGGCTCTTGACGAAATTCGCCGACAAGCTGGACGAGGCCAGGGAATCAGGGCAGGTTGCCGAGTCCGACGACGATGACGACGACGATGACGATGACGATTACGAGGACGACAAAGACGATGACGACGATGACGATGACGACGATGACGACGATGACGACTCGAAGGATTCCGACAAGTCTTCGGATTGAGGTCGATCGCGCAGCGGACCGTTTCGCAGATACGTCGCGGGTATCCGCTGTTAGATGCTTCCGTTCGACGAGGCATCTCGAGGAGATGGAATCATGGCCGATCAGACAACCGGAGGGTCCGACAGCACTCGGCTGGAACACTTCGATGACCCGGAACTGGGCAGCGGCGCACGTGACACAGGAAGTGATGTGCCTCAACCCGGCGGGGGCGAGCGTCCGGTGGGGACCGTCGACGAGGATGCCAACCCTCCGATAAGCGATCCCGCTGCAACCGACGTTTACGGGGGAACTGGGGAGTTGGCTCCGCAGGACACCGGCAGCGTGATCCCGCCGTACGAGGGGCGCCGGGAAAGTGAGCAGGGCGCCGGAGCTCAGGGATCAGTCACCGACCCCGACTAAAGTCGCCCAGCCCCGACCAAGCGCCGGGGAGTGCGACGACGTCCCCGGCCGAGGAGCAGCCCGCTGGTCAGACCAGTGAGTCGCAGCCGTCCGCCGGGGGTGTCGGGCCGTCGCTCGAGCCCGGGACCGGACGCGGGGAGTCGAAGAGCTGACACGACCGCACATCAGCGGGCGGCAATCGAACATATCGAAGCCTCGGCCCGAGAGGCGGTGGGGTTCCGCGATGTCGCGACATCAACCAACGGCCCCTCGACGAGGGCCTTAATGCCCTGGTAGAGCCTGGTATTCGGAGGTAATGTCCGTTGTACCGCCAGGTCGGGATTTTTGCAGCGCCCGGGCCCGACGGAGACAACCTCGCTAGGGAGCACACAGATGTTGAACAGCGTACCGATGCACAAAAACGGGGTCTCTCAACGGCGCGCGCAGGATGCCGACCTACTCAAGAAGTCCGGCGCGCACAAGCTTGTCATAGCGGATCGCGATGGCAACTGCTTGGCTTTCGTATTGGCTTGGGACAGCTTCGACTACGACCCCGAGACCGACACCTATGTGTGCGTTGCCGATAGCGATGGCAGAGAACTCTTGACCATGTACACCACCGGCGAAGTCAAGGCGGCGGCCGGCGCCAACATGTATGTTGTCACTGCGCCAAACGCCGCTAACCGAAGTAGGCCCCTGCAGGCCCTCTGACCCGAGTGCCGAAGGAGGCCGCGGCACTCGCCGCGGCCGATTCCTGGCCGCGCTTCTAGCGGTGCGATCGCACCGCTGGCGCATCGGGTAACTCCGATGGGCAAGTGTAGTGGGGTATGTTCACGCCGCGATGGTTATGATAGACCGTTCGTACGGTTAGTCGAAGCCGAAGGTGTCCAATGCCCAGATCGCCCGGCAGGCGTGGCGAGATTCTCGACGCGTTTGTCCGCTATGTCGCCGAACGTGGTTATGAGAGAACGAATATCGGTGACATCGCCGACGAGCTCGGTATGTCGAAGGGCACCATTGTTCACCATTTCGGGACCAAAGCGCAGATGCTGCGGGAGCTGGAAGAAACCCACCTGGCCAACCAACTCGACGTGCTCCGGATGGTCTGGGACCGCGTGACCGCGCCGCACGAGCGTATTGCCGCAATCATCTTCACCTCGGTGCTGCTCCAGGTGATGGCCCGAGACGCCACCGTGGCAAGCCAGCGCGAAGTGGTGCAGTTGTCCGAGGACCCGGCAATGCAGCAGGTGCGGAAGCTGCGCCATCAGTTGCAGGCGCTCACCATCGATGAGATCCGCAACGGGGTCGAGTCCGGTGTATTCCGAAGCGTTGACGTCGATCTGGCGGCACTGCAGCTGTGGGGATCGCTCGAGTGGATGTGGGTGTGGTTCGACCCCAATGACTCGCGGACCCCTGAACGTGTGGGAGCCGCCTTCGTGGACGTGTTCCTCGGCGGACTGTTGCTGGATCGGTTCGGGCTGAGCAAGTGGGCGAATCCATCATGCGAGGTCGTCTCGGTGGTGCGGGAATGCCTCACCGTGGTCACGAGCGACCCGACTTAACCACGGTGCCCGCCGGAAACCCACGGCGATAAAGGAATTGGCGTCTGACGCGACCGGCGATCGGGAAGATCGATCATTGACTGTACGTACAGGTCACTGAGCCCGCTCCGGAAAAGCACATTGATAGGCGGGTCGGCGCAAAAGCGCTGTTCAAGGCGCCTCGCGGAGATGCCGCCCCAGCCGGGAACCGGCAAAAGCCATCCGAAATTCTCGATCTGTTGACTGCACGTACGGTCTAATGCCATAGTTGCGGCGTGGCGCAAGCGCGGGCGGCATGGAGCCGAAGGGTGGGGACCGGGACTGCCGGTCGGCTACCGCACGTGATGCCTCCGCAGGGCCGGACCAACATGACACAAAGCGGTCATCCGATCCGAAAAATGGCGTTGTACAACAATATTGGTGTTTGCTGCGCCGCTCTGCCAGCCTCCATCGGGAGTTCACGACGATGACCGCTTCCCACAGCGTTGCCGGCAGAATCGGCAGTAGGATCCGGCCGGGAACCGAGGTGGCCGGCGGGTTCTTCCGGATGTGCGTGCTGACCGCCAAAGCGCTGAAGCAACCCTTCGAGTGGCGCGAGTTCATCTGGATCGGCTGGTTCTTGATGCGGGTATCGCTGCTACCCACCATCGCGGTGTCCATTCCCGAAACCGTGCTGCTCATCTTCACGCTCAATGTCCTGCTCGCCGAGTTCGGTGCGGCCGACGTCTCGGGGGCGGGTGCGGGGATCGGAGCGGTGACCCAACTCGGGCCGATTGTGACGGTCTTGGTGGTCGCCGGCGCCGGAGGGACCGCGATCTGCGCCGACCTGGGCGCGCGCACCATTCGCGAGGAGATCGACGCGCTCGAAGTGCTCGGCATCGACCCGATTCACCGGCTGGTGCTGCCGCGCGTTGTCGCCTCGACGATCGTCGCTGTGCTGCTCAACGGCCTCGTGATCGCCGTCGGACTCGGCGGCGGCTACCTGTTCAGCGTGTACCTGCAGAACGTCTCGAGCGGTGCCTATCTCTCCACCTTGACTGCCCTCACCGGCCTGCCCGAGGTGGTGATCGCCAACATCAAGGCGGCCACGTTCGGGTTGATCGCCGGGCTGGTCGGCTGCTACCGCGGCCTGATCGTCCGCGGCGGGTCCAAGGGTCTGGGCACTGCCGTCAACGAGACGGTGGTGCTGTGTTTCATCGCGCTGTTCGCCGTTAACGCCGCGCTGACCACGATCGGCGTCCGATTCGGAACGGGGCGCTGATATGGCTACTGCCACAACCCATCTCAGGCTTCCGCGAGCCAATCTGGGTCGATACGGGGAGGCCCCGGTGAAGGCGCTTCTCGTGATCGGGCAGATGGTCTGGTTCGCTGTGACCGCAGTCGGGCAGATTCCCTTCGCCGTGCGCCGCTACCCGAAAGAGTTGGTCCGGCTGGTTGCCCAGATGGGGATGGGCACCGGCGCAATGGCCGTGGTCGGTGGCACGGCCGCCATCGTCGGGTTCATCACCTTGTCCGCGGGCTCACTGGTCGCCATCCAGGGTTTCGCGTCGCTGGGCAACATCGGGGTCGAGGCGTTCACGGGATTCCTGGCGGCGATGGTCAACGTGCGGTTCGTGGCGCCGGTGGCCGCCGGTCAGGCGCTGGCCGCCACGGTCGGTGCCGGCGCCACCGCCGAACTGGGCGCGATGCGCATCAGCGAAGAGATCGACGCACTTGAGGTGATGAGCATCAGGTCGATCCCCTTCCTGGTGTCCACCCGGGTGGTGGCTGGCCTGGTCGTCATCATTCCGCTCTACGGGTTGGCGATCACCCTGGCATTTCTGTCCGCGCAGCTCACGACCGTTGTCCTCTACGGGCAATCCGCCGGCACGTACAACCACTACTTCCACACGTTCCTGCGCCTCAATGACGTCGGCTGGTCGTTCGCGGAGGTCATTCTCGTGGCCGTGGTCGTGATGACCACCCACTCCTACTACGGCTACACCGCCCACGGCGGGCCGGTCGGCGTCGGCGAAGCGGTCGGGCGCTCCATGCGACTGTCGTTGATCACCATCGTTGTCGTGGTCGTCCTGACCGCGATGGCGGTATACGGCAAGAACCCCAACTTCAACCTCACCGTGTAGCCGACATGACGAACCCGGTGAAGGAGAACCCCCCACGCATCCCGCCGTACAAGACCGCGGCCGTGGTGTTCCTGGTGGTCGCCGCGGTGGTGTTGACGTTCGTGTGGTTTCAGTTTCGGGGTCGGCTGACGCCGAAGACGCCCCTGACGCTGGTGGCCCCCAGGGCGGGTTTGGTGATGGACCCGGGATCGAAGGTCACCTACAACGGGGTGGAAATCGGCCGGGTGGCCAGCATTACGGAGATCCAGCGCGACGGCGTCCCGGTGGCCAAGTTCGTCATGGACGTCGATCCCGACTACCTCCGGCTGATCCCGGCGAATGTGGATGCCAATATCAAGGCGACCACCGTCTTCGGCAACAAGTACGTGGCCTTGACGTCGCCGAAAAACCCGACACCGCAGCGCATCTCACCGCAGCTGGTAATCGACGCGAGGTCGGTGACCACCGAGTTCAATACGCTGTTCGAGACCATTACCTCGATCGCGGAGAAGGTGGATCCGGTCAAGTTGAACTTGACGTTGGCCGCGGCGGCGCAGGCCTTGACCGGGCTGGGCGACAAGTTCGGGCAGTCGATCGTCAACGGCAACGCCATCCTCGACGACATCAATCCGCGAATGCCGCAGATCCGCCATGACATTCAGCAGATCGCCGCTCTGGCCGACATCTACAGCAATGCCGCGCCGGATCTCTTCGACGCGCTGAACCACGCCGTTGTCACCGCGCGCACGCTGCACCGGCAGGAAGCCGAACTCGACTCGGCATTGTTGGCCGCGGCCGGGCTGGGCAACACCGGTGCGGACATCTTCGCCCGCGGCGGGCCCTATCTGCAGCGCGGCATCTCCGATCTGCTGCCCACGGCCCAGCTGTTTGACACCTACAGTCCCGAAATCTTCTGCACCATCCGCAATTACTACGACGAGGAGCCCCTGGCTTATGCGACGACGGGCGGCGGCAACGGCTACGGGCTGAAAACGATGAGCGAATTGACGTCAGGGTTGGGCGGCATTCTCACCCTTCCGGGGCTGACCGGCACGGTGCTTACCCAAGGCCTCCTGCAGGTCGCCGGGCTGGTGGGCGGGGCGCCCAATCCCTACACATATCCGGAGAATCTGCCGCGGGTGAACGCACGCGGTGGCCCGGGCGGCACCCCGGGCTGCTGGCAGCCGATCAACCACGACTTCTGGCCGGCGCCGAGCCTGGTAATGGACACCGGCGCCAGCCTCGCGCCGTACAACCACTTAGACACCGGTTCGCCGTACGCGCTGGAGTACGTGTGGGGCCGCCAAGTCGGGGACAACACGATCAACCCATGAAAACTCTCGGCAACGCAATCAAACTCGGCATCGTTTCGTTGGTGCTGTCCCTGATCGTCGTGTCGATCATCGTGGTCTTCGCCCAGATGCGCTTCACCAGCACCAACAAGTATTCGGCGGAGTTCAGCAACGCCAGCGGCCTGAAAGACGGCCAGTTCGTGCGCGCCTCCGGAGTGGAGGTCGGCAAGGTCAAATCGGTACGGCTGGTCGATGGCGGCACCCGGGCAATGGTTGATTTCGAGGTCGACCGCTCGATACAGCTGTATCAGTCGACGACCGCGCAAATCCGCTATCTCGACCTACTCGGCAATCGCTTCATCGAGCTCAAACGCGGCACGGGCGACGGGGCCGATCGGGTACTGCCGGCGGGAGGATTCATCCCGCGGTCGCGGACCTCACCGGCTCTGGACCTCGACGCCCTGATCGGTGGATTCAAGCCGCTGTTCCGGGCGCTTGAACCGGACAAGGTCAACTCCATCGCCTCAGCCATCATCACCGTCTTCCAGGGTCAGGGCGGAACCATCAACGACATCCTCGACCACACCGCACAACTCACCGCGCACATCGCCGAACGCGACCAGGCGATCGGCGAGGTGGTCAAGAACCTGAACGTCGTGCTGGACACCACGGTCAGACATCGCAAGGAGTTCGACGAAACCGTCGACAACTTCGAGCGATTGATCACCGGCCTGCAGAACCACGCCGATCCGCTGGCCGCCGGCCTCGCCAACATCAGCAACGCCGCGGGCACGGTGGCCGAGCTACTCGCGGACAACCGCGTGCTGCTGCACAAGGAGATCAACTACCTGCAGGCCCTCCAGCAGCCGCTTATCGATCAGCGCGAACAGCTCAGCGACCTCATTCACAGGACGCCGACCGCACTGAACCTGATCGGACGCAGCATCGGCCTCTACGGCGACTGGGTGAACTTCTACCTCTGCGACCTCTCGATCAGGTGGAACGGATTGCAGGGCGGCGGTCCGGTCCGCACCGTCAGGATCTGGCAGCAGCCCACGGGTAGGTGTACGCCGCAATGAGGACCATTCCGTCATGAGGACACTGACCGAATTCAACCGCAACCGCGTCGGGCTGATGGGCGTCACCGTGTTGGTGCTCGTCGTCGCGGTCGGGCAAAGCTTCACCAGCGTACCGATGCTGTTTGCCGCCCCGGCCTACTACGGGGAATTCACCGACTCGGGTCAGTTGAACAAGAACGACAAGGTGCGCATCACCGGGGTCAATGTCGGCACGGTCCAAGGCATTGAGGTCGACGGGGATCATGTGCTGGTCAAGTTCTCCATCGGCGGCAACACGATTGGCACCGAAAGCCGGCTGGCGATCAAGACGGACACCATCCTGGGTAAGAAGGTGCTCGAGATCGAGCCGCGGGGAGCCAAGGCATTGCGGCCCGGGGGCGTGCTACCGCTGGGTCAGGGCACTACGCCGTACCAGCTTTACGACGCCAACTTCGACATCACCAACGCGGCCACCGGCTGGGACATCGACACCGTCAAACAGTCGTTGAATGTGTTGTCGCAGACCATCGATCAGACCTACCCGCACCTCAGTGCCGCTCTGGACGGCGTAGCCAAATTCTCCGACACCATCGGCAAACGCGACGACGAGATCAAGCACCTACTCGCCCAGGCCAACCAGGTAGCCAGCGTGCTCGGTGACCGCAGCGAGCAGATTAACCGTTTGTTGGTCAACGCCAAGACACTACTGGTGGCGTTCAACGAACGTGGACGGGCCATCGACACTCTGCTGCAGAACATTTCGGGCGTCGCGGCCCAGATCAAGGGATTCATCAACGACAACCCGAATCTGAATTCGGCACTGGAGCAGTTGCGCACGCTCAGCGACGTGCTGGTGCAACGCAAGGACGACCTGGCCCAGACCCTGACCTTTGTAAGCCAATTCGCGGCATCGTTAGGCGAGTCGGTCGCGTCGGGACCGTTCTTCAAGATCGTTCTGTCCAACCTGCTGCCGTACTGGATCCTGCAGCCGTTTGTCGACGCCGCGTTCAAGAAACGTGGTCTGGACCCGGAGGAGTTCTGGCGCAGCGCGGGCCTGCCCGCCTTCCGCTTCCCCGACCCCAACGGCACCCGGTTCCCCAACGGCGCGCCGCCGCCCGCACCCCAGGTGCTGGAAGGTACCCCGGAACACCCCGGACCGGCCGTCCCACCGGGAACGGCGTGTTCGTACACCCCCGCGCCCGACGCGTTGCCGAGGCCGTGGAATCCGTTGCCGTGCATGGGAGTCGACACCGGCCCATTCGGTGGCAGCTTCCCGGCCCCCCTCGACGTGCAGACATCGCCGCCCAACCCGAACGGGCTGCCGCCTACGCCGGGAATCCCGATCGCCGGGCGGTCGGGCGAGCCGCCGCCGGACGTGCCCGGCACACCGGTCCCGTTGCCGCCCAACGCGCCGCCGGGAGCGCGCACCGAGGGCACGGGAGGTCAGAGTTGAGCACCAATGTCACTGTCCGCAGGCACTGGGGCCGAACGGTCATCACGGCGCTGGCCGTTGCTGTGGCCCTGGTCGCGGGTTACTTCGGTTGGCAGCTGTATCAGAAGATGAGCAACAACACCGTGGTTGCTTACCTGCCATCGGCGATCGCGCTCTACTCCGGCGACAAGGTCCAGATCATGGGCGTCCGCGTCGGCTCGATTGACTCCATCGAACCGGCCGGCGACAAGATGAAGGTGACTTTCCACTACGCCAACAAGTACAAGGTTCCGGCCAACGCCTCCGCCGTGATCGTGAACCCAACCTTGGTGGCATCGCGCAGCATTCAGTTGGAACCGCCCTACAAAGGCGGACCCGTGATGGGCGATCACGCCGTGATTCCCATCGAGCGCACGCAGGTGCCCACCGAGTGGGACGAACTGCGCGCCAGCGTGGCCAACGTCATCGACAGACTCGGTCCGACACCGCAACAGCCGAAGGGTCCCTTCGGGGACCTTGTCGAGTCCGTCGCCGACGGGCTGGCGGGCAAGGGCAAGCAGATCAACACCACGCTGGAAAGCCTGTCGCAGGCGCTGACCGCACTGAACCAGGGCCGCGGCGATTTCTTCGCCGTGGTGCGCAGTCTCGCGCTCTTCGTCAACGCCCTGCACAAGGACGACAAGCAGTTCGTCGCCTTGAACACCAACCTGGCGACCTTCACCGACAGGTTGACCGGATCCGACCGCGCGCTTGCCGATGCGATCCAGCAGTTCGACGGTCTGCTCACCACGCTGCGTCCATTCCTGACCAAGAACCGCGACGTGCTCACTCACGACATCAACAACCTCGCCACCCTGACCACCACGTTGGTCCAGCCGGAGCCCCTGAATGGTCTGGAGACCGCCCTGCACGTGCTGCCGACCTTGGAGACCAACCTCAGCCAGATCTACCACCCCTCACACGGCGCCGTCATGTCCATTCCGGCGATACCGAACTTCGCGAACCCAATGCAGTTCATGTGCAGCATGATTCAGGCCGGCAGCCGGTTGGGCTACCAGGATTCGGCCGAACTGTGTGCGCAATATCTGGCGCCCGTTCTCGATGCCATCAAGTTCAACTATCTTCCAATCGGGTTGAACCTCTTCAGCACGGCCGAGGTGCTTCCCAAGGAAGTCGCCTATTCAGAGCCCCGGTTGCAGCCGCCGAACGGGTTCAAAGACACTACGGTGCCGGGGATCTGGGTGCCGGACACACCGTTGTCGCACCGCAACACCCAGCCCGGCTGGGTGGTCGCACCGGGGATGCAGGGCGCTCAGGTGGGGCCGATCACGGCGGGCCTGCTGACTCCTGAATCCCTGGCCGAACTGATGGGCGGCGCGGACATCGCACCCCCGCAGTCGGGACTGCAGACCCCGCCGGGACCACCGAATGCATACGACGAGTACCCGGTGCTGCCACCGATCGGTGTGCGGGCGCCGCAAGTGCCGATCCCTCCGCCGGCACCGGCGCCGGGGGTGGTCCCGGGTCCGGTCGCGCCGACGCCAGCGCTTCCCGGGCCGCTGCTGCCCGCGGAGGCGGCCGTCGCGACAGGAGCGGGATCGTGAATGCAGTAGGCACCCGGATCCGGCACCGGGCCCGGCAGCTGCTGGCGATTTCCGTGGCTGCCCTGGCGCTGACGTCATGCTCGAAATGGCATGGTGTCGCCAATATTCCGATGCCCGGCGGACCCGGCACCGGCCCCGGCTCCTACACCGTCTACGTGCAGATGGCCGACACGCTGGCACTCAACACCAACAGCCGGATCCGGGTGGCCGATGTCTTCGTCGGCACGGTCCGCGCGATCGAACTGAAGAACTGGGTCGCCACCTTGACGCTTCGGCTGGACAAGGCCGTCAAGCTACCCAAAAACGCCACCGCCAAGATCGGGCAGACCAGCCTGTTGGGCTCGCAGCATTTGGAGCTGGCCGCGCCGCCCGACCCGTCCCGGGAGCCGCTGCGGCCGGGAGACACCATCCCACTGAAGAATTCGTCGACCTACCCGACGACGGAGCAGACGCTGGCCAGTCTCGCCATGATCCTGCGCGGCGGCGGAATCCCGAACATCGAAGTCCTGCAAAACGAGGTCTACAACATCTTGCACGGGCGCGCAGACCAGGTTCGTGCCTTCCTCGGCAAGCTGGACACGTTCACCGCCCGGCTCGACGAGCAGCGCGACGACATCACCCGGGCAATCGATTCCAGCAACAGGCTGCTGAGATATGTGGGTGGGCGTTCCGACGTCATCGACCGGGTTCTCACCGAATTCCCACCCCTGCTGAAACATTTCGCTGACAAGCAGAATCTGCTGATCAATGCGGTCGACTCGGTAGGACGGCTCGGCGAAGTCGCCAACCAGTACCTGGCCCCGGCACTGGGTGACTTCCATCAGGATCTGGTTGCGCTGCAGTGCCCGTTGCGGGAATTCGGTCGTGCCGCACCGTATCTGATCCGTGCGCTGAAGCTGATGCTGGTCCGTCCGTTCGACGTCGACTCGGTGCCGAAGGCCTTCCGCGGCGACTATTTCAATCTTTCGCTGACGCTCGACCTGACCATGAGCGCCGTCGACAATGCGGTTCTCACCGGGACCGGGTTCTCCGGCGCACTGCGCGCCCTCGAGCAATCGTGGGGGCGCGATCCGGAAACGATGATTCCTGACGTCCGGTACACGCCGAACCCCAACGATGCGCCCGGCGGCCCGCTGGTGGAGAGGGCGGACCGGCAATGCTGACCCGCTTCATCTGGCGCCAGATCTTCCTGTTCACCCTGCTGAGTGTGTTCACCGCAATCGCGTTGGGTTGGTACTACTTACGGATTCCCACCGCGGTAGGGATCGGTCAGTACACCCTGCGCGCCACCCTGCCGACGTCGGGTGGTCTGTACCGGACCGCCAATGTGACCTATCGCGGGGAGACCATCGGCACGGTCACCTCCGTGGAGCCCACCGAGAACGGTGCGATGGTCACGATGAGCATCGCCGAGCGCTTCAAGATCCCGATCGACTCGTCGGCGAACGTGCACTCCATGTCGGCGGTCGGCGAACAGTACCTGGACCTGGTGTCCGTGGGTAACCCCGGCAAGTACTTCTCGCCCGGGCAGACCATCACCAACGGCACCGTGCCCACCGAGATCGGCCCGGCGCTGGACGCCGCCAACCGGGGCCTGGCCGCGCTTCCCGCGGGCAAGATCCCGGCATTACTCGACGAAACAGCGCAAGCCGTAGGGGGTTTGGGGCCGGCTTTACAGCGGCTCGTCGATGCGACGCAAGCGATCGCCGGCGACTTCAGAGCCAACATCACCGATATCGACGACATCATCCAGAACTCCGGGCCGCTGATCGACAGCCAGGTCAATTCGGGTGGCGCGATCCAGCGCTGGTCACACAACCTGGACGTCCTGGCCGCCCAGACCGACGAGAACGACCAGCACGTGCAAAGCATCCTGACCCAGGCGACGCCGACTACCGATCTGGTCAACGCGGTGTTCGACGACGTGCGCGAGTCGTTGCCGCAGACGCTGGCGAACCTGGAGATCGTGCTGGAAATGCTCAAGCGCTATCACAAAGGAGTCGAGCAACTGCTGGTCGCTTATCCGCAGGGTGCGGCGGAAGGCCAGACGGTGACGTCGGCCTTTCCGGGCTTCGCCTCGCTCGGTACGCATCTGACGATCAACCAGCCGCCACCGTGTCTCACGGGTTTCCTGCCGGCACCACAGTGGAGATCACCGGCGGATACCAGCCTCGCGCCGATGCCGTCCGGGACGTACTGCAAGATCCCGCAAGACACGCCGTCGAACGCCGTGCGTGGAGCCCGAAACCTGCCGTGTGTCGATGTCCCCGGCAAACGCGCTGCGACGCCCCGTGAATGCCGGGACTCCAAGCCCTATGAGCCGTTGGGCACCAACCCCTGGTACGGCGACCCGAACCAGCTCCTGACCTGCCCGGCGGCAGCGGCACGGTGCGACCAGCCGGTCAAACCGGGGCAGGTGATACCCGCGCCGTCGATCAATAACGGCATGAACCCGGCGCCCGCCGACCGGGTACCCGGCACGCCGCCGCCACTCAGCGACCCGCTGTCGCGCCCGGGATCGGGCACCGTGGTGTGCAACGGCCAGCAGCCCAATCCCTGCGTGTACACCGGGAACGAACCGCCGGTCGCCGTCTACAGTCCACAGCGCGGCGAGCTGGTCGGGCCCGACGGAGTCAAATACTCCGTCGAGAATTCCACCAGGACCGGGGACGACGGGTGGCGGGACATGCTGTCGCCGCACGGCTGATTGACACTGACCGCACGTACAGTCATATAATGACGAGGCGACCGGCGGCCGCGTCGATCGCCGGTGAGGATCGGAGCGATATGCCGGAAGTGATTGGCCTGGGCCAACTTCGGAGTGATGCTTGCGCGTACCTTGAGCGGGTTGTTGCCGGTGAAACACTGGACGTCGTCCGTCGCGGCAAGCTGGTCGCACAGATTGTGCCCGTCGGTGATTGGCGGGTGGCTCCGATCCCGGCGCGGTCCGCGATCGCCGCGGAAGCGGGTTGGGTGGGGCTGGACCAACTTCGGACGCGCGCGGGGCGATGCTTTGATCGGGTCGCGGGGGGCGAGACACTCTATGTGGTCCGCGGCGGCCGGATACTGGCGCGGATAGTGGCGGCCGGGGAGGCAACCGGCGTTCCGGCAGACGCCGGCCAGCGGATCGAACTCGACGAGCTGCGCAACCGCGCGGGCCGGTACATCGATCGCGTTGCATCGGGGCAGACCATCGAGGTCAGCCGTGGCGGCAAAGTTGTCGCGCGCATCGTTTCGGTTGCTTAGCGGGGCGGTTCAGCGCGGGAATCAGCCGAACGGGCTTCGCGCGACACCGGAGGTTTACTTTAGGACGGCCTCGGGGGAGGGTGAACGCATCGATAAGGAAAACGCCTGCTCGTAACGTATGCGGTCGGTGACATGTGGCGATGAACACCCGTCCGAACTCAAGGGGTCTGATTCAAATGAAACGTGTCACCCGAGCCGCTGGGTCGGCAATGGCAATAACGGCACTGTCCGGACTCTTGCTGACGGCTCCGCCGGCAGCTGCCGACCCGAACACGGTGGTGTTCGAGGCGTTGGGCACGGGCACTGCGCTGACGATCGATACCGATCCGTCAGTCGATCGCGTGTACAACGCGCCGCTGCCGTGGAGTCGGACCATCCAGGCCGGTCCGGACGTCACTCTGTTCCAGGTGGTCGTGGTGGGGACCGGTACCACCCCTCCCGGCTGCCGCATCACGCTCGGCGGCCAGGTGGTGGCGCAGCAGCCCGTCGGCGGGTCGGCGCATTGTATCTACTCGCGCTGAGCGGCGCGGCGATCTCGAAAAGCTTTTCACCGCAGTGGTGTTGGCAACCATAATTCTTGACTAAGTCAAGTAAAGTAGCGGTTGTGACCACCGCACCGAAACGCGAAACGCTCGATTCGATCAGTGCGACGATGTCGCGAATCATGCGTTTGAGCGGCAGCCGGGCGATGTTCAAGCGCCAGGCCGCCGCCGCTTCGGTGGAGCTGTCGCAACCGTCCTATGTGCTGTTGCGGGTGCTGGCCGACGAGGGTCCGTTGCCGATGGGCCAGCTGGCCCGCCTGGCGCATATGGACCTCGGCATGGCCGCCCGCCGGGTGCAAAGCCTGCAGGACGACGGGATGTTGGCCAGACGGCCGGACCTGGGGGATGCGCGAAAGACATTGGTGAAAGCCACCGCCGCGGGCCGGCGGGCCGCGCGCGCACTGCAGGAGGTACGACGCGAACACCTGCAACGGGCTTTGGCGAAGTGGTCGGCCGATGACCTGCGCCGGTTCGACCGGCTGCTGGCCCGCTTCCTCGCCGACACCACGGCGACGCCAATCGAATAAGCCGTGACCTTCTCGGGGCACGACAACATGGTCAGCATGGTGAGTAGCCGCAGGATTCAGCGGCGCATGAGCGGATTCAATGAATTGCCAACGTTTACTCAACCCCGTCCCGGCACGGTTGGCGGGAAGTACCACACGCACCTGGCGAGCGGTAGAGAGCGATTGGCGGTGGCCCGTCACCGAAGCGCGTTGCGCCGAGGGGGCGGGCGCATGGAGGTCAGCAATGTCGTATTTGACGCTAGCGCCGGAGCTGCTGCAGGCCGCCGCAACCGACTTGGCCGGCATCGGCTCGACTATCAGCGCCGCGAATGCCGCCGTGGCCCCACTGACAACCCAGTTGGCGGTGGCCGCGGCCGATGAGATATCAGCCGCCATCGCAACGCTATTCGTTGCGAACGCTCGACAATATCAAGCCATCGGCGCCCAGGTGCTGACGTTTCATGACCGGTTCGTGACCGCGTTGACCGCTGCCGCGGGGTCGTATGTGGCGACCGAAGCCGCGAATGGAGAACAGATTCTCCTCGAGCGGGTGAACGCTCCGACCATGATGTTGCTGGGCCGCCCGCTCATCGGGAACGGTGCCAATGCGACGGTGCCAGGCGGTAACGGTGCACCCGGCGGGTTGTTGATCGGTGACGGCGGAGCCGGCGCGGCCGGCGGCCCGGGCCAGGCTGGTGGAAATGGTGGCGCCGGCGGCTGGTTGTTCGGCAATGGCGGAGCCGGTGGGAAAGGCGGCGACGGCGCGCCAGCCACGACCATCGGTGGCCACGGCGGGGTCGGTGGAACGGGCGGCGCGGGCGGCGGCGCCGGTCTATTCGGTACCGGCGGCGCCGGGGGCGGTGGCGGGACCGGCGGGTCTGCCGTCTATTTTGGCGTCGGCGGGGCCGGCGGGGCGGCCGGCAACGGCGGCGCAGCTGGGCTTATCGGGTCTGGTGGGTCCGGCGGGGCCGGCGGAACCGGCGGCAATGGGTCGACTGGAGGCATAGCCGGTACCGGCGGTTACGGCGGTGCAGCCGGCGTGTTGTACGGCAATGGCGGGGCCGGCGGAGCAGGCGGTGACGGCGGGCCCAGCCTTGGCGGTGGTCTCGGTGGTCTCGGCGGGCACGGCGGGTCTGCCGGGCTGATCGGCAACGGCGGGGCCGGCGGTAACGGTGGGGCCGGTGCAGGGCTGATGAACAACACGGGTGGCGACGGCGGTGCCGGCGGCACCGCCGGGCTGCTCGGTAACGGTGGGGCCGGTGGGGCCGGCGGTACGGGTGCAGCCGGCGGGAACGGGGGCAATGGTGGGCAGCTGTACGGCAACGGCGGGGACGGCGGGCAAGGCGGCACGTCGGTAGCAGGCTTCGCGTTCGGCGGACTGACTGTGCCGCACATCGACGCTGGACACGGCGGCAACGGCGGCAGCGCCATTCTGTTCGGCTCCGGCGGTGCCGGCGGCCAAGGCGGCAACGGCGCAGCTGGATTTCACGGGACAGATGCTGTCAACCCGGCCCTTGCCCCGCCGGTCAACCCCGCGGATGGCGGCACTGCAGGCGGGGGAGGTGGCACCGGCGGACCGGGTGGTCCGGGCAATCAGGGCGGCAACGGCACTCGACCGGGCATGGCGGGCGGTACCGGCGGCGCCGGCGGCGGTGGGGGCGATGGCTTCGACTCCCGGGTCCATGACGGCGGCCCAGGCGGCAACGGTGGCCCCGGCGGGCAGGGCGGTGATGGAGGGCCGGGGGCGCCCGGGGGCACCGGCGGTGCCGGCGGCAACGCCGGCAACGGCGGGTTCGGAGCGGCTGGTATTGAGTCGGGCCTGGGATCCGGCGGCAACGGCGGCTCTGGTGGTCCCGGTGGTCAGGGCGGTGACGGTGGTGCCGGCGCGCCCGGCGGAGATGGGGGGCCTGGCGGTAGCGGCGGGCAGGGCGGCCCCGGCGGAAATGGCAGCGGTGCCGACGGCATCGGTGGCATCGGCGGCGCAGGCGGTAACGGCGGCACCGGAGCCGCGGGTGGTAACGGCGGGCCCGGCGGCTCGGGGGCGGCCGGCGGAGCCGGCGGAACGGGTGGGGATGGGGCCGCCGGTGGGGCCGGCGGTGACGGTGTCAGGGGTGGCGTGGGCGGCAATGGCGGGCATGGCGGTCTGCTCGTCGGTGACGGTGGTCATGGCGGGGTGGGGGGTATAGGTGGCGGCGCCGGCATGGGTGGTGCCGGCGCGGACGGTGGTCCCGGGGGCGTCGGCGGAACCGGTGGCGCGGGCGCTTCGGACGGTGCCGGTGGCGTCGGCGGCGCCGGAGGGTCCGGCGGTAACGGAGGCCAGGGTGGCGCTGGGGGGACCGGCGGCAACGGCGGTGCGAGCGGAATGTTCAGCGGCCACCCGGGCGACGCCGGCATCGGCGGTTCTGGCGGCGACGGTAACTCCGGCGGTACCGGCGGGCACGGCGGTGCCGGGGGTTCGGGGGCTACGACTGGAAACGGCGGCGCACTTGGACGAACCGGCACATCCGGAGGGCCCGGGGCGCACGGGGCGCCGGGCGTTTCCGGTGGCCCTGCCAGCATGAGCAGCCTGCACGCGAATGGGTGTGTGGACCCCGTTTCATTGCTCCAGCCGGTGGTCGCTGACCCGAAGGCGATCGTCACCGACCTGCAAAATGTTGTCAGCTCATTGGCTACCGGGCTCTCTCACCTGGCTGGGCACCCGTAGCTCCGGTTCGAAGTCACTTGGGCGGCGTGCCCCGTATATGCACCGGACTGCAAGGCCGTGGTGGCGCGCCAGCGCCGCCGAAATTACTTGACATTGTCAAATATCGGGTAATAGTCTTCGTCCAGTGCTGCGGACTAAAGATTCCGCAGGTGAAGGAATTTCATGTACGGGTCGCGGTTCTATTTCGACTGGTCGAATTTCGCCACCATGCTGCGGCTGCTCCGCGACGATCCGGCGACGCCGCGCAAGCGGTACCTGACGTTCATGATCGCCATGCCGATGATCGCGGCGTTCCACGCGATCTGCTTCGCGTTGGATCCGGTGCTCTTTGCGTCGCTGCGACGCACCGACGTTCGGGCGCCGACTTTCAGCGTGGGGCATGCCCGCAGTGGCACCACATATCTGCACCGGTTGATGGCCGCCGACCCGCAGTTCAGCTATGCGTTGATGTACGAGCTGTTCTTCCCGTCGCTGCTGCAGAAACGACTGCTGCGCCTGATCTTTCGCATCGATGCCAGGTTCGGCAGGCCACTGCGCCGACGACTCGACGCCGCCGAAGCAAAGACTTTCGCCGAGACCGATGACATGCACAAGACCGGGTTCTTCGTGCCCGAGGAGGACGACTTCTTCCTGACCTGGTCGCTGAGCTCCGGGTTCTGGATCGTGATGTTTCCCTACATGGGCGAGCTGGACTTCTATCATGTGGATCGCTGGCCCGCGGGTAAGCGCCGGCGCGTGATGAGCTTCTATCGAGAATGCGTCCGTCGGCAGCTGGCCCTCAATGGCGGAGGCACCCACCTGAGCAAGAACCCTACCTTCTGCGGACGGGTGGAGGCGCTGATCGAGGCCTTTCCTGACGCGAGATTCATTGTGCCGATACGTAATCCGTACGAGACCATTCCCAGCCTGCTGAAGATGATGCAGACCGAGTGGCGCCTGCGCGGCCGTGCTGAACGGCTCATCGAGCAATCTCTGCGGGTGCTCGCCGACCAATCCATCCACTCCTACACACATCCGCTGGCCGTGCTCGCCAGGCATCCCGAAATACGCTCCTGCGTGGTGGACTACCGCGAACTGGTGGACACCCCCGCAGCCACGATGCGACGGGTCTATGACGAACTGGGGCTGAACCTGGGACCCGAGGCCGCCGCGGTGTTCGAGGCCGCCGGGCGCCGGCCCGGCCACGAGACGGCGCATCGCTACAGCCTCGACGAGTTCGGTTTGGACCCGGGCGACATCAAGACACGGCTGGCCCCATTCTTCGGCGAATTCGGTTGGGACGCTGAGGAAAAAGGTAGAGAACATGTCAACTGAGCACGCCCGGGGCGCGCTGCAGGCGGCTTGGGCCGACATGATCGACGCGATCAACCGGGCCCGCGACCACGTCGATTCGCCGGCATTGCACGCGCCGCCGCCGACCGAGCAGGGGTTGGCCGAGGGGCATCGTTACCTGCTCGGGTTCCTGTTCAGCTCGATCGAACGAGCCTGTTTGGAAGACCCCGGATTCCCGTACTTCCGGCGTGCCATCCAACCGCAGGACAAGGCCACCATCGACAACGCCGACGCGTTGTACCTTTCGGCGCGGATCGACGGCGCCCGCAGTTACCGGATCACCGGACGCGTCGCCGACCACCGGCACTGGAGTGGTGCCGCCAGGGTGTCGGGGCCGGTAGCACCGCAGTACGCCGTCTTCGAAGCACACAGCATCTACGCGGGCGACACGGGCAACCTGATGGAACTGACGCCCGGCGGACGGGTGGTGACCGGCCTGCTGGACAGCACCGGCCTGGCGGTCGCCGCTGATGGGCGTTTTGAAATTCTCTGCGCGCCAGAGCGTCCCGCCGGCCATACCGGCAACTACATCGCCACCACCAAGGACGGTCAGGTCACCGCGCAGTATGTGATCGTGCGGTCGCTGTTCCACGACTGGGCCAACGAGGTGTCGCCCGAGCTGCGCATCGTGCAGGTCGGTCAACGCCCGGCGCATCCGGCTGCCGTCGACCCTGACACTACGGCCGGCGCGCTCCGGCGCGTCGGCGAACTCGTCGAGCACCAGATGCGGTTCTGGAACGAGTTTTACGACATCGTGCTGGAGTCCAACGGTGACAAGAACGGCGATGGCGTCACCTTCATGCCACACAATGCGCTCAACGAACCCGCGCCGGCCAATCTCGCCTCGGGCGGCGGCCAGAGCACCAACGTCTATTCCGGCGGTGTTTTCGAGCTCGAGCACGAAGAGGCCCTGCTGGTGGAGGTCACAGTGCCGGTCGAGCCCGCCTACCTGGGCTTCCACTTGTCCAACGTCTGGGGCGAATCGCTGGACTACGCCAATCACATCACCAGCCTCAACGGGTTCCAGACCGTGACGGACCCCGACGGGGTGCGGCGCTACGTGATCGCGCACCACGACCCAGGGGTACCGAATTGGCTGGACACCGCGGGCCACCGTACCGGCTTTCTCACCGTGCGCTGGACGTACCCGGCCCCGCCCGGACAGATGCCGACGACGGTGGTGCGCAAAATCGCGCTGTCTGAGGTTCGTGAGCGGTTGCCGCCGGGCACGGCGACCGTGACCGCCGAGCAGCGCGCCGCACAGATCGAGATCCGCCAGGAGCACGTAGCCCGCCGGTATCGGCAGTACTGAGTGCCCGCGGGACCGTGCACCACCACGCGCCCATACACTGACCCCTCGTGGGCATGCTATTCGGCTTTGCGCCGTGGATCGTCTACTGGGTCCTGGTCGGTAACGTCCCGTTCGCCACGGCGGTATCGATCGCGCTGCTGATGGCCGTCGCGGTGTTCGCCGTCGGGCGTACTACCGGCAGATCCGGGGGCTCACTCGAAATCGGTGGTGTCGCAACGTTTGTGGTGCTGGCCATCCTGACCTTCGCGCTCAGCGACGAGTTCATGACCCGCTGGATTCAGCCGCTCAGCAACCTGGGGATATTCCTGGTCGCGCTGGTCGGTGTGCTGATCGGTAAACCGTTCGTGCGGGAAATCGCCGCCGCGGAGCATCCGCCCGACGTGGTCAAGACAGACCTGTTCCGCAGGATCACCGCGGTACTGACCTGGATCTGGGTGGGCGCCTTCGCCGGGATGACTGTCTCGTCGGCCATCCCGCCGATCGTGGCGGGTAACGCCACGATCCTGGACACCAGGACGCCGCTGACATTCGTCTGCTACTGGGTGCTCCCGTTCACCTTGCTCGGCGCGGCGGCTGTGGCGTCACGTGTGCTGCCGGACCGGATGCTGGCAGGCATCGACGACGTCGCCCGGGAGACCTCTTTCGTGGCTTACGACGAGGCGACCATCGACGAGTTGTACTACCTTGCCCAGGAGCACGCCAACCGCGAAGTCGGGCCGGGTAAGGAGGCCTACAACGTGAAGGTGGGTGGCATGGGAACCCCGTTGACGGGCGACGAGTCGCGGAAATCGTGGCCGTCAACCTACAAGGTGCGGGACAAGAAGCGTTAGTGGCGCTCGATTGAAGTACACCGGCACGTCAACTCGGCTTGTTAAGTAAGGGCAATGGCATACACAACGAGAACCATCGCCGCGGTCGCCACGGTGCTGGTCACCGTGGGGGGGTGTGCATCCAGCGCCAAGCCGTCACTGCCGGCGGCATCGGGCACGGCCGAGCTCAGTGCCTCGGCCGGAAAGCCACTCAGCATCACCCCGGACCGCATGCTGGCTGCCACCGGGGGCATCACTCCCGTGGCCTTCGGCAAGCCCGCCCACGGCAAGATCAGCTACGGACTCAACGGCGCGGTCATCTACACCCCCGACTCCGGCTTCCATGGCGCCGACCAATTGCCGGTCACCGTCAGTCGTGCCGTCAAGCTGTATTCCGAGGATCAACTACCCCTGGCCGCGATGGGTGGGGTCGAGATCCAGGCCAGCGCCCACGGGTCCGGTATCGCTCCGGTGCCCGGCAGTAGCGACGAGATCTACGGCCTCACCGACCGCGGCCCCAATGTCGAAGGACGCGCACCCAACGAGGTCGTATTTCCGGTCCCGGAGTATCACCCGCACATCGCCAAGCTCAAGCTCGCCGACGGCGTAGCGACGGTGGAGCGCACCATCATGTTGCAGGGCCCGGACGGTCATCCGTTGGAGGGGCTCCTCGATCCGCATGCCAGTGCCGGTGAGTCGATGGTCGATCTGAACGGGGCGCCACTGCCGCCCGCGGACTACGGCGTGGACCCCGAGGGCCTGGTCGCAACGCTGGACGGCAACTTCTGGGTGTCCGACGAGTACGGGCCCTACATCATCCACTTCGACGCGAGTGGCAAAGAGCTGGAACGTCTTTCGCCGTACGACGACACCCTGCCGCGGGAGCTTTCGCTGCACGGGCCGAACCAGGGCCTGGAAGGGCTTACGATCACCCCGGACGGCAACACATTGGTGGCCGTGATGCAGTCGGGGCTGCAGACGCCGGGTCTGCAGGGCCCGGCCAAGTCCGTGCCGATCACCCGCATCGTCACCATCAACCTCGTCAACCGCGGCATCATGCATGAATACCTCTACCCGTTGGCCAACCCGCAGGAGACGAACGTCGGGGTGTCCGAGATCACGGCGTTGAGCGCGACCACCTTCCTGGTGGATGAGCGCAACAGCAAGAATCCGCCCAACGGCAACGCGAAGATCTACCTGACCGACGTCGCCGCGGCGACCGATGTGGGGCCGAACTCGACGGTGCCCGGCGCCACCTACGACGCCAACGCCGGCGGACTGCTGATCAACAAGATGCCCATCGAGACCCTGGTCGGCGTCGGCACCGACGCCGACGCGTTGGCAAAGCTCAAGGCGGTGGGAATCACCGCGGCCGCCAAGACGCTGCAGCTGGATGTCGCGGCACTGCTGCACACGCTGTCGCCGCAGGGCGAGTTTTTCGGGCACGACAGGATCGAGGGAATCGCGACCCGCGATGGCGGGAAGACCTTGATTCTGGCCAACGACAGCGATTTCGGACTGGCCGGGCTGGCTTCGGATACGCCGCCCTTCCGGCTCAAGCCGAAGATGCAGGCCAACGGAAGCCAAGACAGCGGCGAGATCCTGACGGTGGACACCGACCGCCTGCCCGCCAAGACGGAGCAGGTGACGATCACCATCAAGGTCGGCTGAGTGCCATGAGCGTAGAACACGATTATCCCCAAATGGCCGCTGCGCGAGGTCGAATCGAGCCCGCACCGCGCCGCGTGCGCGGTTACCTGGGCGCCGAACTGGTATTCGACACCACCGGGGCCCGCTATGTGTGGGAATTCCCTTATTACCCTGCGTATTACGTCCCGCTGACCGACGTGCGCAGCAGGTTTCTGAACGATGACAACCATCCGCAGCGGGTGCAACTAGGCCCGTCGCGGCTGCACTCCCTGGTGGGTGCTGGACAGACGCATCCCTCTGCCGCAAGGGTTTTCGACGCTGAGGGCGACAGTCCCGTCGCGGGTCTGGTGCGATTCGAGTGGGATCCGTTGCGCTGGTTCGAGGAGGACGAGCAGATCTACGGTCACCCGCGCAATCCGTACTCCCGGGTCGATGCACTGCGCTCGCACCGGCACGTCCGCGTGGAACTGCACGGTCTGGTGCTCGCCGACACTCGGTCACCGGTTTTGCTCTTCGAAACCGGCTTGCCCACAAGGTATTACATTGATCCGACCGATGTCGCGTTCGAGCACCTGGAATCCACGGCCACGCAGACCCTGTGCCCGTATAAGGGAATGACCTCGGGTTACTGGTCGGTGCGGGTGGGCCAGACCGTACATCCGGACGTGGCGTGGACCTACCACTACCCGCTGCCGGCCGTCGGCCCGATCGCCGGACTGGTGGCCTTCTACAACGAGAAGCTCGACATCATCGTCGACGGTGTCGCTCTGCCCCGCCCGCGCACACAGTTCAGCTAGCCGGTCAACCAGGCGGCGCGACTCAGCACAGGCCGCTGGGGATTCCACGCTGCGGTGCCGTCTCCTGTGTGGGCATGCCCTGCGGGTAGGGGACCCGGTAGGGGATAGCTTCAGCGATCTCGCCGGTGACCGGATTAGGGTTGGTCCCGATCGTTCCGAGCACCACATTCGGTATGCACTGCGGCAGCTTCGGAATTGCATCCAAGAGTGGATGTCCGAGATCGGGTCGCGACGGGTTCGGCGGAACGGCGAAGTTGAACGCCGATGTCATGTCGCCGACGGTGCTGTCGCGCCATGCGCTCAGGTTGGGAACCGGCACTCCAAAACGTTTACCGACAAGCTTGAGCTGTGAGGTGTGGTCGAACACGTCGTGCACCATCAGCGGCCCACGACTGTAGGGCGAAATGACGAAGCAGGGCACCCGATAACCGAGCCCGATAGGTCCACGTATGCCGCCGGATCCCGACACGCTGTTGATGTCGGGCACAGTGAGATATTCCCCGGGTGTGCCGGGTGGCGGGGTGGGCGGGACCACGTGGTCGAAGAAGCCGCCATTTTCGTCATACGCAACAATGAGTGCCGTCTTTTCCCAGACTGCCGGATTGGAAAGCAGAATCCGTAGCAAGTTGACGATGCCGATGGCGCCCACTGCCGGGGGAAAAGCCGGGTGCTCAGATTCAGGCGTGTTGGGGACCACCCAGGAAACTTGCGGCAGCCGATTGGCTTTCACGTCGGCGAGAAAGTCGAAGGGATAGGTCGGAGCCACCCCGTACCGTGCCAGATCCGACCGCGGGTCTTGTGCCTGCTTGAAGTACTGCATAATACGGTCGTAGGTGAAATTGAGGTAATTGCTGCCGATGGCGCCGAGGGCTTTGTTCCGATAAAGCTTCCAGCTAACACCGGCGGCGCTGAGATTCTGCGGCATCACAGTCCAGCTGAATTGGCCAAGCGGTTCGCTGGGGGGGCTCGTGAGCTGCGGTCCGCCATAGGCGCCGGATGGGCCGATCGATGCGCTCAGCCAGTAGAGCCGGTTGGGCAATGTGGGACCCAGCACCGAGCAGTAGTACTGGTCGCAGATGGTGAACGCGTCGGCCAACAGGTAGTGCACCGGTATGTCTTTGCGGGTGAGATATCCCATGGTCACGGGCACATTGCCAACGAATGGATTGCTGCTGACCTGGGCCGGCAGCCAGTTGTCGTTGGCGCCGCCGTTCCAGGACTCGTGCATCGCCTTCCAGGAGTGGTCGGGGTCGTTGAGGCACTGGCCGTCGACGAAGGGCCCTCGGGTGGTGTCGAAGCGAAACGGCATCGTGACCCCGGCGGGGTCGAGCTTCTGCGTCCGGGGATTCCATCCCTTTTGTTGGAACAAGGGGGATGGACTGTTGAATCCATTCGTACCTGACAGCGTGCCGAAATAGTGATCGAAGGATCGGTTCTCCTGCAAGAAGAGAACAATGTGTTCGATATCGGTGAAGCTTCCCTGGCAGGGCCCGGCGCCGTAAGCCTTCTCAATGACTGGTCCGGCGACGTTCATCAATGCGCCAGCGCCCGCGGCGGCGGCTCCGGTAAGAAAATCCCGCCGCGGTATCCCGTCAAATTTGTGCGCGCTAATCGACCGGCCTCCTGACTTGGAAAAGTGTGAGCGAAAGCTTAAAGGATCGGGAAGCCCGTTCTGGGCGCAGCGCGGCGAGTCTCAATTAAATGTTTGGAACGAGAGTTATAAATCTTTCCCGATGCGGTCGAGGTCGTCCCGCCAGGCGCGATCCCGCAGCAGGCGCAGTCCGTTGAGGCCGACGAGGACCGTCGACCCCTCATGGCCGGCGACTCCCAGGGGCAACGGGAGGTGCCCGAACAGATCCCAGGCGACCAGGACGCCGATGAAGGCGGCGGCGAGCACCAGGTTGGCGATGACGACGCGCCGGGCCCGGCGGGCCAGTTCGACGACGGCCGGCAATGCCTCCAGGTTGTCGCGGGTCATCACCACGTCGGCGGTTTCCAGGGCGAGGTCGGATCCGGACCTGCCCATGGCGACCGCCACCTGTGCGGCGGCCATCGCCGGCGCATCGTTGACGCCGTCGCCGACGAACAAGACCCTGGCGCCCTCGGCCTCGAGGGCCCGAACAACGCCGACTTTGTCCGCGGGCAGCAGGCCGGCGCGGACGTCGGTGATCCCCACGCTTTCGGCCAGCCGGCCGGCGGCCCGGGGATTGTCGCCCGTCACCATCAACGGTGTTGTCTCCGTGAGTGATTCGAGTTTCGCAACGGCGCCGGGTGACTCGGGGCGAGGACGATCGGCCAGTCCGAGCACACCGGCGGCGGCGCCGTTGACCACCACGGTCACCGCGGTGTGCCCGGCCCGCTCAACCTCCTGAACAATCCGGTCGGAGTGCCGGTGCAGCGCCGGGCTGCCCACTTCGACGATGTCATCGCCGATGCGGGCGCGGACTCCTCGCCCGGGCGTGGATGCGAACTCTGCCGCGGGTATCAGCGCCAGACCCGCCTGGCGGGCCGCGGTGACGACGGCCCGGGCGATCGGGTGTTCGGAAGGGTGCTCCGCCGACGCGGCCAGCGACAGCAGCGCGGTGTCGGTCAATCCGGCCGCTGGGTGGATCCGGGTGAGTCGCGGCGTCCCGTTGGTCAGGGTGCCCGTCTTGTCGAACGCCACGCGCGTGATGCCAGCGAGTTTCTCCAGGACAACGGCCGACTTCACCAGCACGCCGTGGCGGCCGGCGTTGGCGATCGCGGCCAGCAGCGGCGGCATGGTGGACAGCACCAGTGCGCACGGCGAAGCCACGATCATGAACGTCATCGCCCGCAGCAGTGCCGATCGTGGGTCGGCACCGAGCAGCAGCGGACCAGCCAGCAGCGCTGTCGTCGCGGCCACCATGAGCACCGAATAGCGCCGCTCGACTTTCTCGATGAACAGTTGAGTACGCGCCTTGCTCGCGCTGGCCTCGATGACCATGGCCGCGATCCGGCTGATCACAGTGTCCGTGCCAGGTCGCAACACGCGCACGTGCAGTGTGCCGGTGCCGTTGAGGGTGCCGGCGAAAACTTCGTCACCGACCGTCTTGTCGACCGGTAGGGGTTCCCCGGTGATGCCGGCTTGATCGACCTCGCTGGCGCCGTCCACTACCACGCCGTCGCCGCCGATGCGTTCGCCGGGACGAACGACCAAGACGTCGTCGACCGCTAACTGCGCGGTGTCCACCCGTTCCTCGGCACCTGAACCGGTGATCCGGGTGGCGGATTCGGGCGCCAACCGAAGGAGTCCGCGTACCGAGTCTTCGGTGCGCCGGGTCGCAACGGCCTCCAAAGCACCGGAGGTGGCGAAGATGACGATCAGCAACGCGCCATCGAAGACCTGACCGATGGCCGCGGCGCCGACCGCTGCGACAACCATCAACAGATCGACGTCCAACGCCTTCTTGCGCAACGCGTTGAGGCCGGCTATCGCCGGCTGCCAACCACCGGCTCCATAGCACGCCAGGTACAGCACCCAGTCCAGGCGGCCGGGTCCACCGGCGAGGTGAGCGATCACGCCCAGCATGAAGAGCCCGGTCGCCAAGAGCGCCCACCGGACCTCGGCAAGTGACCACCAGTCCGACAGACGGGTCTCGTTGGCCGCCGCGGCCGGACGAAGCTCGGTCGCCGTCACCTCGCCAGCATATCTGCGTATATGTGAACCTATGCAACTGCGATGACAGACGGATGCGCGATTTCCCAGGTCAGCCGGGTATGCTGAGCGCTATGCACTCGTCGATTTCCGGCTTCTCGATGCCTTCTGAGGAGCAGGTGACCCGTGCTGCGGACACCTTCCGAATGCTCAGCGATCCCACTCGGGTCAAAGTTCTGTGGGCGCTTCTGCAGGGCGAGACCTCGGTGGCGTGCCTGGCGGAACTGGCCGACGTGGCTCCGACGGTGGTCAGCCAGCATCTGGCGAAGCTGCGTCTGGCCGGCGTGGTCAAGGCCCGCCGCGAAGGAACCTTCGTGTATTACTCGCCGGCCGACCAGGACGTGCTGCGTGTGCTCAGCCAGGCATTGACCGGCGCCGACAGCACCGGTATCGCTTCCGTCCCGCGCGTCTGACGTCAAATATCGCCGACCGTGTAAATTGTGACGCCTGGCCTGGGCGGTCCGGGAATGTTGCGGCGACGACACGCGCGGGAATGTGATATTTGCCTCGCCGCGGCGGCAATAATAAGAAATTCTTATTCGGAGAGGGCGAAGGCCCGCCGAAGAACGATAGCTGAGTGGTACATAAGTAGACGTCAGCGCACTCTATCAGTTTGCCGACTTGATGATAGAGAATCGTTATGAAGTGATATCCTGAGTGGATACTGAGGCTTCAGCGTGATGTAGGTAACAACGATGGAATTGAATTATTTTTGCGTGAAATTCGGCGGCTAGAATCGTTTCTGACATGTCGAAGCAGCCCTTTTTAGCGCTGTTGAGTGCTTTACCGGAAGTCAGAATCGCGCACAGTTGCGCGGTTCTGTCACCCGTCCGGTGAGTCCGACGAACAAGCAAAGGCGGTGCCAGCGTGAGCCTCGAGAGCAATGTGAACGGCCGAAATGTCGACGTCCTTGAGTTCGACGAGGTCGGGGCGGCCCCGCTGGCCGTTCAGATCCGGGTCAACAGGGGGCCCATCAGCGGCATTGCCACCAGCCCGGACGGCAGCCGGCTACTGGTGACCAATTACGGCAACGACACCCTCGCGGTCATCGACACCGAATCCTGGCGGGTGGTGGAGACCGTCGCCGGCGTCGAGGAACCGTTCGCCGTCGCCGTTGACGGCGGCGATCGTGCCTATGTGAGCACGGTGTCCCCGGCGTACGACGCGGTCAAGGTCATAGACCTGGCCACCAACTCCGTGGTCGCTTCGCACGCGGTGGCCCTCAGCGTCAGCGACCTGGCAGCCGGTCCGGACGGCAGGCACGTCTACATCAGCCGAAACGGTGCCCGCGGGGCGGACGTTGCTGCACTGGACACCGTCAGCGGAGCGGTGCAGGTGATCGACATCGCAACCGCCGCCGGCACCACCACCGAGTGCCTGCGGGTCAGCGCCGACGGAGGCCGGCTCTATGTCGGTGTCAACGGGCCGGCGGGTGGTCAATTGGTTGTCATCGACACCGGTCTGACCCCAGCGGAGTCAGGACGCGCGCGCTGGCGCCGCAAGAACGCCGGGTCGGGCGCCAAGGCGGCGCAACGCAGAACGGGCCCGACGGTCATCGGTGCCATAGAAATCGGCCTGCCCGTCCGCGATGTGGCCGTCAGTCCAGACGGCGGATCGGCGTACGTCGTCAGCAGCGGTCCCGAGGCTGCCGTGATCGACATCGTGGACACACGCAACAACAAGATCGCCGGCACTCGCAAGATCGCTGAGGCCACTGGCTTGATCACCCGGCTCACCCTGAGCGCAGACGGCGACCGGGCGTACCTGGTCAGCGATGAGAGCGTCACGATGCTGTGCACGCGCACCCAGGACGTGATCGATTCCCTGGATGTGGTGACGGCGCCGTCCTGCGTGCTCGAGAGCCGCGACGGCAGGTTCCTCTACATCGCCGACTACTCCGGTGCCGTCACCGTGGCGCCGATCGCCGCCGGTGTCGAACAGGCCGCTCTGGAGAGCAAGCGGTCGCTGGATTTGTTCGTGCCGGACTTGCTGCGATACGACGCGGCGCTCGTCTGACACCGGCTACCGGGAGCCGTCGGCCCCACGTTCCTCGCCGCGCTCGACGGCGATAGCATTCGCCCCACGGGAAACCACAGGCGGTGCTGCGCCGGGACGCGTGAGGCGGTACATCGATGTACAGCACGATGCAGGACTTTCCGCTGACGATCACCGCGATCATGCGGCACGGCTGCGGTGTACACGGGTCGCGTGAGGTCATCACCGCTACCGGCGACGGCTATCGGCGCATGACCTATCGCGAACTGGGTCAGCAGGCCGCCCAACTGGCCAACGCCCTGCGCCGTCTCGGCGTCAGCGGTGATCAGCGGGTGGCGACGTTCATGTGGAACAACGCCGAGCACCTGGCGACCTACTTGGCGGCGCCCTCGATGGGGGCGGTGCTGCACACCCTCAACATCCGGCTGTTCCCCCACCAAATCGCTTATGTGGCCAACGAAGCCGAGGACCAGGTGGTCCTCGTGGACATGTCGCTGGCCAAGTTGCTTGGGCCGGTGCTGCCCGAACTCGAGACCGTGCACACCGTGATCGCGGTCGGAGAGGGTGACCTCACACCGCTGCAGGAAGCGGGCAAGACCGTGGTGCGCTATCACGACTTGATCGAAGGCGAGCCGAAGGAATTCGACTGGCCCGCCATCGAGGAGAACTCCGCGGCCGCCATGTGCTATACCAGCGGCACCACCGGTAACCCCAAAGGCGTTGTCTACAGCCATCGTTCGAGCTTCCTGCACTCCATGGCGGCCTGCACGGTCAACGGCATCGGAGTGGGATCCAGCGACCGGGTGCTGCCGATCGTGCCGATGTTTCATGCCAACGCGTGGGGCCTGCCCTACGCGGCCCTGATGGCGGGTGCGGACCTGGTGCTGCCCGACCGTCATCTGGACGCCCGCTCGCTGATCGACATGGTGGAGACGCTGCGTCCCACGCGGGCCGGTGCCGTGCCGACCATCTGGAACGACGTCATGCACCACCTGGAAAAGAATCCGGGCCACGACATGTCCTCGCTGCGCATGGTCGCCTGCGGCGGTTCGGCGGTTCCGGAGTCATTGATGCGGACCTTCGAGGAGAGATACGACGTCCAGATCCGGCAATTGTGGGGGATGACAGAGACGTCGCCGCTGGCCACCATGGCCTGGCCGCCGCCGGGCACCCCGGACGACCAACATTGGGCATATCGGGTGACCCAGGGTCAGCCGGTGTGTGGCGTAGAGACCCGGATTGTGGACGACGACGGGAAAGTGCTGCCCAATGACGGCAAGGCGGTCGGCGAGGTGGAAGTACGGGGCCCATGGATCACCGGCGGCTACTACAAGGGGCATGACGAGTCCAAGTTCGACTCCGGATGGTTGCGCACCGGTGATGTGGGCCGCATCGACGAACAGGGCTTCATCACGTTGACCGACCGAGCCAAGGACGTCATCAAATCCGGCGGGGAGTGGATCTCCTCGGTCGAGTTGGAGAACTGCCTGATCGGCCATCCGGACGTGGTGGAAGCTGCTGTGGTCGGGGTGTCCGACGAGCGTTGGCAGGAGCGGCCGCTGGCTGTGGTCGTCGCCCGGGAGGGCGCCGACGTCAGCGCGGCAGAGCTACGGAAGTTCTTGGGCGACAAAGTGGTTCGGTGGTGGTTGCCCGAGCGCTGGGCGTTTGCCGACGAGATACCACGCACCAGCGTGGGCAAGTACGACAAGAAGACCATCCGGTCCCGTTACGCGGACGGGGACTACGAGGTCATCGAAACACACCAGTGAGCGCGAGCAGACACAAACTCGCACTATCGGGGCACCAAAAGGGCGATTTTGTGTCTGCTCGCGGGAGAGAAGGGGAGCATGAGCCTGCGGGTGGTGCAATGGGCCACCGGATCGGTCGGAAAGGCCGCGATCAAAGGGGTGCAGGAGCATCCCGACCTCGAACTCGTCGGCTGCTGGGTGCATTCGGATGCCAAGAGCGGCAAAGACGTCGGCGAGATCATCGGTGGGCCGCCACTGGGGGTGACCGCGACCAACAACATCGACGACATCTTGGCGATCAAAGCCGACGCGGTCATCTATGCGCCGTTGCTGCCCAGCCCCGACGAGGTTGCGGCCCTGTTGCGCTCGGGCAAGAACGTCGTCACGCCGCTGGGCTGGTTCAACCCGACCGAGAAGGAGGCCGCCCCTCTCGAGGTTGCCGCACAGGCCGGCAACACCACGCTGCACGGTGCCGGTATCGGACCCGGCGCGGCTACCGAATTGTTCCCGCTACTGCTGTCGGTGATGTCCACCGGCGTGACTTTCGTTCGCGCCGAGGAGTTTTCGGATCTGCGCAGCTATGGCGCCCCGGATGTGCTGCGGCATGTGATGGGTTTCGGTGGCACTCCGGACGATGCGCTGACCGGACCGATGCAGAAACTGCTCAACGGCGGCTTCTTCCAGTCCGTGCGGCTTTGTGTCGACAAGCTGGGCTTCGCGGCCGAGCCCGACATCCGTCCCTCGCAAGAGGTGGCCGTGGCGACGGCGCCGATCGACTCACCGATCGGGTTGATCGAGCCCGGGCAGGTCGCGGGACGCCGCTTCCACTGGGAAGCGCTCGTCGGTGACACTCCGGTGGTGCGGATCACCGTGAACTGGTTGATGGGGGAGCAAAACCTGGATCCGCCTTGGTCTTTCGGGCCCGCCGGGGAGCGTTACGAAATCGAGGTGCGAGGCAACCCGGACACCTTCGTCATCATCAAGGGATGGCAGCCCGAAAGCGTGCGGGCGGGGCTGGTCAGCAACCCCGGCATCGTCGCGACTGCGGCGCACTGTGTCAACGCGATTCCGGCGACCTGCGACGCCCCGGCGGGCATCCAAAGCTTTTTCGATCTACCGCTCATCACCGGCCGGGCTGCGCCCCGGCTGTCACGCGAAAAGGGGGTCTGATGTCAAAGTCGGTCGTCGTTCAGCAATCGCGCGCCATACCCATCTCGGTCGAGGACGCCTTCGCCCGCACGATGTCGATATCGCTGCCGGTGATCTGCGCGCAGTGGTACGGAATCATCCCGCCCATCAAGGACGTTCGGGACCAAACCGGAAAGTGGGACGCGCCCGGTCAGACCCGGACGATCCTGATGGTCGGTGGCGGCCGGGTGCGCGAGACGCTGACCAGTGTGGACCCGCCACGGTCTTTCGGTTACACGCTGTCCGACATCACCGGACCACTGGCGACGCTGGTGCGCTCGGTGGACGGACTATGGTCGTTCTCGCCGGCGGGCACCGGTACCCGAGTGAGTTGGCAGTGGACCCTGCATCCGAAGTCGTCTGCCGCCGCGCCGCTGCTGCCCGTGTTCGCCAAGATGTGGAAGGGGTATGCGCGCGTGGTCCTGGAGAAGTTGTCCGCGCAACTGGTCACTGACTGAGCCGGCCCGTGTGCCGACTTTTTGGCCTGCATGCCGGCACCGAAGTGGTCACGGCAACGTTCTGGTTGCTGGAAGCGCCGGACAGCCTTGCCCGGCAGAGCCGCAAGAACCCCGACGGCACCGGTCTGGGATTGTTCGACGAACGCGGCCGGCCGCAGCTGCACAAGGAACCGATCGCTGCCTGGCGAGACACGCAGTTCGCCACCGAAGCGCACTGTCTGGATGGCACGACGTTCATCGCGCACGTCCGGTATGCGACGACTGGATCACTCGATGTGCGCAACACCCACCCGTTCCTGCAGGACGGAAGGATCTTCGCGCACAACGGAATGATCGAAGGCCTCGATGTCGTCGACGAGCGGCTGCGCGAACTCGGCACCCGTGACCTGGTGTTGGGCCAGACCGATTCCGAGCGGATTTTCGCGCTGATCACCGGGTGCGTCCGCGCCCGGCAGGGCGACGTCTCGGCGGGCGTGGTGGACGCGGTCAGCTGGCTCGCCGATTCCGTGCCGGTCTACGCCCTCAACATCCTGCTGTGCATGGGCACCCAAATGTGGGCACTGCGGTACCCGGACACTCATCAACTGTTCATGTTGGACAGGCGGGTGGACGGCGTGCCCGATTTCGACATGTCCACCAGCAGAATCCACGCCCGGTGCAAGACGCTCGCCGGGAGGTCCTCGGTGGTTTTCGCAACCGAGCCGATGGACGACGATCCGCGCTGGATCCTGCTCGACCCGGGTGAGTTGGTGTACGTCGACGCGGCCCTCGATATCAGCCGTGCCATCGCGCTTCCCGACCCGCCCAGGCATCTGCTGCGCCGGGCCGATCTGACTCAACCGGTCTTCCGCGCTCAGCATGCCCTTCCCGGAACACGGCACCGGCCGTGACGTCCCGACGTGCGCTTGTCCTGGCCGGCGGCGGGCTAGCCGGAATCGCATGGGAGACAGGCATTCTGCGTGGTGTCGCCGACGAGTCAACGGCGGCCGCGCGGCTGCTGGTGGAATCCGACGTGCTGGTCGGAACGTCGGCGGGTTCGACCGTGGCAGCGCAGATCAGCAGCGGTGAGTCCTTGGACGCGCTGTTCGACCGTCAGGTCGCCGAGGCTTCGGCCGAAATCGATCCCGGCGTGGACATCGACGCGATCACATCGCTTTTCCTGGACGCGCTTCGCGAACCGCGTACCCCGGGCTGGGACCGAATCGCGGGCCGCCTACAGCGGATCGGGGCGGTGGCGCTGGCCACCGAGACCGTCCCGGAAACCGTCCGACGCGACGTGATCGCACAGCGTCTGCCTTCCCACGACTGGCCGGACCGTGCCCTGAGAGTCGTCGCAATCGACACGGAGACAGGCGAATTGGTGGTGTTCGACCGTGATTGGGGGGTCGGGCTGGTCGATGCGGTTGCTGCCAGCTGTGCGGTGCCGGGGGCATGGCCGCCGGTGAGCATCGGCGGGCGGCGGTTCATGGACGGTGGCGTGCACAGCTCGGTCAACATCGAGGTTGCCGATGACTGCGACGTGGCGGTGGTGTTGGTCCCCGCGGGGGCGGACACGCCGTCGCCGTTCGGACCGGGGCCGGCCGGTGAGATCACCGCGTTCAAGGGCCGGACTTTGAGTGTCTTCGCCGATGAGGATTCGCTGGCGGCCTTCGGCGCCAACCCGCTGGATCCGCGATGCCGGATCGGTTCGGCGAGAGCTGGGCGCGCCCAGGGCCGGCGCGAAGCGGAATCCATCGCGCGTTTCCTCGGTGTGTGATCACCCGAGCGGGATGCTCCGCAACCGCCGGAAACTCGACGAAACACCGCAGGTATTCCCTGGCTTTGCGGTGCCTGGTGGCGACGAACCCGCCATTGGACGCAAAGGGTCTCGGAGAAGGACCCATCACCAGATCGACATCGCCGATCATTGCCTGCCGATGATGCCGTCCGTGACGGTCACATGCGCTCCTGGTTTCGGCTGTGCGGCGGATGACCGGAAAACGACGAAGAATGTTGAGTAATCGTTGAATCGGTGTGTAATCCGGCTTGATTCGCCAATTCGGGCCTTTATGTCGGTTGTACGGCCGATCTGCGACGTGTTATATCTAGCGAATCGCAGCGCCATAATTCTTTAGTACCGAACCGCTGCGGCAATGATTTTTCAAATTCACGAGAGGAAACTGTGATGACGTACGGCGTGACTGTGCGAAATGTTTCTCCGCAGCATAACGCGGGTCCGGCGACGCAGTACCGCGGGCGTCCGCCCATGCCGAACCCGGGTCTGGCGCGGCCATCAATACCGCCGCGCGCAGCCGTGCCGCTGCCGACCGCGGTCACGCCAGCGCCGCGGCCACCCGCACCGTCGCCGCCGGCGCCGGTGAACGAGTTGACGAAGGTCTCGATCTACCTCGACGAACCCACCGATACTTTTCTCGAAACCGTGCGCACCGCAGCGCGTTTCGCCAAACCGCGAGTGGATGCCACCCGCAGCGCAGTGGTCCGGCTGGCGCTGACCCGGCTAGCCGAGCAACTGCACCCGTCCGACCTTATCGCCGAGCTGCAACGCAAAGCTGCCACCCACACCGGGCCGGGTCGCAAACGCGCCTGACCGCCCGGCATGACGCTGCTCGGACCGTGGCCCGATCTCATGCGCAATTCGGGCGGTGATTCTCCGCAGCCGCGACGGGATTACGAGCCCTCGATTGCAGGTGGCTGCGATTCCTCATCGCCGGCATTTTCAAAAGAGTCCAGCGCGCGGGCTGCCAAAGTGCGGCCCACAGCAATGACTTCGACCGCGCGGTGAAATTCCAGACTGCGGCAGGTGGTGCGCGGCACTTCAATCAGGAGGTCGGGCGGATAGGCCGCCAGCGTGTGACGGGCCAGCGCCGACTGGGCGATGTCGATCGTCCGGTTCATCACCTCGAAGCTGCCGAGCTTGGGCATTTCGGGCGCATCTTCATCGCCATCTTGAGCGCCGGACTCTGACCAGTCGTCCGAATCCGGCGGCGTCGCCCCGAATCGGCTCAGCACCGCCCGTGCCGTCGGCCGATCCAGCAGCGACTTGGCGGCACTGGTGTCGAGCAGCGCCGTGGTGCTGCGCACCATGCGGTTCAGCCATTCGGCGGTCATCCCCGGTTCGGCGTCGCGGATGGCACCCGGTTCGCTGCCGTTGAGGCTGATCGCGATGGTCAGGTCGGCGTTGACGGCCGCAATCGGCGCCATCGGCAGCGGGTCCAGGATGCCCCCGTCGGCGAGTAGCCGTCCGCCGACTTCGCACGGGGCGATCACGCCGGGGATTGCGATGGATGCCCGGATCGCCTCGTCCAGCGGGCCGCGCTGAAACCATACCGATTTGCCGGCCAGGAGATCGGTGGCCACCGCGGTGTAGGGGACCGACAGTTGCTCGATCGTGACCGGGCCGAGGATGTCGCGTACCGCGTCCAAGATTTTCTCCGCCCGCAGCACTCCCGCCGCAGTCAGCGAGGGATCGAGCAACCGGAGGATGGTGCGTTGGGTCAGCGACTTGGCCCAGTCCGCGAGTTCGTTCAACCGCCCGGCCGCCTGCACGCCGCCCACCAAGGCGCCCATGGAAGACCCGGCGATGCCCACGATCTCGTAGCCCCGCTCGCGCAGCTCCTGGATCACGCCGATGTGCGCGTAACCGCGGGCGCCGCCGCTGCCCAGCGCCAACGCGACGCGGCTTCCAGAGGACGCGCGCGGGCGCAGGGGGATTGGTCCGGACATCCCTTTATTCTGCTTGGCGCGACATTGCCGGCAGGAACCGGCCGAGGGTTTTGTGCAGCCGTGATTTCAACTCGCACAGCCGGCGGGGAGCGTCAACCGCATTCGCCGCGGCCGGCGGCCTGCGCGGCGACGATAACGGCCGCCTGACGCTCCGGGCCGAGCTCCACCCAGCGCTTGTTGAAGCTGCCCGCAAGCCCTGATGCGGATGCTTGAACCATGTGAAGGTACGGCTCGATCTGCGCCTCGCCGGCGCCACCCTGGGAGTCCATCCACACCTTCGCGGCGTGGCAGGCCTGGAAATACTCTTCTTCTGTCGACTCCGCGGGGGCGTCGACGCGCGTCGTCACGCCGCCGGGCGAGACGCCGATGGCTCCCGGAGGCAGCAAACTGGTGGAGGTCGCCGAACGGGCCGGCGAGGACGTGGTCTTGCCGCTGCCCCCGCCGTGTGAGCACCCGGCGAAGGCCGGCACGCATGCCAGTGCGCCAAGCAGCACTGCCCACGCCCGACGCCCGCCCACGGGTCTCAATCTATGCAACACTGTCGTCGTGATGGAACGGTTCGGATTTTGCGAGTGTTGTCGGCCCTGACGCGCCGCCGCTTGCCCGATTCAGCTTCACACCCCGGAGTTCTTCCATGGCTACCGCCCTTGCTCGTCCCTATCCCACGCTGACCCCTCCCAGTTCGGGGCCTACCCGGCTTCGGGTGTCCGATCTGCTGCACGCCACCGATCAGGCCGCCGATGACGTCCTCAGCGGTCGTTGCGATTACCTGCTGCCGATGGGCGGTGTGCCCGAAACCGAACGTTGGTTCACCCGGATCCACGGCGACGAAGAACTCGACATCTGGTTGATCAGCTGGGTTCCCGGGCATGCCACCGAATTGCACGACCATGGCGGCTCGCTCGGTGCGCTGACCGTGCTTTCCGGATCGCTGAACGAATTTCGTTGGGATGGAAGGCGTTTGCGCCGCCGCCGGCTGGAAGCTGGTGACCAGGCGGGGTTTCCGCTGGGGTGGGTGCACGACGTGGTGTGGGCGCCGCGCTCTGCGGCCACTGCGGCACCGGCGCCCGTGCAGCCGACGTTGAGTGTGCACGCCTACTCGCCGCCGTTGACCGCCATGTCCTACTACGACGTCACCGAGCGCAACACGCTGCGCCGTCAGCGCACCGAACTGACCGATCAACCCGAAGGACCGTGATGAGCCGGATCGAGCGGATATTGGACGCGGCCCGCGAGCGCTATCGGCGGCTGTCCGCCGCGCAGGTGCCTGCGGCGGTGCGGCGGGGAGCGGTGCTGGTCGACATCAGGCCCGCCGCTCAGCGGGCCCGCGAGGGTGAAGTCCCCGGCGCGTTGGTGATCGAGCGGAACGTCCTGGAATGGCGTTGCGACCCGACCAGTGACGCCCGGCTCCCGCAGGCCGCCGGCGACGACGTCGAGTGGGTGATCCTGTGTTCGGAGGGTTACACCTCGAGTCTGGCCGCGGCGGCGCTGCTGGATCTGGGGTTGCACCGGGCGACGGACGTGGTGGGGGGTTATCACGCGTTGGTCGCCGAGGGTGTGCTGGCCGAGACCATGCGGCTACTGCAGGCCCGGGAGTCCGTGCCGGCCTAGCAGCCGCTACCCCGAGGTGCCCGCTGTCGAGTCGGCGTGCAGAAGCGGGCGCAGTTTCGCCGTCTTGTCGGGCGTCCAGCCTGGCGGTGACAGCACGGCCGCCCAGCCGTCGGCACAGTTGGCGACGTAGCGGTGACCATGGCCGTCGGGGACGTCGACTGCGACCGCCATGTCGGCCGAGACCTGCAGGAACGTCACCAGAGGGATCCAGTGGGTGCCGGGCAGGACGTCGTAGCCCCGCTTCTCACGCAGCCAGTCCGGTTCGCTGAACAACAGGTCGGGCGTCCACCAGGCGATCGGGTCGGAGGCGTGCTGCAGGTACACCACCCTCGGGTGGCCCCACTGCGCCTGCGGCCGGTCGAGGTTCTCGGGCCGGGCAACGAAACGGACGTTGTGGCCGTCCTCGTAGATCGGCAGCCACTCCGGGGAACCTTTATCTCGGTTGGCGGTCAGCTGTGTCCAGATGGTGTTGTTGAACGTCGGCCCGCTGAACAATGCGCCGTCAGTGCGAGCCAGAACGTTGTTGAGACTCATGAACGACGCTTCACCGCCGAACGATCCCAGGCTCTCGCCGAAGACGACGAGCTTGGGCCGCTTGAACTCCGGCATCTGCCGGATCAGCTTGTCGACGGCTTCGAACAGCGCCTGGCCGGCGTGCCGCGCGTTCTCCTTGTCCACCAGGAACGACAGCCAGCTGGGCAGGAACGAGTACTGCATGCTCACGATCGCGGTGTTGCCGTTGTACATGTATTCCAGCGCCGAAGCTTCGGCCTCATTGACCCAGCCGGTGCCGGTGGTCGTTGCCACCGCGACGACCGCTCGTTGCAGGCCACCGGTCCGCAGCAGTTCCTGAGCCGCCAGGTCGGCCGTTGCGTCGATGTCTTCAGCGGATTTCAGCCCCGCGTAAGCCCGGATCGGTTCGATGGCCGGGATCCCGTTGAAGGCGGTCAACTTGCTGACCGGAGGCCCACCCTCGACGAAGATCCGGCCCTGATGCCCCAGCGACTCCCATGACACCAGTGAACCCGGCCCGCCGGAGCGCAACTTGGACGTCGGTGCGCTGAAGCCGGGCTCCATCTCATTGTTGACGGCGGCGAAACTGCCGTTCATCGATCGCATCGCGAATTTGAGCACGACGCCGTTGAGCAAGCTGATCGTCAGCACGATCAGCCCGATCACCACGATGGTCGCCGACACCCGGAAAGGCGCGATCCGATCCACTTGTCCCACAAGCAGAATGACCACCCGCCGAATGAGCTGGCCGATCTCGACCAACGAGAACAGCACGATCACCGACAATGCCGCGGTCAGCGGGTAGTCGTACCACTTCAGGTGCTCGACGCCCATCATGTCGCGTACTTCGTCCTGCCAGACGTGGAAACGGATCGCCATGACGACGATCCCGATCGCGCCGACGCCGATAAGTGGCGGCCAAACCCACGGCGGCGCAGGGGGGCTGGAGTCTTGCGAGCGCATGTACCGGACCAGCCACACGGCGAACACGCCCAGGCCGTATCCGATGGCGCCCGAGCACCCGCTGACCACTCCCTGGAACAGGGGACCGCGGGGCAACAGCGACGGCGTCAGCGACAGCCATACGAAGATCAGGCCGAACAGGGTCCCGGTGTAGGTGTAGTGGCGGACCCACCAGCGGCCGCGATACCGGTGCCACCAGGGTGCGTTTTCCGCGGCGTCGGTGGGTTCCGACGTGTCTTGCTCGGAGGCTACCGTTGGGGACTTGGTCATCGGTGGGTGAAGTCGGGCGGCCGCTTGTCGATGAAGGCCGCCATGCCCTCGGACTGATCGTCGGTGGCGAATGTCGAGTGGAAAAGCCGGCGCTCGTACAGAAGTCCCTCGGCCAGAGTCGATTCGAAGGCGCGGTTAACCGCCTCTTTGGCCATCTGGGCCGACGGCAGGGACATCTGCGAGATGGTGGCCGCGACCGCCTTGGCCTCGGCGAGCAAGTCGTCGGCGGGTACCACCCGCGAAACCAGGCCGCTGCGTTCGGCTTCCGCCGCGTCGATGGTGCGTCCGGTCAGGATGAGGTCCATCGCCTTGGCCTTGCCGATTGCCCGGGTCAGGCGCTGCGATCCGCCCATGCCGGGAATAACGCCGAGCTTGATCTCCGGTTGCCCGAATTTCGCTGTGTCGGCGGCGATCAACAGGTCGCACATCATCGCCAGCTCGCAGCCGCCGCCGAGGGCGTACCCGGCGACCGCCGCGATCGTGGGCGTGCGCACGGCGGCCAGCCGGCCCCAGGTGGCGAAGAAATCGGCGCCGAAGGCGTCGGCGAACGACAGCCCGGCCATCTCCTTGATGTCGGCACCGGCGGCGAAAGCCTTGGCCGAACCGGTGATGACGATCGCCCCGATGCCTGGATCGCCATCCAAATCCGTTGCAGCGCTGGTGACTTCGTTCATCACCTGACTATTGAGGGCGTTGAGCGCCTTGGGCCGGTTCAGCGTGATGATGCCGACTCGCTCTTCGCGTTCGACCAGGATGGTTTCGTACGGCACGGGTGTTACCTCCTAGAACGTCAGGTCGTCGTCGACGGGCGCGAAGTATGCTGCGACGTCGGCCACGGTGACCTCGGCCAGCGATGCCGGCGACCACTTCGGATTGCGGTCCTTATCGACCAGTTGGGCGCGAATGCCCTCCACCAAGTCGTGCGAGCGCAGCGACGCCGACGAGACCCGATAGTCTTGCACCAGAACATCATCCAGCGTTTTTAGCTCGGCAGCGCGGCGCACCGCCTCGAAAGTCACCGAGAGTGCGATGGGGGAGCGGGTGCCGATCAGATCGGCGGCGTCGTGCGCGGCTGGGCTGTCATGGTCCCGCAGTGCAGCCACGATATCGATCACGCTGTCGGCCGAGTAGCACTCGTCGATCCATTCCCGTTGCGCCGCAAGCTCGCTCGGTGGTGGTTCGATCGCGTGCTTGGCCAGTGCGCCCTCGACGCCGTTGGTGGCGACCGCCGCGGTGAACGCGTCGAGCTCGCTGTGGGGCAGGTAATGATCAGCAAATCCCAGCGCGATGGCGTCGGCACCGCTGAACGGCGCGCCGGTGAGCGCGGCATGCAGACCCAGCTTGCCGGGTGCGCGAGACAGCAGGAATACACCGCCGACGTCGGGGATGAAGCCGATGCCCACCTCGGGCATCGCCACCTTCGAGGTGTCGGTCACCACCCGGGTGTTGCCATGTGCGCTGACGCCGACGCCACCGCCCATCACGATGCCGTCCATCACCGCCACGTATGGCTTGGTAAACCGCCCGATCAATCCGTTCATCAGGTACTCGTCGCGCCAGAACCGCCGCGCATCGGCCCCGTCCTTGCGCGCGCTGTGATAGACGGCGACCACGTCGCCGCCGGCACACAGTCCGCGCTCGCCGGCGCCGGTAAGCACCACCGCGCGCACCGCGTCGTCGCGGCCCCACCTGATGAGCACGGTGCTGAGGATGTCCACCATCGTCTGGTTCAGCGAGTTGATGGCCTTGGGCCGGTTGAGGGTCACGTAGCCGACTCCGTCGACGACGCGGGTCAGGACTTCGTCGGATTCTCCGGTCACGGCCTCAGTCATGCGCTCGTCTCTCCCCTCCGCCGCAATCCGCCCCAGCCCGGATCAGTCGGGCCATGAGTTTGACGAGCAATCTAGATCGTGACTCGCCCGGCGATGTCCCCGGGGCTAAGGTTTAGGGTGGCCCACACGAGCTATACGGGTCCGGTACTGACCACAAAGCAGCAGCTCCGCAGGGAACTCGGGCGGACCGCCACTCGTTGAGCGATTGTTCGCACGTTCGAAGCCATAGCATTTGAGAGAGGATCCGACGGTGCGGGAGACAAGTAACCCGGTATTTCGTTCGCTGCCCAAGCAGGCGGGCGGATACGCGCAATTCGGCCCCGGTGTTCAGGCGGGCTATCCGGCTGACCCCTACGCGCCCTACCAGCAGGGGCGTGAGGCTCGCGTCTCGCGCCCGCTCACCATCGACGACGTCGTCACCAAGACCGGTCTGACGCTGGCGATGCTCTCGGCCACCGCGATCGTGTCCTATTTCCTGGTCGCGGCCAA
The DNA here is from genome assembly GCF_054515735.1 of Mycobacterium sp. ML4. Lineage (NCBI taxonomy): Bacteria > Bacillati > Actinomycetota > Actinomycetes > Mycobacteriales > Mycobacteriaceae > Mycobacterium > Mycobacterium sp. ML4. The sequence goes on from NZ_JBTNSY010000002.1 coordinate 165,841, forward strand.
CTTGAGCCTGGCGATGCCGCTGACCATGGTCGGCGCCTTCGGTGGGTTGGGCCTGGTGCTGATCGCCACGCTGGGGCGCAAGCAGGACAACCCGGCGATCGTGCTCAGCTATGCCGCGCTGGAGGGGTTGTTCCTCGGCGCGATCTCCTTCCTTCTCGCCAACTTCTCGGTGGGCTCGGCGAATGCCGGCATGCTCATCGGGGAGGCGGTGCTCGGCACCCTCGGCGTGTTCTTCGGCATGCTGGTCGTCTACAAGACCGGCGCGATCCGGGTCACTCCGAGGTTCACCCGCATGCTCGTCGCCGCGATGTTCGGCGTGCTGGTGCTGATGCTGGGTAACTTCGTGCTGGCGATGTTCCATGTCGGCGGCGGTGAGGGTCTTGGCCTGCGCAGTGCCGGACCGATCGGGATCATCTTCTCGCTGGTCTGCATCGGTATCGCAGCCTTCAGCTTCCTCATCGACTTCGACGCGGCCGACCAGATGATTCGCGCAGGTGCGCCGGACAAGGCTGCCTGGGGTATCGCACTGGGCCTGACGGTGACGCTGGTCTGGTTGTACCTGGAAATTCTGCGGCTGCTGAGTTATCTGCAGAACGACTAAACCCTCGACGGGCAAAGCCGGCACCCTCCGGTGCCGGCTTTTTTCTTGTCCGGCGTGTTGGGGGGCTGCGGGTCGTTCGGCGTTGGGTCTGCGTTGAGGCTGTTGCTTACTCGCGGTTTGTCGTCCTGGCCGCAGAATCAACCCGTCGTCCGGGCATCCCATGCGCACTTGACTCGACGAATCACGTCGCTGGGTCGGTGGCGGCTGACTACACGGATGACGATCCATCCGACTCCGGCGATGTAGTCCTGCCGGTCGACGTCCCGCGCGTACTGGGTTGGGTCGGTCCAATGCTGGTCGCCGTCGTATTCGGCAGCCACCTTGATTTCCTCCCAACCCATATCGAGGAAGTAGCGGGGGAAGCCGTCGCGGCCCAGCACGGGTATCTGCGTCTGAGGCCTCGGAAAGCCAGCGTTTACCAGCAGCAAGCGCAGCCAGGTCTCTCGTGGTGATTGAGCTCCGGCGTCCACTAGTTCCAGTGCGGCTTCGAGTTGACGCAAGCCTCGCACGCGTGGATGGCGCGCTGCCAACTCGCAGACGTCGGGCACCTTGAAGTCTGTCGCGGCGCCGAGCGCGTCGAGATTGGCGACGGCGTGACCGAAGGGCCCTCGCCGACCAATATCGAATGCCGTCCGCTCCGGAGTCGTCACCGACAGTCCCTCTAGCGATTGGATTTCGCCACCCAGCAAGAGCTCTTCACGCGCGATGACGCGCTGCGTGTCCTCGCGTTCCGGCAGATCAACTCGATCGGCGCCGCCTGATCAATCCACTTGGAGCCGTGCATCGCCGACGCCGATGTGCCGGCAATCACCGCCTGCCGCCGCGACCATAACCACGCCGCCGTTGTGCGTTGTCGCAGCGTCGGCTCGACCCGCTTGTCCAGGTAAACATTTGGCATGATCGCGCGGTAGCACCTGCGCAGCTCATGCCGGGTCAGGATTCCGTCGGCCAGCGCCTCACCGCCGATGAACGGTTGCCGCGCGCTGTTCATGCCGACATGGTGGCTGTCGGCACCGACACCGCTGTTGGTTCTGCGGTGTGGGCGACGAATTGCGAGTAGCCCCCGCCCTCAGCGCAGGCTCAACGCCGGAAAGCGGCTAGGAGAGCCGCTCGATCACCATCGCCATGCCCTGGCCGCCGCCGACGCACATGGTTTCCAACCCGAACGTCTTGTCATGTGTCGTCAGGTTGTTCAGCAGCGTGGCGGTGATTCGGGCACCGGTCATGCCGAACGGGTGGCCCAGTGCAATGGCCCCACCGGAGACGTTGAGTTTGTCCTCGTCGATGCCCAGCTCCCGCGCCGAGCCGAGCACCTGCACCGCGAAGGCCTCGTTGATCTCGAACAGGTCGATGTCGGACACCGACATCCCGGCCCGGGCCAGCGCCTGCTTGGTGGCCTCGATCGGGCCGAGGCCCATGATCTCGGGCGACAGGCCGCTGACCCCGGTGGACACGATGCGCGCCAGCGGTTTGAGACCAAGTTCTTTGGCCTTGACGTCGCTGGTGATCACCACCGCCGCGGCACCGTCGTTCAACGGGCAGGCGTTGCCCGCGGTAACCGTACCGTTGGGCCGGAACACCGGCTTGAGCTCACTGATCTTCTCGTACGTCGTCCCGGCTCGTGGGCCGTCATCGGTGCTGACCGTCGAACCATCGGGCAGGGTGACCGGGGAGATCTCCCGCTCGAAGAAGCCGCTCTTGATCGCTTCCTCGGCCCGGTTTTGACTGCGCACGCCCCAGTGGTCCTGGTCCTCCCGGGAGATGCCCGTCAGCAAGGCGACATTCTCGGCGGTCTGGCCCATCGCGATGTAGATGTCGGGCACGGTCCCGTCGGCGCGGGGGTCGTGCCATTCCTCGGCTCCCGCGGCGGCGGTGGTGGTGCGTTCCTGGGCGGCGTCGTAGAGCGGATTCTTGGTGTCTGGCCACCCGTCGGCGTTGCCCTTGCCGAAGCGGGACACAGTCTCCACTCCGGCGGAGACGAAGACGTCGCCCTCGCCGGCCTTGATCGCGTGGAAAGCCATCCGGGTGGTCTGCAGCGACGACGAGCAGTAACGGTTGACGGTGGTGCCCGGCAGGAAGTCGTACCCCAGCGCCACGGCGACTACCCGAGCGATGTTGAAGCCGGACTCACCGCCGGGCTGGCCGCAACCCATGATCAGGTCATCGATCTGGTGGGGGTTGAGCGCGGGTACCTTGTCGAGCGCGGCACGTACCATCTGGGCGGCCAGATCGTCGGGCCGCATGCTGATCAGCGACCCCTTCATGGCGCGGCCGATCGGCGAGCGGGCAGTTGAAACGATGACGGCTTCCGGCATGACGGCTCCTCGGGTGGGGTGTGCGAAGCCGAGCCTAACGCGCCTTACCCGGAGGCAGCCGCGGCGGTCGCACGCGCCGGCGACGTGCGGGGCCACAACCGCGACACGATGGTTCGCCGGGCGGCAGCGACCGGTACCGGGGTCGGGCGAGCCAGCACGGGGATCTTCTCGCTCAATGCTTCGCACAGCGCCGCCAGCAATTGTTCGGCCGCCTCGGCATAGCCGGCGGCCGAGGGGTGGTAGCGGTCGGAGGAGAACATCAATTCGGGCATCTCGCGGAATTTCGGTGCCAGGAGATGGGCCAGGGGAACCGGCACACCACCGGCCGCGGTGACGGCCGCGGCCTGAGCCCGGGCGAGCTGGAGGCCGCGGGTGCGCGCCACGGAGCGCAGGGGCTGCGGGATCGCGGTAATGAGCCCGAAATCCGGGCAGGTGCCGACCACCACGGTCGCTCCCCGGTTGCGCAGCTTGCGCACCGAGGTGCCCAGCCGCTGCGCCGACGGTCCAATGCCGTTGAGCGCGGTGATGTCGTTCGCGCCGATGATGATCACCGCGATATCCGGCGGCGGCCCAGCGACGAACATTGCGTCGACCTGACCCAGCACGCCCTTGGACGTGGCACCGACAATAGCTTTGGTGCTCAGCCTGATTCGCAAGCCGCTCTGCTCGGCGAGCCTGCGGGCGATGACCACGCCCGGCACCTCCTCGGCGGTGGCGCACCCGTAACCCGTCGCGGTCGAGTCGCCGAAGATCATCAGGTGCAGATCGAACGGTGTGCCGTATCGCCACCGCTGCACCGGTCCGCCATCCCGGGTGTAGACGCCGTCTGCCCGCGGCGGCGGGTCCCAGGATTTGGGGATCACGGTACGCACATGCATCGCCTGGCCAACCAGCAGGTTGCGTGCGCCCAGATAGGCCGAGCCCGTCGAGGCGAGTGCACCCGCTGTGGCCAGAGCGATCGTCGAACGCCGCGGCACATGCACGCCCACGTGCACTAGTTTAGGACGGTTGTGCTGATTTCGGGGGTAGCTGACAAACAAAGCGGTTACGGTGTGAAACAGATGTGGTATCGAAACTGATTAAGTGGATGTTGAGTGGGTAAAGGACTGTCAAGCTAAGTCTGCGAGGTTGACTGAACGGATAGCTCAGCTTCTTCGTCGCATGCTGTATCGGACTACAACGGCGTAGGAAGTGTTGAGCATGACTGCACCCGGAAAGGTATCTGGCTCTCCGAGAGTCGCCATTCGCCCACGCGACGCGCTGAAGGCTCGTAGACTCGAAGCCCGCAGGTTCGCGATCAGTGACGGTGCGCCAGTCGAGGTTCTCGAAGCTGGTCCGAGTGTCGCTGCGCGGTTAGCCACGCTGGCATCGCGTGTGACAATTCGGCCGGTTTTGGCGGCTGGCAGCTATGTGCCTCATTTGCCTTGGCCATGGGGACTGATCGACCACGCTGCGCGCGTGCTGTTGCCCGCGACCAGCACCGTGAGAGCCGAAGTAACCCTGCCAAACGCGTCGGCGCAGTTGGTTCGGGCGGCAGGGGTACTGCCGGCCGACGGCACCCGGCGGGTGGTGCTCTACCTCCACGGCGGAGCGTTCCTGACCTGCGGAGCAAACTCGCACGGTCGGCTGGTCGAATCCCTCTCCAAGTTTGCTGACGCGCCCATTCTCGTTGTCAACTACCGGCTGATGCCCAAGCACTCAATCGGGATGGCGCTGGACGACTGTCACGACGGGTACCGCTGGCTGCGGCTGTTGGGCTACGAACCGGACCAGATTGTGCTCGCCGGTGACTCTGCCGGCGGGTACCTCGCGCTCTCGCTGGCGCAGCGTTTGCAACGCGAGGGCGAGGAGCCGGCAGCCCTCGTCGCGATCTCGCCGTTGCTGCAGCTGGCAAAGGAAGATAAGCAGGCGCATCCCAACATCAAAACGGACGCGATGTTCCCCTCGAGGGCCTTCGATGCGCTTGGTGCTTTGGTTGCTAGCTGTGCCGCGAAGAACACCGTGGACGGGAAACCGGAAGCGGTTTACGAGCCGTTGGACCACATCGAGCCGGGCTTGCCGCGCACGTTGATTCACGTGTCCGGGTCCGAGGTACTGCTGCACGACGCGCAGTTGGCGGCGAGCAGGCTGGCGGCGGCCGGGGTGCCGGCCGAGGTGCGAGTGTGGCCGGGGCAGGTGCACGACTTCCAGGTAGCGGGGCCGCTGCTGCCGGAGGCCGCCCGTTCGTTGCGTCAGATCGGCGAGTACATCCGCGAAGCCACCGGATAGCACCCGGATAGCGCTCGTGCGCCGTCCGACACCGCCTGCGACGATAGGCGCATGCGGATTGCGCAGCACCTCAGTGACCTCATCGGCGGCACGCCATTGGTTCGGCTGAACTCCGTCGTCCCCGACGGCGCCGGTGTCGTGGCGGCGAAGGTGGAATACCTCAACCCGGGTGGCAGCTCCAAGGACCGCATCGCCGAGCGGATGATCGACGCCGCCGAAGCGAGCGGCGCGCTGCGACCGGGGGGCACCATCGTCGAACCGACGTCGGGCAATACCGGTGTCGGGCTTGCCCTGGTTGCCCAGCGGCGCGGCTACAAGTGTGTGTTCGTGTGCCCTGACAAAGTCGGGGAAGACAAGCGAAACGTGTTGCAGGCCTACGGCGCCGAGGTGGTGGTATGCCCGACGGCGGTGCCGCCGAACGATCCGGACAGTTATTACAGCGTCTCGGACCGACTGGTCCGCGAGATCGACGGGGCCTGGAAACCCGACCAGTACTCCAACCCCGAGGGGCCGGCCAGCCACTACGCGACCACCGGGCCCGAGATCTGGAATGACACCGACGGCAGGGTGACCCACTTCGTCGCCGGCATCGGCACCGGCGGCACGATCACCGGCGCGGGCCGCTACCTCAAAGAGGTCTCCGACGGGCGGGTGCGCATCATCGGCGCCGACCCGGAGGGGTCGGTGTATTCGGGCGGCACCGGTCGGCCTTACCTCGTCGAGGGCGTCGGTGAGGACTTCTGGCCGGCCGCCTATGACCCGTCGGTGCCCGACGAGATCATCGCCGTCTCGGACTCCGACTCGTTCGACATGACCAGACGGCTTGCCCGCGAGGAAGCGATGCTGGTCGGCGGGTCGTGCGGGATGGCAGTCGTCGCCGCGCTCAAGGTGGCCGAACAGGCCGGCCCGGACGCACTGATCGTGGTGCTCCTGCCGGACGGCGGTCGCGGCTACATGGCCAAGATCTTCAACGACGCTTGGATGTCGTCCTACGGTTTCCTGCGCAGCAGGCTGGACGGCTCGGCCGAGGAGTCCACGGTCGGCGACGTGTTACGCCGCAAGTCCGGTGCCCTGCCTGACCTCGTGCACACCCATCCGTCAGAGACGGTGCGTGATGCCATCGGGATCCTGCGCGAGTACGGGGTGTCGCAGATGCCGGTCGTGGGGGCAGAGCCGCCGGTGATGGCCGGGGAGGTCGCCGGCAGTGTCTCGGAGCGGGAACTGCTCTCGGCGGTCTTTGAAGGCCGTGCGAAGCTGGCCGATGCGGTCTCCCAGCACATGAGCCCACCGTTGCGGTTGATCGGGGCCGGCGAACTTGTCAGCGCGGCCGGCAAGGCGCTGCGGGATCAGGATGCGCTGATGGTGGTCGAGGAAGGTAAACCCGTCGGGGTGATCACTCGCTACGACCTGTTGGGCTTCCTGTCCGAGGGAACCCGCCGCCGCTAGTGCGGCTGTGATGCGGGGCGCAGCGCTCGGGTACTGTAACCGGCTTAGTTCAGCAAACCCCGCGTTGGAAGGTTGCCCAATGACCGATCAGCCGCCGCCCGGCGGGCCTTATTCCCCACCGCCCACGCCGCCGAGCTCATCCGGTGCAGCGCCGTCCGGCGGACATCTGCCGCCGTCCCCGCCGCCCCCACCCGGCAGCAGTGGTGACTTCGCTCCGTCGGTAGGGGGCTCCGCGCCACCTCCTCCACCGCCGCCTCCTCCCGCGGGGGGCTACCCGCCGCCCCCTCCGTCCGCCGGCGGCTACGCGCCGCCGCCGCCGGGGCCGGCCATCCGCGAGTTGCCCTCGGAGTCCTACACGCCGTGGCTTACCCGGGTGCTCGCCTACCTCATCGACGTGGTGCCGGTCATCGTCGTGTACGGCATCGCCTTGGTGATCGCTCTCGTCACCCAACAGGAGTCGTGCGTGACCAGCGTCAATCAGTACAGCGTCGCGCAGTACTGCTACACCGAGGACTCCATCCTCGGCTTCCTGGCCCAGGGGCTGGCGACGCTGGTGATCCTGGCCTATGTGGTCTGGAACTACGGCTACAGGCAAGGCACCACGGGCTCGAGCATCGGCAAGTCGATCCTGAAGTTCAAGGTGGTCAGCGAAGTCACCGGAGAGCCGATCGGATTCGGCATGTCGGTCGTTCGGCAGCTCGCGCACATCGTTGACATGATCCCCTGTTATGTCGGCTTCCTGTTCCCGCTGTGGGACAAAAAGCGCCAGACGCTGGCCGATAAGATCATGACGACCGTCTGCCTGCCATTGGAATCCGAGGGCGGCAAAATCGCTGCATAACGAGGCGATTGACGCAAGTCGCCCCGGCCCGGTCAGCTGTGGCCGGGGTGGCGGTCGTCAGCGCGGCGATTAGGCTGGCAGTCGATGAGCGACGATCCCACGTTTACCGGGCTGGCCACCAAGGCCATCCACGCCGGCTACCGTCCCGATCCGGCCACCGGCGCCGTCAACGCCCCGATCTATGCCAGCAGCACCTTCGCCCAGGACGGCGTCGGCGGCCTGCGTGGAGGATTCGAATACGCCCGCACCGGCAACCCGACTCGGGCCGCGCTCGAGGCCTCGCTGGCGGCGGTTGAGGGCGGTACGTGCGGGCGGGCTTTCAGTTCCGGCATGGCCGCCACCGACTGTGCGTTGCGGGCCATCCTTCGTCCCGGCGACCACCTCGTCATCCCCGACGATGCCTACGGCGGAACTTTCCGCTTGGTCGACAAGGTATTCACCCGATGGGGCGTCGGATACACGCCGGCGGCGTTGTCGGACCTGGACGCGGTGCGCGCCGCGATCACCTCGCGCACGAAACTGATCTGGGTCGAGACGCCCACCAACCCGTTGCTGTCGATCGCCGACATCGGCGGGATTGCTCAACTGGGGGCGGAGCATTCGGTGAAAGTGTTGGTGGACAACACTTTTGCTTCGCCCGCGCTGCAGCAGCCGTTGACGTTGGGTGCCGACGTGGTGTTGCATTCGACCACCAAGTACATCGGCGGACACTCCGACGTGGTCGGCGGCGCGTTGGTGACCAACGACGAGGAACTGGACCAGGCGTTCGCTTTTTTGCAGAACGGCGCCGGCGCGGTGCCCGGTCCCTTCGACGCCTACCTCACCATGCGCGGCCTGAAGACTCTGGTGCTGCGGATGCAGCGGCACAGCGAAAATGCCGCGGCGGTGGCGGAATTCCTGGCCGGCCATCCGGCGGTGAGCACCGTGCTGTATCCGGGTCTGCCCAGCCATCGTGGGCACGAGGTCGCCGCCAGGCAGATGCGCGGTTTCGGCGGCATGGTCTCGGTGCGGATGCGGGCCGGGCGGGCTGCTGCCGAGAAATTGTGCGCCAAGACCAGCGTCTTCATTCTCGCCGAGTCGCTGGGTGGGGTGGAATCACTGATCGAGCACCCCAGTGCCATGACGCATGCCTCCACGGCCGGTTCGCAGCTGGAAGTTCCCGACGACCTGGTTCGGCTGTCAGTCGGAATCGAGGACGTCGCTGATCTACTGGCGGACCTGGAGCAGGCGCTGGGCTGATCACCGCCAGCAGACGCGAAATAGCACGCAGATGACGCGATCAGTGCGAGTTTGCGACTGCTCGCGGTCAGTCAGGAGTGGTACGGCTCCGCGCTGACCAACGTGACGGAGACGGTGTTGCCGCTGGGCACCTTGTAGCTGCGCGTCTCCCCGACCTTGGCGTCGATCAGCGCACCGCCCAGCGGTGAATTCGGCGAATACACCTCGAGCTTCCCGTCGTTCACACCCTCCTGGCGGGTGGCGATCAAAAAGGTCTCGGTGTCGTCCTTGTCACCGTTGTAGTACACCTTCACCACCGAACCCGGCAGCGCCACGCCGGACTGCTTGGGCGCCTCGCCGACCTTGGCATTGTTGAGCAGGTCCTGCAGCTGACGGATACGGGCCTCCTGCTGGCCCTGCTCCTCGCGGGCCGCGTGATATCCACCGTTCTCGCGCAGGTCGCCCTCTTCGCGGCGGTCGTTGATTTCCGCGGCGATCACCGGACGATTCGCGATCAGCTGGTCGAGCTCGGCCTTGAGTCGGTCATGTGACTCCTGGGTCAACCAGGTCACCTGAGTGTCCGTCATCTCGTGGCGCTCCTTGTGTTCGTTCTTCCGCGTATTCGCGCGGCTTGGTGGTCCCTCGTCGAGGGAAGTCTGCGCGTCCCCACCCCGGGTGCTGCCACTCCGTTCTTCTCACGGCCTTTAATGCAGCAATACACGGTCCCAGGCAGGACCGTGCATTCACCGATGTTACCACCGCGCAAACAGTAGATGACTCACATATCCGCAGTTCGGCGTTTTGCAAAGCGGCTATGGCGACCGCAGATATGCGGGTACGTCTGTGCCACAGCCGTATACGTCGGCCATCGCCGGTGGCTTGCTCGATTTCAATGTCGTGGTGACCAGGACGGTGTTCTGATCCGCGGGGGGCACCAGCACCTCCCGGCGACCGGTCTCGCTGCCATCGTTGGCCCTGATCCGCACGACGCAGTCCACCGGGCGCGAGGGATCGGCGCGGTAGACGCTGATCGTCACCGATGCCGTCTCGTCGTCGATCACCTGATAGCCGGCCAGCGTGCCTTTGACCGGGCCCGTGCCGATCTGCCGGTAGGCCAACAGGGCGATGCCGACTCCCGCCGCAAGGACCAGCACGGTGAGGCCGATGACGACGCGGCGCCGTGATCCCCGGGACAGCCGAGTGCGGCCGTAGCGTGCGGCGGGCCGGGAGGCGGAATCTTCGCTCACGTGCTCAGTCATGCCCTCGGGAGTTGTGGGGTACAGGAGAACTGGAAGTATAGGAGGCACTCACACGGTCGGTGGGCGGCCAACGGACGGAGATACAAGGGAGCTCGTGAGCAAACTGCGGTTGATGGCGGTGCATGCCCACCCCGACGACGAATCCAGCAAGGGTGCCGCGACGCTGGCGCGTTATGCCGATGAGGGCCATCGCGTCATGGTGGTGACGCTGACGGGCGGCGAGCGCGGTGAGATCCTGAACCCGGCGATGGACCTGCCTGACGTGCACGGACACATCCACGAGATCCGCCGGGACGAGATGGCCAAGGCCGCGGAGATCCTGGGCGTCGAACACCAATGGCTGGGTTTCATCGACTCAGGCCTGCCCAAGGGCGACCCGCCACCACCGTTACCGCAAGGCTGCTTCGCCCTGGTGCCGCTGGAAGAGTCCACCGAAGCGCTGGTGCGGGTGGTACGGGAGTTCCAGCCGCACGTGATGATCACCTACGACGAGAACGGCGGCTACCCGCACCCCGATCACATCCGCTGCCACGAGGTGTCCGTCAGTGCCTACGAGGCTGCCGCCGACTATCGACGGTTTCCAGACGCGGGGGAGCCCTGGTCGGTGTCCAAGCTGTACTACGTACACGGATTCCTGCGGGCCCGCATGCAGCTGCTGCAGGACGAGTTCGCCAAGCACGGACAGGAAGGTCCGTTCGCGAAGTGGCTCGAGCACTGGCTGCCCGAACACGACCACTTCGAGAAGCGCGTGACCACCCGCGTGGAGTGCTCGGCGTATTTCGGTCAGCGCGACGACGCGCTCATCGCGCATGCCACCCAGATCGACCCGAACGCCGAATTCTTCGCCGCGCCGATCGAATGGCAGGAGCGGCTCTGGCCGACCGAGGAGTTCGAGCTGGCCCGTTCGCGGGTACCCGCCCGCCTGCCTGAGACGGATCTGTTCGAGGGGATCGAGGAACCGTGAATCACTTTCTGCTCAGCGTGATTGCTGCCGGTCCGAAGAACAACGGGCCGGACTTCGGGAAGGCCAGTCCCCTCGGACTGGTGGTGGTCGTGTTGCTCGTCGTCGCCACCGTGTTTCTCGTTCGTTCGATGAACCGGCAGCTGAGGAAGGTCCCGGAGTCGTTCGATCGCGAGCACCCCGAGCCCGATCAGGCCGCCGACGAGGGCACTGACGTGATCGGCGGAGGCGAGCGCACCAGCCCCGACTCCGACGGGAAGCGGCCTCCCGGCTCGGCTCATGAGCCTGGCTGAGCCGTCCGGGACCAACACCCTCGGGCAGGCCACCAGTCCCTATCTGCGCCAGCACGCCGACAACCCGGTGCACTGGCGGCAGTGGAGTCCGGAAGCACTCGCCGATGCGGCGGAGCGCGACGTGCCGGTCCTGCTGTCCATCGGCTACGCGGCCTGCCACTGGTGCCACGTGATGGCCCACGAATCGTTCGAAGACGACGAGGTGGCCGCCGTCATGAACGCCGGGTTCGTCTGCATCAAGGTGGACCGGGAAGAGCGCCCCGACATCGACTCGGTCTACATGAACGCTACCGTCGCGCTGACCGGACACGGCGGCTGGCCGATGACGTGCTTCCTCACCCCGGACGGTCGGCCGTTCTTCTGTGGTACCTACTATCCCAAAGAGGCTTTTCTCCAACTACTTTCGGCTATCACCGAGGCGTGGATGCAACGCCGTGCAGAGGTCGAGGACGCGTCGCGTCACATCGCCGGGGAATTGCGCTCGATGGCGTCGGCGTTACCGGGTCCCGGACCGGCGATCGCACCCCAGTTGTGTGACGGCGCCGTCGCGGCCGTATTGCGCGATCAGGACCGGGTGCACGGCGGCTTCGGCACCGCTCCGAAATTTCCGCCGTCGGCGCTGCTCGAGGGCTTGCTGCGCAACTACGAACGCACCGGCTCGCGCGAAGCGCTGCGGGCCGTGGCGCATACCGGCAGTGCGATGGCGCGCGGCGGCATCTACGACCAACTCGCCGGCGGCTTTGCCCGCTACAGCGTCGACAGTGCCTGGGTGGTACCGCATTTCGAGAAGATGCTCTACGACAACGCGCTGCTGCTGCGCGCCTACGCACACTGGGCGCGCCGGACCGGGGACCGGCTGGCCCGACGGGTCGCCGCGCAGACGGCGCGATTTCTGCTTGACGACCTGGCCGACGGGGACATGTTCACGTCGTCGTTGGATGCCGATGCGGACGGCCGCGAGGGATCGACCTACATCTGGACACCGGCGCAGCTGACCGAGGTGCTGGGACTCAACGAAGGTCGTTGGGCTGCAACAGTTTTCGGTGTGTCGCGAGTGGGCTCCTTCGAGCACGGCGCATCGGTGCTGCAGTTGCTCAGCGATCCTGACGATCCCGCACGCCTGCAACGCGCCCGGGCTGCGTTGCACGCCGCCCGGCTCACCCGGGTACAGCCCGGACGCGACGACAAGGTCGTCACCTCCTGGAACGGGTTGGCGATCACTGCGCTCGCCGAAGCCGGCGTGGCACTGGATGATCCGGAGTTGGCGCGCGCCGCCCGGCGCTGCGCGACGGCGTTGCTGAATCTGCATGTCGTCCAGGGGCGGCTGCGGCGGGCGAGTCTGGGCGGGGTGGTCGGAGACAGTGCGGGCATCCTGGAGGATTACGCGATGTTGACCACCGGATTGCTGGCGCTGTACCAAACGAGCTCCGACGAGGCGTGGCTGGCCTCGGCAACCGGCCTGCTCGACGCTGCGGTCCAGCATTTTGCGGATCCACAACGACCCGGTCGCTGGTTCGACACCGCCGACGATGCCGAGCAACTCGTGCTGCGCCCCGCCGACCCGCTTGACGGGGCCACCCCCTCGGGCGCGTCGTCGATCGCCGAAGCGCTGCTTACCGCGGCGCACCTGGTGGAGGGCGATCGCGCCGAGCGCTATCTCGACCTGGCCGGGCAGACGCTGGACGCGCATTCGGTGCTGCTGGCACGCGCCCCGCGCTCGGCAGGACACTGGCTTGCCGTGGCCGAAGCCGCGGTGCGCGGGCCGCTGCAGATCGCGGTCGCCTGCACCGGCCCGCCGTCGCCGTTGCTCACCGATGCCCGGCGGCTGGCACCCGGCGGGGCGATCGTCGTTGGGGGTGCGCCGGATTCGTCGCCGCTGCTGGCCGGACGCGACCTGGTGGCCGGGGCCGATGCCGCCTACCTGTGCCGGGGCCGCGTCTGCGACCTGCCGGTCACCAGCGCGGACCAACTCGCGGACGCCCTGGGTGTACCCGGGTAGTAGCGTGCGTCACATGCCGAACAGCGCCGACAGGACCCAAGCGATCACCGACACGGTCCACCGCTACATCGCCGCGGTGACCAGCGGCAGCGCCGAAGATCTGGCCGCCTTCTATGCCGACGACGCCACCCTCGAGGACCCGGTGGGCGGTGAGGTGCACATCGGCACCCGGGCGATCCAGGGTTTCTACTCGTCGGTGACGGGGGTAGAGCGCGAGTGCGAATTGGTCACCCTGCGCGTTTCGGGCAACGAGGCGGCGTTCCACTTCCGGCTGACCATCACCGCCGGCGACAACAAGATGCGGATCGAACCGATCGAGACGATGGTCTTCGATGCCGACGGGAAAGTCGCCGCGATGAAGGCCTACTGGTCACCGGCGGACGTGACGCAACTCTGAGGCGTCAGAAGACCACGAACCACATCGCGATGTAGTGGCAGATCGCCGCGACAGCTGTGCAGGCGTGGAAGAACTCGTGGTATCCGAAGGTCGACGGCCACGGGTCGGGCCATTTCAGGGCGTAGAGAATCCCGCCGATGCTGTAGAGCGCGCCACCGACGAACAGCAAGACCATGGCCGCCACCCCGGCGTTGTGCAGGATTGTGCCGGTGTACCAGACCGCGACCCAGCCCAGCAGGATGTACAGTGGCACGCCCACCCAGCGCGGTGCGGTCGGCCAGAGCATCTTCAGGGTGACCCCGGCCAGCGCTCCGCCCCAGACGATCGCCAGGACGACGTGCCCGTCGTGGCCGGGCAGCGCCAGTAGCGCAAAGGGCGTGTAGCTGCCGGCGATGAAGATGAAGATCATCGAGTGATCCGCCCGCTTCATCCACATGCGTGCGGTGGCTGATTTCCAGTTCACCCGGTGATAGGTGGCGCTGACGGCGAACATAAAGATCGTGGCGAACGTGTAGAGCATCGTCGCCAGGCCGGCCTTGGTGGAATCCAGCGCCCAGGACACTGCGATCAGCGATGCGCCGGCAAAAACGGCCGCACCGGCCGAGTACACGTGGATCCAGCCGCGGAAGCGGGGCTTGTGCAGGGCCTTGACGACGCCCTCGACGATCTGGTGCGCGGCGTTGGCCGGTGATGGGCCGTCTGATACTGGTTCTGTGCTGGTGAGCGTGCTGGTTTGGCTGCTCATTGCTCCTGATGCCCCGCCCTGTGAGTTCGGTGGTGTCTCCGTTCAGGGTAGCGGGACTGCCTGAGAGAGGCCCGGTAGACGCGGCGTGATATTGCCCTAAAAGGCAGCCGGTATTTCGGATCGGTCACAGTAGTGTGGATCCTCGTGGAGATCATCCCGCCGCGGATCAAGGAGCCGTTGTACCGGCTGTACGAGCTGCGGCTTCGGCAGGGATTGGCCGCGTCGCGATCCGAGCTGCCGCGTCACATCGCGGTGTTGTGCGACGGGAACCGGCGGTGGGCGCGCAGCCTCGGGTATGACGACGTCAGCGTCGGCTATCGGATGGGTGCGGTCAAGATCGCCGAGATGTTGCGATGGTGCCAGGAAGCTGGGATCGAGATGGCCACCGTCTATTTGCTGTCCACCGAGAACCTGCAGCGCGACCCCGACGAGCTCGCCGCACTGATCGAAATCATCACCGACGTCGTCGAGGAGATCTGCGCCCCCGCCAACCGCTGGAGCGTCCGAACCGTCGGTGACTTGGAGTTGCTGGGCCAAGCGCAGGCGCGCCGGTTGCGCGGAGCGGTGGATTCCACGCCGCAGAACGCTTCGTTTCACGTCAACGTCGCGGTCGGGTACGGCGGCCGCCAGGAGATCGTCGACGCGGTCCGCGCATTGCTGAGCAAAGAACTTGCCAACGGCGCCACCGCTGAGGAACTCATCGAGGCGGTGACGGTCGAGGGCATCTCGGAAAATCTCTACACCTCGGGGCAGCCCGACCCCGACCTGGTGATCAGGACGTCGGGGGAGCAGCGGCTGTCCGGCTTTCTGCTGTGGCAAAGCGCCTATTCGGAGATGTGGTTCACCGAGGCGCACTGGCCGGCCTTCCGCCGCGTCGACTTCCTACGCGCCCTGCGCGACTACAGCATGCGCAACCGCCGGTACGGCAAGTAGCTGCGAAGCCCGCGCAATAGGCCCGTGACACACTGGTTGCATGGCTGCGCTGTCGGCGGTGGTGTTCACGCTCAGCGGTTGGCTCGGGCTATACCTGCTGGCCCGTGACCCGCGCAAGCCGGTGCTCGTGCTGGCGGCGATCGGGCTGTGCGGTTTCGCTGTGGTGGTGGCTGTGGACGCGGTGCGCTTGACCAGCGTGACGCACGCCCAGTTGCTCAGCCAGTTGGAGGTCTACCTGGTCGCGATTCCGGGAGTGGCGTGGTTCGCGGTACTCGTCGAACTGGCCCGTCCGTCCGACAGCCCGCGGAGCCGAACGAGCGAAGTGTTACTCATCTCAGGTGTCGCCGCGCTGACCCTGTTGGCCGCGGCAATGGCCGGCAGTGTCACCGGTCCACTGCGGCTAGGGCACTGGCTGATGTTCGCTGTCATCTCGGTGTCCACGTTGGGTGCGATGGCCGCCAACGTACTGCGGCCCGCTCGGCCCGCCCCCGTTACCGGAGCCGTGGTCATCGCGACGCTGTTTTTCGCGTTGGCCAACGCCATCCTGATCATTCCGCTGGGACTGGCGCCGAGTTGGATTGCGCTAGCGTCGACGGGTTTCGATGTGCTGCTACTCGGGGTGGCGGTGGCCCTGTGGGACGCCTTCGACGAAGGACAGGCATTGCGCGCCGACATGCTGCGCTCATTCGCCGGCTGTATAGCAGTCTCCTTGCTGTTTGGCGGTCAGGCGCTGGTCGGCCTGGCGGTGACCCGCACCGAGCCCGCCGCGCAGACTGCGCTCACGGTGCTGCTGTTCACCAGCCTGGCGATCGCGATCAACGTCCAGGTGCTAGCGAACCCCTTGGCAGGAATGCTGGACCGGCTGGCCTTCTCCCGATCACCTGAGTTGCGGGCCAACCGGGCCGCGTTGCGTGACGCGGGTGCCGCGCTGCCGCTGCGGTCGGACGATCCCCTGGTCGACGTCGACGACGACACGTTCGTTCGACTCACCCGCCGAGCGCTCGGTCATTACGGCGACCTCACCAAGTTGGTCGCGAGCCCGCTAACCGCTCTGCCGGTGATCGATGCGCGGCTGGCCGCCCGGGGCGCACCCGATCACCCGGTGGAGCGTGCCAACGAACTCAAGGCGGTGCTCGCCGACGGCATCGCGCGGCTCAAGCCCCGCGACGGGGGCGACTTTGGCACCACCGAGGAATGGCGGTATTACAACTGCCTGTATTTCCCGTATGTGGTCGGTGTGCGGGCCTACGCCCAGAACGCCACTGCCGCCGGACTGGATTCCACGGCGCGACAAGCCTGGCAGTGGCTGGTCACCGAGGTACCGCAGCGCTCCCTGCACAATTGGCAGAACGCGGCGGCCCGGTTGATCGCCGCAGACCTGCGCGGGCGGGTCACCGCCACCAGCGACTGACACGAAATTTAGTTGACCAGAACGGGTGACCTGGGCTTTGGGTGGGTTAGGCGGATTCGGTGAGTAGTTCCAGTGTGACGCGGTAGCCGAGGGCTTGGAGTTGGTTGACCGCTCGTGTTTTGGCAGCGGCGGGTCGGAGTGCGGTGTAGTAGTCGGCGCCGGGGTCGCGGTAGAAGTCGCCGTTGGTGAGTAGGTTCCAGGCGGCGATGACCATCGCGTGTTCGACGGCGACGATGGCGCGCATCGGTCCGCGGCGGGCGGCGATGCGTTTGTATTTCGCGGAGAAGTAGGTGTTCTTCGAACGTGCCGCCGAGAGCGCGGCGATTCCGAGTACGCCTTTGAGGTAGCGGTTGCCGGGCCGGGTCTTGGTGGACTTCACCCGGCCGGCGGACTCGTTGGATCCCGGGGACAATCCGGCCCAGGATGCCAGGTGCCCGGCGGAGGGGAACACGCTCATGTCGGCGCCGGTTTCGGCGATGAAGACTTCCGCGACGATGCGGGAGAACCCGGGGATGCTGATCAGCAGGTCCCGGGCGGGGCGAAAGGGCTCCATCACCCGCCTCGATGCGCTCATCGAGGCGGGTGATGTCGGCGCTGTGCGTGTCGATGCGGTCCAGGAACAGCCGGGCCATGAACCCGTGGTGGTCGGTGAACCGGCCGGTCAGCGCTGCGGTCAGGGCGGGGATCTTCGAGCGCAGCCGGCGTTGGGCCAACTCAGCCAGCGCAGCGGGGTCGCGTTGGCCGGCGATCAGCGCTTCGAGCATGGCCCGCCCGGACACCCCGGTGATCTCGGTGGCCACCGAGGATGCCAGCGTCTTCGAGTAGCTTCTCGAGCCGTTGGACTTCGCGGGTGCGTTCGCGGGTGATCGCCGTGCGGGTGCGGGTCAGGTCCCGCAACGCCCGGATCGGGGCCGGGGGGACGAAGGATGCCTTCACCAGCCCGTGGGCGCCCAGATCGGCCAGCCACGCCGCATCGGAGACGTCGGTCTTTCGGCCGGGCAGGTTACGCACCGAGGCGGCGTTGACCAAGACCACGTCCAAGCCGTCGTCGAGCAGGTAGTAGAACGGTTTCCAGTAGTCGCTGGTCGACTCGATCACCACGCAACTGATCTTCTGCGCGATTAGGTGCTCGCGCAGCGCCAGGATCTGCCCCGTCGTGGCACCCCAGGTGCTCACCGTCGCTGACCTCGCGCGTGCGCTCTGGCCCTGGATCCGCACGCAGACCTTCGCGTCCTTCTTCGAACAGTCAATCCCTGCGCACCGCGGATGTATGACTTCCATCACTGACCACTTCCTCGCGACACTCGTATTCCGCTGCATTGGAGGGTGTTTCGGGGAGAGCGGGGTGAAACAGGAATCTGACACTCGTGCTCGCAGGCAACATTGCACGGTACCCGTGGACAAAATTGTGCCCTCCGCCCCACGCTAGCCTGCGGGCTCAGCGGCAACATAGTCCGACCGGGGTCGACCGAAACACCCCTTCAGCATTACCTCGGAGTTGGTCGGACACAACCACCTGCCAACCGCAGCTGACAGGGGACTTTTCGTCCACCACGGAGGAGCGCAACGCCCCCGAGTCGCTAGCTAGGTGGTCGATGAACCCGGTTACGTGCGCTGCGGTGACGACGTCGAAGTCGAGCGCGTCGGCGGGAATCCGGAGTGTGGTGGTCAGGTACTTCAGCAGCATCCGCCAGGTATCGCGGTAGGAGGCGATGGTGTTGGCTGCCACGTCACGCTGGATAGGGGCGGAGGTCGCGAAGTAGGTTTGCAGACTAATGGCCAAGGCGTTCATAGCATTTCACTTTCGGAGATGGGTTCGAGCTTGCCGGCGGCCAGGGCCATGAGTTCCCCGGTCGCGGTCAGATACCAGTAGGTGTGGGCGGCATCGGAGTGCCCCAGCCAGGTGGCCAGCAGCGAGAGCACCCGGTCGGGGTCACCGCCGTGGGCATAGGCCGCGGTCTGTGCACGGTGGCGAAGGTGAAGCCGTGTAGACGGGGGCCGTGCCCTCCCGCGAACAGCGAGGCCAGCGGCTTCCCGGACTCGTTTGAACAAGGACTGAAATGACACCTAGGGGCCTGTATGGCTTTCTGGCGTGGTGGCGCAGGGCTTTTGCGATGTTGTCGTGGACGTCGAGGCGGAGTAGTCCGATCGCGGCGTTGCGCAGGGCGGCCATGACGTGGGGTCGGTTGCCGGTGCGGATTTGGGAGTGGTCTTCGCGTAGGTGACGTCTCGCACGCAGCTGCTCCACAGCGGGAACTACGGGCTAAATTAGAACGCGATGACCTCAATCGCCTTCTCGACAACAGCATTGGGTTCCTCAACCCAGCTCGGGCCCGGCATCAACGCACGACTTGTCAGATCGAATTAGCGGAGCGAGGTGTTTGATGTCATTTGCGATGGTGGCGCCCGAGCGGTTGCTGTCGGCCGCTGCCGAGGTGGCCGGTATCGGTTGTGCGCTCAATGATGCCAACGCCGCGGCAGCTGCCCAGACCGTGGGCGTGCTGGCGTCTGCGCAAGATGAGGTTTCGGCGGCCATTGCGGCGTTGTTCAGCTCGCATGCTGTGGAGTATCAGATCGTCAGCACTCAGGCGGCGGCGTTTCACCGGCAGTTCCTCTCAGCGTTGGCGTCAGGTGCGAAATCGTATGCGGGAGCCGAGGCCGTCACCGTCGAACAGATGCTGCTGAACGCGATCAATGCGCCTACCCAAACGTTGTTGGGCCGTCCGCTGATCGGCAATGGCGTCAACGGTGCGCCGGGTACCGGGCAAGATGGTGGGCCCGGCGGACTGCTGTGGGGCAACGGCGGCAACGGGGGGTCCGGTGTGGCTGGTGTTGGTGGGCGCGGCGGCAACGGCGGCGCCGCGGGGCTGATTGGCAACGGCGGCAGCGGTGGTGTCGGTGGGGTTCACGCCGCCGGCGCCGGCGGCATGGGCGGTGCGGGCGGTAACGGTTGGCTGTTCGGTAATGGTGGCGCCGGGGGCGCCGGCGGAGTGGGCACCACGGTCAGCGGCAACGGTGGTACCGGAGGCAGCGGCGGGGTCTTCGGTAGTGGTGCCAGCGGGGGCGTAGGCGGCGCTGCGGTGACCGGTGGGCTCGCCGGCAAAGGGGGCGCCGGCGGTGACGCGGGGCTGATCGGCAACGGTGGGGATGGCGGCGCCGGTGGGGTCGGCGGTGCTGGAGCCAATGGAGTCAACCCCACGCCCAACCAGACCAGCCAGGCGCCAGACGGTAAGAGTGGCGCCGCCAACGTAGTCGGCAGCGGCGAACCCGGCCGCAACGGACAGTCCGGTGCCCTCGTGGCCGGGCAGGCCGGTGGCAACGGCGGCGCCGGTGGCGACGGCGCAGACTTCGCCAATGGCCCGGTGACCGGGGGCAACGGGGGCAATGGCGGCAACGGCGGCACCGGTGCGCCTGGCGGTAACGGGGGAGCAGGTGGTGTCGGCGTCAACGCGGGCGCTGGAAACGCCTTCGGGGGCAACGCAGGTAACGGAGGGGATGGTGGCGCCGGAGCCCCGGGTGGTGCCGGTGGCGACGGGGGCCTCGCCTCGCCTGCCGGTACGGGTGCCGGTTTCGCGGGCAATGGCGGAGCAGGAGGACGTGGCGGCACGGGCGCCGCCGGCGGCGCCGGCGGCCAAGGCGGCCCGGAAAGCAACCAAGGCGGCACTCCCGGGGGCGGGGGCAACGGCGGTTCGGGTGGTCTGGGCGCCAATAACGCTGGTACCGGCGGACCCGGCGGCGTTGGGGGTGCCGGTGGTCGTGGTGGGCTGCTGGCCGGCATCGGCGGCAACGGAGGTGCTGGCGGTGCGGGTGGTGTCGGTGGCACCGGCTCATCAGGCGGCGGTGGCGGCGCGGGAGGAGACGGTGGCGTCCTACTTAGCGGCGACTTCGGTGGTGACGGCGGTGACGGAGGCGACGGCGGCGCAGGTGGTGCGGGCGGTACTGGTGGCATCGGTGGCGCCGGCGGCGCGGCCGGCGCTGGTGGATTGATCGGCTTTTCCGGTGTGGACGGCGCAGGCGGCGCCGGGGGTGGCGGAGGAGCCGGTGGCACCGGCGGTGCGGGAGGCGCAGCCGGATCTGGGGTAGTTAATGGTAACCCCGGCAATCCTGGAGGGTTTGGCGCCGCTGGGGCCGATGGTCAACCGGGCTGACACCCGGCTAGAGGACGGCCAGCATATGCCAACCCGCGCAACGCTTTCTGGCCAATCGCTGCAGAGCTCACGAATGTGACTGCACAGCGACATATTCCGAGCGCCTGGCGGCGCTCTAGTCGCGTGGAGTGGCGCTGTGGGACGTGTTGCGAAGCTGCCGCCGGACCGGCAGTGCGGACGCCGCAATCGATCCGAATAGCATGGTGGCCAACGACTTTGACTGGCTGTTCGGTCCCTATCCGACGGTCACGCGGATGTATTTCAACGGCGCGGCGGCCGCCCGGTTGCTCGAGCAGCTGATACAGCACACAACTACGGTCACGTCTCGCCAGCTGCCCTCGACCAGCCCGGCGCATGCAATCCCGCGGGCGGCCAAACTCGCCGCCTGGGCCCACTGATCGAGGCCGGCTCCTGACACCAGCGCGGCCTCGGCCGTTCGCAGCGCGGCCATGCGCTGGTCGGAGAAGACGGAGCACAGACGGGCGATGGACCGGGTGCGCGCTTCGAGTCGCTCCGGATGGGCCATGGCATCCGCATCGTCGCTGAGACCGCGCAGCAAGCGGGGCAGACAACTCGCCGGCCAGCATTCGGGCCTTTCCGCCCGCCTTTCCGCCCACCGGCAAACGCGAGATCGCGAGAACCGGCTGCCGCCGCGTCCTCCGCGCGGCCCAGCACCGTACGAACATGTCTTGCATGTGCTGGGCGATTGCAGCCGGTCGAGCACCGCCGTCCGAATCTACGAAGACGACGATTATCTGGCAATCCTCGACATCGGGCCGTCCACCCGCGGCCACACCGCGGGTACTACTTCCCGCCAAACAGCGTGGATCTTGGCCACGCCCCGGCGGCCGAGTGGCCAGTCGATCTTGCCTTCGACACCGGGCGAGACTTGCAGGCCACGCGCTCGATAGGTGCGGCACTGGATCAGGCCCGATGTTGGCTGCTGCGGCGGCGTGCGATGGACTTGCGACCCAGTTAGGTTCGGCGGCGTCCTCGTTCGGCTCGCTGACTTCGGACCTGGTCGGGGCTTCGTGGCAGGGCACCACGTCGCGCGCGACGACCTCTGTGGCCGCACGGTATGTGCAGTGGCTGAGCACCGTCGCGGTCGAAGCGGAGGTCGCGACTAAGCCGCTGCCGGTGAACCACCGGCCCGTCCTCATCGTGGTGTGCTTGGAATGCGCGCATGAAAGTCATGCGCGCGCGGATGGAGCACGCATGACAGCGAAAATGGCACCGGCGAAGATTGTGCGGGGCATAGAAATTGCCCGGCATCGCCTCGATCGGCTGCATCGGCGGCTGGTTCCGCCGCCGGTGGCGATGCTGGAAATGATCATGGAAACGTGGGCTGCCCAGGCCATCACCGCGGCGGCCGACCTCGGCATCGCGGACGCGCTGGCCAACGGGCCGCTGACGGTGCAGGAGCTGGCGGCCGCGGTCGACGCCGACGCCGACGGTCTGGGACGGCTTCTTCGAGCCCTGATACCGCGCGGCATCTTCCGTCAGCGCCACGATGGCCGCTACGACTTGACCCCGCTGGCAAGCGCCCTGCGTAGCGACGCTGACGTGTCGTTGGCCGGTTTTGCCCGATGGTTGGGTTCTCCGCAGCACCGCGAGCATTGGAGCCACCTGACGGGCGCGATCCGAACCGGGCGCGCCGTGGCCCCCGACCTGCGCGGCATGCCTTTCTTCGACTACCTGGCCGGACAGCCGGACCTGGCCGAAATCTTCAACCAGGCCATGTCGAGCGGCTCCGAACTTGCGATCGCATCGGTGATCGCCGGCTACGACTTCAGCCCGTACGCCACGGTCGTCGACGTCGGCGGCGGGCAGGGCCGGCTGCTGGCGGCAATCCTGGCTGCCACGCCGCACGCACACGGCACCCTGTTCGATCTACCCCAGGTGGTGGCCGGAGCCCCGGCAGTGCTGGAGAAACACGCAGTGGCCGACCGGGTGCAGATTGCGGAGGGATCCTTCTTCGATCCTGGCGCCGTGCCTGGCGGTGGTGATGCGTACGTGCTCAAGAACGTGATCCACGACTGGCCCGACGACGAGGCGTTGCACATCCTGCGCAACGTGCGCAAGGCCGCCGATGTGGGCAGGACCGTGCTGCTGGTCGAACTGGTGATTCCCCCACACGACCGCGAGTTTCCCGGCAAGTGGCTGGACCTGGAAATGTTGGTCTTGACCTCCGCCCGTGAGCGCACCGCATCCGAATACGAGCGACTCCTCACACGGGCCGACTTTCAGATGACACGGGTCGTCCAGACGGCGTCAGCGTTCAGTGTCGTCGAGGCGCAAGCGGTCTAGGAGGGCGCTCAATAGTGGGCGATCCCGGGGCGGGAGGAGCGCCGACAAAGGCCCTCGTTGCGGCATGAGGCGGATCGTCGACGTCGGTGGTGGCGATGTTCGGTCGCCGCGGGGGCGACCCCGCAGGTGAAATAGCTGTTCAGCGGGTGCGTGGCAGTAACTGGCAGCGCCGTGGGTCGATCTGGCAGTGCGCGAAGGGCACCGTCAACGGTGTTCGACCCGAACCAACGCCCCCCAAGCCCAAGGAGATCCGAACATGACCGCAATTTCCGGTGTGCAGGCCCGTCCGCTGTCCGACTCCAATGACTCGCTGCTTCGGTTCGCGATGCGAGCCGACGCCACCTTGACGGGATTGATGGGCCTGGCCGTCGCCGCCGCTGCCGACCCGGTTTCGCGGCTGACGGGTCTGACGTCCGGCCAGGAATACAGCATGGGCGCTTTTTTCGTCCTCTACGGACTGGCGGTCTTCAGCCTGGCCGCGTTACCGAACCTGCGTCGCGCCGGACTTGGTGTGGTCGTGGCAAATCTGCTCTACACGGTCGCGGCGATCGTTGCCGCGGAGTTGGTGCCGTTGACGACAGTGGGGGTCGCCGCGACGCTGGCCAGCGGCGTCTACACGCTGGTGTTCGCGGGCCTGCAGTACCTAGGAGTGCGCCGCCTGGCGGCATAGCTCCCCTTCCCGCCGATACGGGGCGCCTCCGCTGAAGTAGTTGCGGACCGCGTTCCGTATCGGCCAATTACAGCCTGCGGCCGGGCAGCCGATCGATATACTTGCCTCTTCTGGCGTTGCCGCGGGCCAGATGGCGACGCCAGCCAAGATGCTGGGAGAAGGCGCTTATGTCTTTCGTAAATACGGCGCCAGACATGGTAGCGGCAGCGGCCACAGACTTAGAGAATCTCGGCTGGAAGATCAATGCGGCCAATGCGGCTGCGGCGCTCCCGACTACTGGTGTGGTGGCAGCCGCAGCCGACGAAGTGTCAGCAGCCATTGCTGCGGTGTTCGGCGCGCAGGGCCAGAGTTTTCAGGTCCTCAGTGGTCAGGCTGCGGCGTTTCATGCCCAGTTTGTGCAGGCATTGAACGCTGTCGGGATTGCGTATGCGAGCGCCGAGATCGTCAATGTCCAGCAGAGTCTGCTGAATGCGGTGAATTCGCCCACCGAGGCGCTGCTTGGACGTCCACTGGTCGGCAATGGCGCCAACGGCGGGCCGGGGCAGGCAGGTGGCCCGGGTGGACTGCTGTTCGGGAACGGGGGCAACGGTGGAAACGGCGGAGCCGATCAGCCCGGTGGTGCCGGCGGGGCAGCGGGCCTGATCGGAAACGGCGGCAACGGGGGGAACGGCGGCGTCGGCAGTGGCGGAACAGGGGCTGGCCTAGCCGGGGGTGCCGGTGGCGCTGGAGGGTTGCTGTGGGGAACCGGGGGAAGCGGGGGTGCGGGCGGTCACGCCGTCGCAGGCTCCGGTGGCCTCGGCGGTGCCGGCGGCAATGCCTTCCTGTTCGGGCAAGGTGGTGGCGGGGGGGACGGTGGCAAGGGCGGTGGCGACGGCCAACCCGGTGGCTCAGGAGGCGACGGCGGCAATGGCGGGCTTTCCTACGGTGACGGCGGCGCGGGCGGCAAGGGCAGTTCCGGCGGCGGTCGCGGCAGCTTGGGCGGCAATGGGGGCAACGGCGGCGACGCCAGGCTGATCGGAAACGGCGGAAACGGCGGAGACGGAGCTAATGGCGGGATCGGCGGGGCCGGGGGTAGCGCCGGGATTCTGCTGGGGATGCCTGGCAAGCACGGCGCATCGCCAATTTGATCTTGGGCTCGTTGCTACAGCAACCGCAGCCGGTTGATGGAGTGATCGGCATTCTTGCGCAGCACCAAGGTCCCCTGAGGCCGCGTCGGCAGGAACCGCGACGCGTAGCACTGCTCGATGTCCTCGATCCGGGCGTCTACGTATAGCGAGAAGTCGAACAGATCCGACACCATCAACGTCGGACCGGCTTGCAGGACGTTCAGCCCTTCCAAGATCAGGATGTCTGGATGCGGGGCCAGTGGTCGATTCGCCGACGGCCACACTGCCCGCCACGCCGATGATGAACGGCACCGGACGGTCGCGGCTTTGCTGCGGCTCGCCGAGGAATTCCGCCGGTGTCTGCGAACAAGCGCTGGCGTGCGGCGACGTGAAGGTGAATGAGCCGGGCCAGCGGCAGGTAGACCTCTTCGACTTCCATTAGATCGGTCTACCCGCCGAGGCCGCGCAGACCGACCAGTTCTTCTTCGGTCAGGGTCAGCGGTGTCGACATGCGGAGCGCGCGCCATTGCCGTCGGTCGAACTCGACATAGGGGCTCGGCTCGCTCGGCCGCGTCAGGCCGACAGGGTTGTCACGCGTCGACGTCGTCGACCACAAAGACCGCCCACGCGTACGCGGCGTCCGTCTCTTGGAAAAGGATCTCGTGGCTCATCATTCGCCTCCTTATCGCTAGTGAAGTGCCAAGCCGAAATGCCCAGCTACACCACGATGCCTCGTCTCACGCGCGTGCGTTATCCCCCGGTCGGTGGCCGGCGGGACGAATTTCGGCTAGTACGACCGGCGGACAACGGGGGTCCGCCATTCGGGCGACACCGGCCGGTCAGGCCAGGCTGGCACCGAACCACGACTTGAGCGAGCGGTCGAGTTCGTCCAGGTCGGGCGTCTGCGACGAGGACGCCCAGGCCACATAGCCATCGGGACGTACCAGCAACGCCGTCGCCGAAAGTCCATCAACCGGACGGCCCGCTGCGACGATGACCCGGTCCGTGATGGCGGCGGCCGCGGTGTTCACCACACCCAGCTCGGTCAGATCAATCAGCAACGGCTTCCCGGACCGGGCGAGTTCCGCGATGCGGGTCGTTCCAACGGAGTTCGCGACAGCCGAGTCGGGCACCCAGCGCCCGACGAGAGGATGGTTGCCGGAGCCGGTCGCGTAGCAAATATCGGCGCCCGACACTAGGTCCCCGAGGTGACGGACGACATCCGGCTGCGCCAGCAATTCGCTGAAGAGCTCGCGCAAGGCGTTGATTTCGGCTCCGGGGCGAATGAGCGCCAGTTGGGCGCGGCTGTGCATGAGCACCCGCTCGGCGGCAGGCCGGCGCTCCACTTCGTAGGTGTCGAGAAGCTCGGCGCCGACGCGCTTGTCGAGTACTGCCGCCAGCTTCCAGCCGAGGTTGACCGCATCCTGCAGACCCAGATTGAGTCCTGGTCCGCCGAGCGGCGGTTGCACGTGCGCGGCATCGCCCACCAGAATGACCCGGCCCAGCCTGTATTGCGACGCGATCCTGGAGTTCACGCCGCGGTAACGACGCAGATCGGGTGGCATGTCAGCGGATTCGAGCTGCAGCGGCACAGGTACGCCGAGCACGCGCTCGATGCTGGCTTCCTGTTCGGCGATGCTCGCCGGCCCGTTGTCGCCGTCGCTCACGTCAGGCTTCTCGCGCGGTGCGCTATCCAATTCGATAGTGAATGCCCCGGCACGGTCCGTCAGCTTCAGGCCCCACCCGAAGATGCCCCGCTCGGTGCGAAAGTATTGCCGCGGCGGGATCGCGCCGAACCCTGGGACGTTCAGCGCTTCGGTGCCGGGATCAATCCAGTCCAGGGGCGGCAACACTCCGAACGTCACATGCTCGGTCACGTCGTACGACGACATCCCCGGGAAATCGATGCCGGCCAGCTTGCGCGTGAGACTCGAACCGCCGTCGGCGCCGACCAGGTATTCGGCTGATACCTCATAGGGCCCCTCCGGGCCCGCGACGTGCACCACGACGCCGTCGTCGGCTTGTTCGAAGTCGGTCAAGGTGTGACCCCAGCGAAAGTCGACGTGAAATTTCCGGGCGGCGGCGACCAGCACCTCGATGAGCCTGGGCTGCTCCACCCGCAGCGTGTACAGCTGATGATTCGGCAGCTCGGCGAAACCGAATCCGAAGCCGGCGAAAAACGAGCCGGGGGCCGGCCGCGGGGGATCTGTGGTTTCCGCGAGTGTGTGGTACAGGCCGCGGTGATCAAAGATCCGGACTCCTTGGCCGACGATGCCCGCGGCACGTGGCTGCATGTTGGGTCCGGGACTTTTGTCCAACAGCACCGGCCGGATGCCGGCCAGTCCGAGTTCGCAGGCCAGCATCAACCCGTTCGGGCCACCCCCGGCGATCACCACATCAGCCACGGGCGGGAATCTACCGGAACGCGACGGCGGGTCACCCGCGCATGAGCCGACGCCAAAACCTCCGACGGATCACCGGTGTCGGGCGCCGTGCGGAAAGCAATCAGACCTTGCTGCGTGGTGGCTTGTGCTTCGGCGCTTATGCACATTGCACAGGAATGGTCGATGCCGACCATTGTTGTCGACGCGGGCTACAGCTTGCGCAACCTCAGCCGATTGATGGAGTGATCGGCGTCCTTGCGGAGCACCAGGGTGGCTCGCGGCCGGGTCGGCAAGATGTTCTCGACCAGGTTGGGCCGGTTGATCGACCGCCAGATCTCCTTCGCCGCGACGACGGCCTGCGGATCGGATAGCGCCGCATAGTGGTGGAAGTGTGATTCGGGGTTGGCGAACGAGGTGCTGCGCATCGCCAGGAACCGTGACACGTACCACTGCTCGATGTCTTCGATGCGGGCATCCACGTAGAGCGAGAAGTCGAACAGATCTGACACCATCAGCGTCGGACCCGTCTGCAGCACGTTCAGACCTTCCAGGATCAGGATGTCGGGATGGCGCACCACGTGCTTGGCGCCGGGGATGATGTCGTAGCGCAGATGTGAGTAGACCGGCGCGCAGGCGTAATCGGATCCGGACTTCACCGAAGTGACGAACCGCATCAACGCCCGGCGGTTGTAGCTCTCAGGAAAGCCTTTGCGGTGCATAAGGTTTCGTCGTTCAAGCTCCGCGTTGGGGTAGAGGAAACCGTCGGTGGTCACCAGGTCGACCCGGGGATGGTGATCCCAGCGCGCCAGTAGCGCCTGCAGTACGCGCGCCGTGGTGGATTTGCCGACGGCCACGCTGCCCGCCACGCCGATGATGAACGGCACCGGACGGTCGGGGTTTTGCTGCGGCTCGCCGAGGAACTCCGCGGTGGCGGCGAACAGTCGTTGACGGGCGGCCACTTGCAGATGGATGAGCCGGGCCAGCGGAAGGTAGACCTCTTCGACCTCCAGTAGGTCGATCTGTTCGCCGAGCCCGCGCAGGCCGACCAGTTCTTCTTCGGTGAGGGCCAGCGGGGTCGCCATGCGGAGCGCGCGCCATTGCCGTCGGTCGAACTCGACATAGGGGCTCGGCTCGCTCGGCCGCGGCATGGTGCAAGTCTCTCAGCAACGAGGGCGGCACTTACCGTGGGGCCGGTGAAAACGCGGCTCAGCTGTGCAATATGGGCATCGATAGACTGAAGCCCGTGACTGCTACTCCTGGTGCCCGCGTTACTTCGTCCGTTATGTCCGCCCCGCTGGCCGAGGTCGACCCCGACATTGCAGAGCTCCTGGCCGAGGAACTCGGGCGGCAACGCGAGACCCTCGAGATGATCGCCTCGGAGAACTTCGTGCCGCGCTCGATATTGCAGGCCCAGGGCAGCGTGCTCACCAATAAGTACGCGGAGGGCTTACCGGGCCGGCGGTACTACGGCGGTTGTGAGCATGTCGACGTGGTCGAGAACATCGCGCGCGATCGGGCCAAGCAGCTGTTCGGCGCCGATTTCGCCAATGTGCAGCCACATTCGGGCGCCCAGGCCAATGCCGCCGTGCTGCATGCGCTGATGTCGCCCGGCGAACGTCTGCTGGGCCTGGACTTGGCCAACGGTGGCCATTTGACCCACGGCATGCGCCTGAATTTCTCGGGCAAGCTGTACGAGAACGCCTTTTACGGGGTCGATGCGACGACGCATCTGATTGATATGGACGCGGTGCGGGCACAGGCGCTGGAGTTTCGCCCGAAGGTGATCATCGCCGGCTGGTCGGCTTACCCGCGCATCCTCGACTTTGCGGCGTTCCGGTCGATCGCCGACGAAGTGGACGCCAAGCTGTGGGTGGACATGGCGCATTTCGCCGGTCTGGTCGCCGCGGGGCTGCACCCATCGCCCGTGCCGCACGCCGATGTGGTGTCGACCACGATTCACAAGACGCTCGGCGGGGCCCGCTCGGGCATGATCCTGGGCAAGCAGGCCTATGCCAAGGCCGTCAACTCCGCGGTGTTCCCGGGCCAGCAGGGTGGACCGCTGATGCACGTCATCGCGGGTAAGGCGGTCGCACTGAAAATCGCCGGCACGCCCGAATTCGCGGAGCGCCAGCAGCGCACGCTTTCGGGTGCGCGCATCATCGCGGAGCGACTGCTGGCCGACGATGTCGCCAAGGCGGGCGTATCGGTCGTCAGCGGCGGTACCGATGTGCACCTCGTGCTGGTTGACCTGCGTAACTCGCCACTCGACGGTCAGGCCGCCGAGGATCTGCTGCACCAGGTCGGTATCACGGTGAACCGCAACGCCGTCCCCAACGACCCGCGGCCGCCGATGGTGACGTCGGGTCTGCGCATCGGTACCCCCGCGCTGGCCACCCGGGGGTTCGGGGACACCGAGTTCGCCGAGGTCGCCGACATCATCGCCACCGCGCTTGCTGCCGGCACTTCAGCGGACGTATCTGACCTGGGGGCCCGGGTGACGCGGCTGGCCAGGGAGTTTCCGTTGTACGAGGGAATCGAAGACTGGACCCTGGTGGGGCGTTAGCTCCTCCCTCGCGCAGTCGCAAAATCCCCCTTTCCGGCATCGAAAAGGGGATTTTGCGTCTGTCCGGACAGGAGGGCGCGACACGCCAACAGGAATTTGAAAGAACCTGTAAATGCGGGTTACAGTAACCGCATGGCACAGAAACCTGTCGCTAATGCGCTGACCCGCGAACTCGAGCCCGTGGTGGAGTCCCTGCTGGCCCACCACCTCGCCACCGAAGAGATCTGGTTCGCCCACGATTACGTACCGTTCGATCGCGGTGAGAACTTCGCGTTCCTCGGCGGGCGCGACTGGGATCCGTCCCAGGCGACGCTGCCCCGGCCGATCACCGACGCGTGCGAAGTCATGCTGCTGCTGAAGGACAACCTGGCGGCCCATCATCGCGAGTTCGTCGAACACTTCATCCTCGAGGACTACTGGGGCCGCTGGATCGGTCGCTGGACGGCCGAGGAGCACCTGCACGCCATCGCGCTGCGGGAATACCTGGTGGTGACCCGCGAGGTCGACCCGACCGCCAACGAAGAGGCCCGAGTCGAGTACGTGATGAAGGGCTACCGCGCGGAGAAGTACTCGCAGATCGACACCCTCGTCTACATGACCTTCTCTGAGCGCGCCTACGGCACGTTCTGCCGCAACCTGGCCGCGCAGATCGAGGAACCCATCCTGGCCGGACTTATCGACCGGATCGCCAGAGACGAAGCACGGCACGAGGAGTTCTTCGCCAACCTGATCACTCACCTGTTGGACTACTCGCGTGATGAGGTGATCGAGGCGATCGCCGCGCGTGCCGCCGAGCTCGACGTTCCGGGCGCCGACATCGATGCCTATCGAGACAAGTTGCAGGCAGTTGCCGACGCCGGCATCTTCGACCGGGGCCAACTGGAGCAGGTGATCTCCGAGCGGATCACGGCGTGGGGCCTGGCCGATGAGCCTGCGCTGAAGCGATTCGTCAGCGACTAGCACGGCTGAGATTTGTTGCGGTTGCGTGTCTCGATAGTGTCTCGGCGCGCCTGCGCTGCAGGGGTGCGACGGCAAGGGTAGCGTCGGCGTTGATGGCCAGCGATTTGCTCTGCTGCCAGGGCGGCACCTTCCGTCACGACTACGGTCGTCGAACAGGCAGGACCGGCCCCGGTCCTGGTGCCGCGGCCCCCGCCGACACGCTCTGGTGGGTCCGCCCGGGCGTTATTCGCTCGAGGAGCGCCCCGTGACCGAAACCCGGACGTACGTGCTTGACACCTCCGTTCTGCTGTCCGACCCGTGGGCATGCAGCCGGTTCGCCGAGCACCAGGTGGTGGTTCCGCTGGTGGTGATCAGCGAACTGGAAGCCAAACGCCACCACCATGAACTGGGCTGGTTCGCGCGCCAGGCGTTGCGCCTGTTCGACGATCTGCGACTGGAACACGGTCGACTCGATCAGCCGATTCCCGTTGGCACACAGGGTGGTTCACTGCATGTCGAGTTGAATCACACCGACCCGTCGGTGCTTCCCGCGGGCTTCCGGACCGACAGCAACGACTCGCGCATCTTGAGTTGCGCGGCCAATCTCGCGGCAGAGGGCAAGCGAGTGACGCTGGTGAGCAAGGACATTCCGCTGCGGGTCAAGGCCGCCGCGGTCGGTCTGGCCGCCGACGAGTATCACGCGCAGGACGTCGTCGCCTCCGGATGGTCCGGCATGCACGAGATCGAGACGGCCGCCGAAGACATCGCCGCACTGTTCTCCGACGGCGAGGTCGACCTGGCTGAGGCGCGGGACCTGCCGTGCCACACCGGCATTCGCCTGCTCGGCGGAAGCTCGCACGCGCTGGGCCGGGTCACCCCGGCCAAACGGGTACAGCTGGTCCGGGGCGACCGCGAGGTGTTCGGGCTCCGGGGCCGCTCCGCGGAACAGCGGGTGGCCCTGGACCTGCTGCTCGACGAATCGGTGGGCATCGTGTCCCTCGGCGGCAAGGCAGGCACCGGCAAGTCCGCCCTGGCGTTGTGCGCAGGGCTGGAAGCGGTGCTGGAACGTCGCACCCAGCGCAAAGTGGTCGTCTTCCGCCCGCTGTATGCCGTAGGCGGCCAGGAGTTGGGTTACCTGCCCGGCAGCGAGAGCGACAAGATGGGCCCGTGGGCGCAAGCCGTCTTCGACACGCTCGAAGGCCTGGCCAGCCCGGCCGTGCTGGATGAGGTGCTGTCTCGCGGCATGCTCGAGGTACTGCCACTGACGCACATCCGGGGCCGTTCGCTGCACGACTCGTTCGTCATCGTCGACGAAGCCCAGTCCCTCGAGCGCAATGTGCTGCTGACCGTGCTGTCGCGCCTGGGCACCGGTTCCCGGGTGGTGTTGACGCACGACATCGCGCAGCGCGACAACCTGCGGGTCGGACGGCACGACGGTGTCGCCGCGGTGATCGAGAAGCTCAAGGGCCACCCGCTGTTCGCCCACATCACCCTGTTGCGCAGCGAGCGGTCACCGATTGCCGCGCTGGTCACCGAGATGCTCGAGGAAATTACCGGACCGCACTGACGGTGCCTCCGCGGCGTTCAGGTGTGCGTCCACGGCGGAAAATCCGTCGGAATCGCGCCCTGTACGCACACCGGAAGCCGCCACCGCACACTCGACGTCGAGGTCGCGCCCTAGATGTTCGGTAAACTTTTCCAGTGCCGAAACGACCCGACAATCAAGCCTGGCGTTATTGGCGCATGGTCGTCGGTGTGGTGGCCGCGGCTGCGGTGCTGGTGATCGGTAGTATCACCGGCCACATCACCCGGGCGGACAACCCCAGTTGTGCGGTGGTCAGGTGTGTCGCGCTGACTTTCGACGACGGCCCGAGCCCCTACACCGACCGGTTGTTGCAGATCCTCAAGGACAACGACGGCAAAGCGACATTCTTCGAGATCGGCAACAAAGTGGCGGCCAACCCGGCCGGCGCAAAACGGGTGGTCGACGCCGGCATGGAGCTCGGCAGCCACACCTGGGAGCACCCGAACATGACGACGATTCCGCCGGAGGACATCGCCGCCCAGTTCTCCCGGGCCAACGACGCGATCGTTGCCGCGACGGGCGTCAAGCCCACGCTGTACCGGCCCGCCGGCGGGCTCTCCAATCCCGCGGTGCGTCAGGTCGCCGCAGGCTTCGGCCTGGCGGAAATCCTCTGGGACGTCATCCCGTTCGACTGGGCGAACGACTCCAACACCGCGGCAACACGACAGCTGCTGATGTCACAGATCAAGCCGGGCTCGGTGGTGCTGTTCCACGACACCTACTCGAGCACTGTCGATCTGGTGTACCAGTTCATACCGGTGCTCAAGGCCAACGGCTACCGGTTGGTGACGGTCAGCGAGCTGCTGGGTCCACGGGCACCGGGCAGTAGCTATGGCGGAAGGGACAACGGTCCGCCCGTCAACGAGCTACACGACATCCCGCCCAGCGAAATCCCCCCGTTGCCCAACACCCCGTCGCCCAAACCCATGCCCAATTTCCCGATCACCGATATTCCCGGGCAGAACTCGGGCGGGCCGAACAACGGTGCCTGAGGCAGAGTCGCCGAAGTCTGCTCTGCGGCTGTCGATCCGGTACGCAACCGACCTGGCGCTCGCCTACCTCATCGCCGTCGTCGACGCGGCAGCGATCCTCATTCCGCTGCGCGGCCGCACCCCCACTCTCGCCGATGCGGACTTCGCAGAGAAGAACACGGGTTTGGTGGTGCTGCTGGTGATGCTGGGGACGGTCTCGGTTGCGATCGCGGGCCGGCTGATCCTCGGTCCCACGCTGCGCTGGTACGTCGCCGGTGATCAACCGACTCCCGAGCAGCGCGATGCCGCGATGAAACTGGCCGGCCGGCAATCGGCTGTGCTGGCGGCGGCCTGGGTGCTGTGTGGCGCGGTGATGATGCTGGTGAACCGTGACGGCGGAGCCTCGCTGTTGGTGCCCCTGGTGCTGGGTGTGGTGATCGGCGCGGCCGCCGCCGCCGGCACCGGCCTGCTGCTGACCCAACGTACGTTGCGGCCGATCATGGCGGTCGCCACCCGAGGCTGTGAACCGCGGTTGGCGGTACCCGGGGTGTTTGCGCGCCTGGTCTTGCTCTGGTTCTTGTGCAGTGCGTTGCCCATCGGTGTCATCGCGACCTTTGTCGTGCTGCGCTCATTCGGCTGGCTGATCGACAGGTCCGCGTCGCTGGATGTGCCGATTTTGGTGGTGTCGTTGGCGGCGCTGCTGCTGGGCCTGCCGACGATGATCCTGACCTCGCGATCGATTTCCGATCCGGTCGCCGAGGTCGCCGATGCGATGGCGGAGGTCGAGCACGGTCACATCGACACCTACGTCGGAGTTTATGAGCGCTCCCAAATCGGGCGACTGCAAAGCGGATTCAATCGAATGGTGACCGGGCTCGAAGAACGGGACCGCATTCGCGACTTGTTCGGCCGTCATGTCGGAACCCACGTCGCCCGTCGCGCCCTCGAGGAGGGCGCCACGCTGTCCGGTGACGTGGTGGAGGCGGCGGTCCTCTACATCGACCTGGTGGGCTCTACCCAGCTCACCGAAAGCCTTCCGCCGCAAGAGGTTGCTGCCGTGCTCAACGACTTCTTCCGCATCGTCGTGCACACCGTCGACGAATTCCAGGGACTGATCAACAAGTTCGAGGGTGACGCCGCTCTGGTGATCTTCGGTGCGCCGCTGCGTGCCGATGAACCGGCGGCGGCAGCGCTGGGGACGGCGCGTGCCCTGGGCGGCAAGCTGCGCCACCTTCCCATGGTGGATTTCGGCATCGGCGTTTCGGCCGGACGGGTCTTTGCGGGCAACATCGGTGCCGAGAACCGCTACGAGTACACCGTGATCGGTGACGCGGTCAACGAAGCCGCCCGGCTGGCCGATCTGGCCAAGACCTCCCAGCACCGAATCCTGTGCTCTGGTGCGGCGATTGATCGCGCCGTGCCCGCAGAGCGCACGCGATGGCATGAGTGCTATTCCACCGTGCTGCGCGGCCGTTCGGAGCCCACGCACGTCTGGACGCCGAGCAACCCGGAGGTGGCCGACGGCCGGGCAATTACTTCTTCGAGACCTTCAGCGACGCAATGACTCTGTCGACAATGGCAGCGGATGCCTTGTCGCCGATGGCCGTCGCGCCCAGGAAGATGGTGACCGGCTTGGTGTCGACCGCGATGATCGTCACCGTGTCGCCTTTCACACCGCGGCTGGTGTCGGCGATCGTGACGTCGGCATCCACGCGCGCGGCTTTCACGCCGTCGACCGTCGTCGCGGACGTCTTCTTGGGGCCGAGGGTGGGATTGGACTGGACGTAGCCGGGGCCGTTGGCAACGCAGTCCATCAACTTCGACGCCTGCGCACTGACGTCCATACTGGTCACGAAGTTGGTGACGGCGACTTCGACCTGCATCATCCACTGGCTGGCGTTGGGCACTTCGGCGCCCAAGCCCACCGCGTCGATCAAGTTGGGGTTCTGGTCGTCGGTATACGGCGACCAGCCCGGAGCCGCGCTGGTGGGGAAGGACAGCTTGCCGGCCGAAACGGTGTCGCCGGTGGGCTTGTTACCGCCGGAGACGTTGGGCGTGCAGTCAGTGGCGGTCTGCATCGAGGTCTCGGGTCCCGACGTCGCCGCGCTCGTCGTACCTGACGGCCCGGCGTTCGGCGACTCGTTGCCGTTGCTGTTCAGGGCAACCACGAGGATCACCACCAGCACGATGACGCCGAGCACCGCGATGCCGGCGACGATCAGCCAGGGCAGCTTCGAGTTCCCGCCGGTCGGCGGTGGGTAAGGCCCCGGCTGCCAGCCGGGCGGAATCTGTTGTCCGGGTTGGGTGAATTGCTGAGGCGGGTAACCACCGGGTACCCCGTAGGGGTCGGTGCCCGGCGGGTAATGGCCGCCGGGTGGCGGATAGGGGTAGGAACCGGGCTGGCCGGGCGGCGGGCCCTGCGGCTGGCCCGGAGGCTGGCCTTGCGGCTGGGCGCCCCAATACGGTTGCTGCCCATACGGATTCGCGCCGTAGGGATCCTGACCGTATGGGTCCTGTCCATAGGGACCGCCGGGGGGAACCGTCATTACTCAATCACCCTTACTCTCGCCGGCTGCCTCTACCGAGATAGCCACACAACCGCGTCCACCGCAGGGTACCTGCGTGACGCACGCGAATACCCGCCTCGAGAACTAGTCGATCGGCTCGACCTTGGCCATTGCCAGGACGTCGAGCCGGCGATCGAGCTCCTCGAGGGACAACTTGTCGCCGATCAGACCGCGGTCGATGACGGTCTGGCGGATCGTCTTCCGTTCCTTGAGGGCCTGCTTGGCCACCGCGGCCGCCTCCTCATACCCGATCGCCGAGTTCAGCGGTGTCACGATAGACGGCGAGGACTCCGCCAATTCACGCAGGTGCTCGACATTGGCGACGAGTCCGGTGATGCACCTCTCGGCGAACAGCTTTGACACGTTGGTCAGCAGCTTGAACGACTCGAGGATGTTGCGGGCCATCATCGGGATGTAGACGTTGAGCTCGAAAGCACCGCTGGCACCGCCCCACGCGACTGCGGCGTCGTTGCCGATCACTTGCGCGGCCACCTGGGTAACCGCTTCCGGCAGAACCGGATTCACCTTGCCCGGCATGATCGAGCTACCCGGCTGCAGGTCCGGGAGTTGTATTTCAGCCAGACCGGTCAGGGGGCCGGAACCCATCCATCGGATGTCATTGGCGATCTTGGTCAGCGACACCGCGATGGTGCGCAGTGCGCCGGAGGCCTCCACCAGCCCGTCACGTGCCGCTTGCGCCTCGAAAGAATTTGTCGCCGTTCGCAACTCGGACAAGCCCGTCGATTCCACCAGAACCGCCACCACCCGCACGCCAAACCCCTCGGGCGCATTGAGTCCGGTACCCACCGCGGTACCGCCGATGGCAAGTTCGCCCAGCCGCGGCAGGGTGGCGCGCACCCGTTCGATTCCGGCCTCGATCTGGCGGGCGTATCCGCTGAATTCCTGGCCGAGGGTCACCGGCACGGCGTCCATCAGGTGTGTGCGGCCCGACTTGACCACCGTCTGCCACTCCAGCGCTTTGGCCGACAGGGCACCCTGCAGTACCTCCAGCGCCGGGATGAGATGACTTACCGCTGCCTCGGTCGCCGCGATGTGGGTGGCGGTGGGAAAGGTGTCATTGGACGACTGAGACATGTTGACGTCGTCGTTGGGGTGCACCTTCACCCCGTTGGCGGCCGCGATCGACGCGATCACCTCGTTGGTGTTCATGTTCGAGCTGGTACCCGAACCGGTCTGGAACACGTCGATCGGGAACTGGTCGTCATGCTTGCCGTCGGCGATCTCGGCGGCCGCGGCGATGATCGCGTCGGCCTTCGCCGGGTCCAGCAGTCCCAGGTCCTTGTTCACCTGCGCGCAAGCGCCTTTCAGCAGACCCAGCGCGCGGATCTGGGTGCGCTCCAAACCGCGACCCGAGATCGGGAAGTTCTCCACCGCGCGTTGGGTCTGCGCACGCCACAACGCGTTCACCGGCACCCGGACCTCGCCCATGGTGTCGTGCTCGATGCGATATTCGCCTTCTTGAACGACTGAGTCGGCCATACATCAGATCCTTGCGTGGGGGTGGGTCAGGGCAGGGGATAGGCGGCGCTGGTGTCGCCGGTGAAGTCGATCGCCGAGTACTCGTTGAGCTTGGACAGCCGGTGGTAGGCCTCGATCATGCGCACGGTGCCCGACTTGGAGCGCATCACGATCGACTGCGTGGTGCACCCGCCTGGGTAGTAACGGACGCCTTTGAGCAGGTCGCCGTCGGTGACTCCGGTGGCGCAGAAGAAGACGTTCTCGCCCGACACCAGATCCCGGGTGGTGAGCACCCGGTCGACGTCATGGCCGGCATCGAGCGCCTTGCGGTGTTCAGCCTCGTCCTTGGGGGCCAGTTGGGCCTGAATGGCCCCGCCCATGCAGCGGATGGCCGCGGCGGTGATGATGCCCTCCGGGGTGCCTCCGATACCTGCCAGCATGTCGGTGCCCGACCCGGGCCGGCACGCGGAGATCGCACCGGCGACGTCGCCATCGGTGATCAGCCGGATCCGGGCACCGGTGGCGCGGACATCGGCGATCAACTGGGCGTGCCGCGGACGGTCCAGGATGCAGACGGTCATGTCCTGCACCGACAGTTCCTTGACCCGCGCCACGGCCCGGATGTTCTCGGCGATCGGCGCGGTGATGTCCAGCACGTGCGCCGCGTCCGGCCCGACGGCGATCTTGTTCATGTAGAACACCGCCGAAGGATCGAACATCGCACCGCGGTCGGCCACGGCCAGCACCGAGATCGCGTTGGGCATGCCTTTGCTCATCAGAGTGGTGCCGTCGATCGGGTCGACGGCGAAGTCGCAGTCCGGGCCGTCGCCATTGCCGACTTCCTCGCCGTTGTAGAGCATCGGCGCCTCGTCCTTCTCGCCTTCACCGATGACCACCACGCCGCGCATTGACACGGAGTTGACCAGCTGGCGGATGGCGTCCACGGCGGCGCCGTCACCACCCTCCTTGTCCCCGCGCCCCACCCAGCGACCTGCGGCCATGGCACCGGCCTCGGTAACGCGGACCAGCTCGAGAGCGAGGTTGCGGTCCGGGGCTTCGCCACGCGATGGCCGGGTCGACGACGTGCCGAGGCCGCCAACGGCGGTCGGCGATGCGCCGGGTCCCTGTGCAGTCATGGTCGCTGCCCTTCGCTCATGGTTGCCGATTGTCCCAGAAGCAGAACACTCGGCTGGAGCTGGGATACTTGCAGAGTGACCACGGAGCCGCAGCCCGCACCCAAGCCGGCCAAGCCGCGGCTGTTGCAGGACGGACGCGACATGTTCTGGTCGTTGCTGCCTCTCGTCGTGGGTTGCATCCTGCTCGCCGGGATGGTGGGGATGTGTTCGCTCGCGCCGGGTGGGACCAACCGGGGAAAGATCCCGTCCTACGACGCGGCGGCAGCCCTGCGGGCGGATGCCGCGACGCTGGGATTCCCGATCCGGCTGCCGCAATTGCCGCCGGGTTGGCAATCGAACTCCGGCGGCCGCGGTGGCATCGACGCCGGACGCACCGACGCATCGGCAGGCCAGCGACTGCACGCGGCGACCTCGACGGTGGGCTTCATCAGCCCGACGGGGTTGTATCTGAGTTTGACCCAGAGCAATGCCGACGAGGACAAGCTGGTCGGTTCGATTCACTCGGGGATGTATCCGTCGGGGACGGTCGACGTCGCGGGCACCGGTTGGGTCGTCTACCAAGGTTCCGACGACAACGGTGCGGTCGAGCCGGTGTGGACCACCCGTCTGGCCAGCCCGGCAGGCCCGACGCAGGTCGCGATCACCGGGGCCGGCACGCCGGACCAGTTCCGTACGCTGGCGGCCGCCACACAGTCGGCGCAGCCGTTGCCGAGCCGCTAGCAGGTCCACAGAAGGGACTTCTCGTGACCGCACCCGAAGCTGATCTCTCCGGATGGTCGGCGGCGCCGTTCACCGGTGCCGGCTACACCTACGACGTCTATCGCAAAGGGTCCGGTCCCGGAGTCGTGCTCATCCCGGAGATGCCGGGCATTCATCCCGGGGTGCTGGGACTGGGCAACCATCTGGTGGACAACGGGTTCACCGTGGCCATTCCCTCATTGTTCGGCCGGCCCGGGAAGGCGAAAACGCCTGGCTACATCGTGACCGAAATCGGTCGCGGTTGCGTGGCAAAGGAATTCGCTGCGATGGCCACGAACAAGCAGCGGCCGGTATCGCTGTTTCTGCGTGCTCTGGCGCGCGATCTGAATGCGTCGACGCCGGGCAGGGGCGTCGGTGTGATCGGCCAGTGCTTCACCGGTGGGTTCGCGCTGGCGGCAGCGGTCGACGACAGCGTGCTGGCGCCGGTGCTCAGCCAGCCGTCGGTGCCGTTCCCGCTGACCGCCAAGCATCGCCGCGACCCCGGGATGAGTGAGTCCGAGCTCAGCGTGGTGGCCGATCGCTGCGCCAACGAGGGCTTGTGTGCCATCGGTCTGCGGTTCAGCGAAGACAAGATGGCACCGGGGGAACGGTTCACCACGCTCAAGCAGCGACTCGGTGATGCGTTCGAAGTGATCGAGATCGATTCCCGTCCGGGCAACCCGCACGGTTTCGGCCGGATGGCGCACTCGGTGCTGACCGATGAAGTCCGGGAGGTCGACGGGCAACCGGCGTACGAGGCGCGCAAGCGCGTCGTCGGGTTCCTCAGGGAGCGGCTGACTTAGTCCGCTTCGACAACGCGGTGGGAAGCCATTTGCGGCGCTGAACGGGTTCGTCCTCGGCGGGTTTGAGTTCGACGCCCTTGTAGACCGCGAGATAGACGTCGACGGTGGTGACGATGATGATCATCAGCACCGGGCCGATGATGATGCCCCACGGGCCGAACATCGAGATGCCCGCGAACACCGACAGCAACATCAGCGCCGAGTTCAGGCGGGCATCCCGTGGCACCAGTATCGGCCGCAAAAAGTTGTCGATGTTGGTGACCGCCACCAGGTGAAAAAGCACCACGAACAGACCGCCGCCGATGTTGCCGAAGAGCATCATTCCCACGCCGAACGGGATTGTCACGATGCCGCCCCCCAATGGGATGATCGACAACGCGGTCAGCAGGATCGCGAAGATGAAGAAGCCGTGGTGGAATCCGGCGATGTAGATCGACGCGGCTCCGGCGACCCCCTGGCAGAAGGCGATGACGAACTGGCCGTTGACGGTGCCGCGCACCATCGAACCCATCTTCTGTAGGTACAGATTCGTGACCTCGTCGCCCAGCGGGTTGAGCTGACCGATCAGCGTCCGCAATCGGTCGCGGTGCACCAGCAGAGCTATGAACACGTACAGAAAGATGATGGCGGACGTGATCACGCCGGCCAGACCGCCCGCCGTATTCTGCAGCACTCCCAGCAGCCAGTGGCCGACGTTCTGGGCGGTCGAGACGATCGCCTTGCGC
Organism: Mycobacterium sp. ML4; assembly: GCF_054515735.1. Taxonomy (NCBI): domain Bacteria; kingdom Bacillati; phylum Actinomycetota; class Actinomycetes; order Mycobacteriales; family Mycobacteriaceae; genus Mycobacterium; species Mycobacterium sp. ML4. The sequence continues at coordinate 206,649 of NZ_JBTNSY010000002.1, forward strand.
AGCATCTCCGCGGTGACATTGATGTGCACGAACGGCACCCGGGACAGGAACTCGTTGACCAGCTGCAGGGTCTTGTCGCCCAGGCTGCTCAGGTCGGTCGAGCGAACCCAGCCCGCTACCGAGTCGATCATGCGGGCGATCTGCACGATGGCCAGCGCTACCAGCAGTCCTACCGGCACGATCACCATGGTCAGTGCTGACAGCAGGGTCGCGGTGGCCGAAAGGCCGGTGCCCACGCGCTTGTTGAACCAGTTGAACAGGGGCGTGAACAGATACGCGCCCACGGCTGCCACCACGATGAGAACGAAGAAGTCGCGCAGGAAGTAAGCCCCGAATGCCAGGGCCATGAGCGTGAAGACCGCCAGAGTGCGCTTCTGGGTGAGCGTGAATTCGGTGTTCATGCCTGGACCAAGACCGTCCTCCGCAGCAGTATTGAGGTCACCTTAGCGGGAGCGAACCAGACCAGGGCTGGGCCCCCTCAAGGCCTTTCCGCAGGTCAAGATTCGGCGACTCCATGTGCAGGTGCGCGATCGCGTTGCCGAGCAATGGCGGCGCGGCCCTCGGCACGCTCGCCGAAACGCCGGCCAGCTTCGTTTCGTCAGCGCATCCGTGGCGCCCGGCTAAAGTGGCGGGAACGCCGTCGGTGCCGCGATCGACGGGGACGGCGGTGGGGTGCGCAAATTAGGAGTTCGAGAGCGATGGCGACCGAAGTAGTCGAAACCGGTTATGGGCCGGTCCGAGGCGGCGGCGACAGTCGCGTCAAGTTCTGGAAAGGCATCCGCTACGCGGCGCCGCCGCTGGGGGACTTGCGGTTTCGCGCTCCCGAACCGCCGCAGCGGTGGACCGAGATCGCCGACGCCACCGAATACGGGCCGGCGTGTCCACAACCGGTGGTCCCCAGGATGCCGCTGGACCTCGGCGCCCCGCTGGGCGAGGACTGCCTGCGGCTCAATATCTGGGCGCCGGCCGGGGTGCAGCCGGGTTCTGGAAAGCCCGTCATGGTGTGGCTGCACGGCGGTGCCTACGTGTTGGGCTCCGGCAGTCAGCCGCTCTACGACGGGCGGGCGCTGGCGGCAGCCGGCGACGTCGTGGTGGTCACGCTCAACTACCGCATCGGAGCGCTGGGTTTCCTGGACCTCTCGTCCTTCAGTACGCGGCAGCGGCCGTTCGACTCCAATATCGGGCTGCGCGACGTGCTGGCGGGGCTGGCGTGGGTTCGGGACAACATCGCGGCGTTCGGTGGCGATCCGGCCAACGTCACGCTGTTCGGGGAATCCGCCGGTGCTGGGCTCGTCACCACCCTGCTCGCCACCCCGGTAGCCGAGGGCCTGTTCGTCCGTGCAATCGCCCAAAGTTCGCCTGCCACTTCGGTATACGACCGTGAGCGGGGGCGCCGAGTCGCCCTGGCGCTGCTGGAAAAGCTGGGCATCGACGCGTCCGGGGTGCACCAGCTCATCGAGGCGCCGACGCAAGCACTCGTCGCCGCGACCCAGGAAGTGTTCAACGAGGTCCCCGTGCGCAACCCCGGAACACTGGCATTCGTCCCGATCGTCGACGGTGACCTGCTGCCCGACTATCCGGTCAAACTGGCGCAGGAAGGGCGGCTGTCGCCGGTGCCGTTGATCATCGGGACCAACAAGAATGAAGCGGCCCTGTTCAAGTTGATGCGGTCGCCGCTGATGCCGATCACTCCGCACGCCATCACGTCGATGTTCGACCAGATCGCCGCCGAACAGCCCGACCTACAACTGCCGACGGTGGACGAGATCGGTTCGGCTTATTCAGGCCGGCACAAGTCACGGGTGGTCAGGATGGCCACCGACATCGGTTTCCGGTTACCGACGATGTGGCTGGCCGAAGGTCACAGCGCGGTGGCGCCGGTGTACCTCTACCGGTTCGACTACGCCACGCCGCTGTTCAAGGTGCTGCTGGTGCGTGCGGCGCACGCCACCGAATTGCCTTACGTGTGGGGCAATCTCGGTGGGCCGCAGGATGTGACGCTCAAGCTCGGCGGGGCCAAGACCGCGACGGCTGTGTCCAGGAGAATGCAGACCCGGTGGATCAATTTCGCCACCACGGGTGAGCCGGCCGCACCGGCCGGTGAACCGCACTGGCCGGCGTACGACGAGTCCGATCGTGCCTGCCTGGTCATAGACGGTGTCGACACGGTCGTTCATGACGTCGATGCCCGGATCAGGGAAGCCTGGGGGGCGCAGATGGTCAGCTTCCGTTAGCCGGTTACTTTCTTGCGGCGCGCGCTTCGGCTTTCATCTTGTGAAAGAGGTCGACGTAATACGGCAGGCATTCCTTGAGCGCCTGCTCGGTGGTGAACAACGGCTCGTAGCCCAGGTCGCGGTGCGCCTTCTCGATCGAGAAGTAGTTGTTGATGGCTACACGCTCGATCGCCAGCGGCTCGAGCAGCGGTGCCGGCGCGCCGAATTGGAAGTGCAACCGCTGCCAGGCCGTCATCGCCAGACGCACCGGAGGAGCGGGAATCCGCAACGTAGGCCATTTTTCGCCACACGCCTCCACCACCGGACGGGCGAACTCGAACATGTTGATGGGTTCACCGTCGTTGATGAAATAGGCCTGCCCGGGCGCCGTGCCGCCCGGCACCAAGTGCTCGCCGGCCAGGATGAAACCGTGAATCAGGTTGTGCACGTAGGAGTTATCCAGTTTCACCGACTTGGGGCCGACCAGTACCTTGGTGTGGCCCTTGATCACACTCTCGAAGAGTTTTCGGAACATCGTCTGGTCGCCGGTGCCCCAGATTCCGCTGGGTCGGATGGAGCAAGTGAGCATCCCGTCGACACCGTTCTGGGACAGGACGTACTTTTCGGCGGCCACCTTGGTCTCGGTGTACAGATCGTTGAACCGCGTGGTGTAGGGCATCGTCTCGTCACCGTTGGCGATGCTCTGACCGCCCATCACCACGCTGTTGGACGCGGTATAGACGAACCGTTTGACGCCGGCCTTCTGGCCGGCTTCCACCAGGTTCTTGGTGCCGCCGAGATTGACCGAGAAGCTGCGCTGCCGGTATTCCTCGGTCACCGATGCGCCGCCCATCAGGTCGATGATGGCAGCCGTGTGGATGATCGTGTCGATACCGTCTACCGCCGCCTCGCAGACGGCCTTATCGGTGATGTCGCCGTGGAGCACCTCTAACTTCGGGTGCTGCGGCAAGGGCGATGGGGCGCGGTCGAAGGAGCGAACCCGGTGGCCGCGCTCCAACAGTGTTCTGACCAAGTTGGCGCCGACGAAGCCCGACCCACCGGTGACCAGCACGCTGCCGAGTTCGGTTGTCAGTGATGCATCACCCATGCGGAGAGAATACTGAAACGTGTTCCAGTTCGGAACCAAGTCCGCCCGACGAGTTTTGCTGCGGTCAGCTTTCCGGGGCGTCGCCGGACGCCAGGACCTCGGTGACGCGTTGCCGTGCGCCAGCTAAATGCTCCTCGCACCGTTTGGCTAGCTGCTCGCCCCTTTCCCACAGCTTCAGCGACGCATCGAGGTCCAGCCCGCCCTGTTCCAGAAGCCGCACGACCTCGATGAGCTCGTCTCGACATTCTTCATAGCCGAGCTGGCTAATAGGCGTAGCCGATGACGCTTCGGGTTGTTCGTCAGGAACCATCTGTACGCCCTTCACTCACCGCTGCGATGGCGCCGTCGGCGACCCGCACCCGCAGTCTGGTGCCGGCCGGTGCGTCGTCGACGGAGCGTAGGATCTGCCGGCCGTTTTCTGACCTGACCTGCACCACGGCGTAGCCCCGGGCCAGCGTGGCGGCCGGACCCAGCGTGGACAGCTGCGCGCGCAGATGGCCGACCCGCTCGGTCTCCACCATGAGCATCCGGTTGATGTCGCGCCGCAGTGCGGATCGGGCGCGATGCACCTCGTCGCTGCGGGTGGTCACCATCCGCAACGGATCGGCCAGCACCGGGCGGCTACGCAACTGCGCCAGCGAGCGCTCTTCGCGCGACACCCAGTTGCGCAGCGCCTGCGCGTTGCGGCGGCGCAGATCGGCGATCAGACGCTGCTCGGCGGCGGTGTCGGGGACCACCTTCTTGGCTGCGTCGGTGGGCGTGGCGGCGCGCAGGTCTGCGACCAGGTCGCAAAGCGGGTTGTCGGGTTCGTGGCCGACGGCGCTGATCACCGGCGTACGACAGGCGGAGATCGCGCGGCACATCGTTTCGTCGGAGAACGGCAACAGATCCTCGACGCTGCCGCCACCGCGGGCGATCACGATCACGTCCACGTCCGGGTGTCCGTCGAGCTCACGTAACGCCTCGACGACCTGCGTGACCGCGTTGACTCCCTGCACCGAGGCATGCCGGATCGCGAATCGCACTGCGGGCCAGCGAGATTGAGCCACCGTTGTCACATCTCGCTCGGCATGGCTGGCCCGGCTGGTGATCAAGCCGATCATGTTGGGCAGAAACGGGATTGGTCGCTTGAGCCGCGGGTCGAAGAGTCCTTCGGCGTCCAGCAGCCTACGTAACCGTTCGATGCGGGCCAGCAGCTCGCCGACACCGACAGCGCGGATTTCACTGAGCCGCAACGAGAATGTGCCTCGGCCGGTATAGAACGAGGGTCTGCCGCAAACCACCACCTGGGTGCCCTCGCTCAGCCGCACCGGGGCACCCAGCACCAACTCGCGTGAACAGGTGACGGTCAGCGACATGTCGGCGGCAGGGTCGCGCAGCACCATGAACACCGTGCCGGAGTTCGGTCGCATGTTGATCTGCGCCAGCTGCCCCTCGACCCAGACAGTGCCCAGTTTGTCGATCCAGCCCGCCACCCGGATGGCGACCGCGCGAACCGGGAAGGGATTCTCAGCCGAGTTGGAGCCGGCGCCTGTCACTTCGCGTTCGCGCGGGTGATCCTGTTGGCGAGCAGTGTCTGGAAGGGGGCACGGGCCTTGGTGGCCTGCTCGTAGGCCAGCAACGCTTCGAGCTCGGCGACATCCAGCGACTGCAGCCGGGCCCGAAGCTGGGCCAAAGTGAGCTGAGGGTAGTCGAGTTCGGTAGCTACGGTCGGTGCCGGCACGCTGGAGGCGGCGTTCGGCTTGGCTTTGCGGGCCGGTACCGGCTGGGCCGGGGAATCGACCGACTCGGCGGTGTCGGACACCGAGTACAACGCAAACCGCCCCTCGGCACGCCGGTCGGCCTCAACACTGTCCACCGGAATGCTGGAAAAGCCGCCGGCGCCGCCCTCGAGGACTTCCAGGTCTTCGTCGAACGTTGCCCACTCGGGTTGCTCGTCCTTGGGCGGGAAAATCGATTCCAGCGTGCTGTCACCCTTGATGACAAGCTCAGCCAGGTTCTGCTGGAAACGCATCACCAGATGGGCGGCCTGGCTGGCCAGCGTCATCGGGTACATCAGGATGGTTCTCGGGAGCCGCATCGTTTCCTCGACGGCGACTGTCGCCGCGCCGACCAGCAGCCGAACCCCGTACGGTGCAGTAGCCATGTGTCCAAGCCTGCCTCACGTCGCGGCTAACTCCAAGCTGGCGGTGAGCAAATGGCAGATCCGTGTCGGCGGAACGTACCCTGATTGCATGGTGCCGACTGTCGACATGGGAATTCCGGGTGCGGTGAGTTCGGTGGCCTCGGATGGCGTGCCCCACCGCAAACGGGTGCTGCTGGCTGAGCCGCGAGGCTACTGCGCGGGGGTGGACCGAGCCGTCGAGACGGTCGAACGTGCGCTGGAAAAGCACGGCGCCCCCGTCTACGTGCGGCACGAGATCGTGCACAACCGGCACGTCGTCGACACGCTGGCCAAGGCGGGCGCGGTGTTCGTCGAGGAGACTGACGAGGTACCCGCGGGCTCTATCGTCGTCTTCTCCGCACACGGCGTTGCGCCGACGGTCTATACCGCCGCCGCCGAACGCAATCTGCAGACCATCGATGCCACCTGTCCGCTGGTCACAAAGGTGCACAACGAGGCCAAGCGCTTCGCCCGTGCCGACTACGACATCCTGCTGATCGGCCACGAGGGTCACGAGGAGGTCGTCGGAACCGCGGGCGAAGCCCCCGAGCATGTCCAGCTGGTCGACGGGGTTGAGGCGGTCGAGCACGTCACCGTCCGTGACGAGGACAAGGTCGTGTGGCTGTCCCAGACCACGCTGTCGGTCGACGAGACGATGGAAATCGTCGAGCGGCTGCGCCAGCGCTTCCCGAAATTGCAGGACCCGCCAAGTGACGACATCTGCTACGCGACGCAGAACCGCCAGGTCGCGGTGAAGGCGATGGCTCCGGAGTGCGACCTGGTGATCGTCGTCGGCTCGCGCAACTCGTCGAACTCGGTTCGGCTGGTCGAGGTGGCGCTGGGCGCGGGTGCGCGCGCAGCCCACCTGGTGGACTGGGCAGACGACATCGACCCGGCCTGGCTGGACGGTGTCACCACCGTCGGCGTCACGTCCGGGGCATCCGTGCCCGAGGTGCTGGTCGGCGGTGTGCTGGAGCGGCTGGCCGAGCACGGTTACGACATGGTGCAAACGGTGACCACGGCCAACGAGACGCTGGTGTTCGCGCTGCCCCGGGAGATTCGGCCGGCGCGCTCGCAGGGCTAGGTGTCGTACTCCCAGGTATCGTGCTGCGGCCGGCGAGGTGTGCGCGAGCGGCTGCGTCGGTCCGAACCTGGCTCGTCGCGGCGTTCTTCGCGTGGCTCGCTGAGCGGAGCCTGCCCGCGGTAGCGCACCTGCGAGATGGGGTGGTGGGTCGGGCTGGTGCTGCCGGGCGCGGTTGCACGCCGGCTGCGGGGCTCGTACGGCGGTTCGTGGGGCGGGCGAGGCTCGTAACCGCCGCCGCGGCGCTCATGCCGGCTGCGGCGCTCGGTGCGCTCGGACGGCTCGGGGCGCTCGTAACCGTCGTAGGGGTTGAAGCGGCTGCTGCGTGGTTCCGGCCGTTGGTTGGGCCTCTCAGCGGGCCTTTCGTAAGGGTTGCGGCGCGGGTGTGGTTCGCGACGCATTTCCCGCGGTGGCGGCGCGCCCAGGTCCGAGTCGCCCGGCGGCCGACGACGGCGCGGCCGCGGTGGGGCGTCCGCCGGGTCGTAGTCGGCGAAATCGGCCGCGCTCCTGCGGGGTGCGCGACGCGGACGTTCACTGCCGGGTTCGTAGCTGTCGTCCGGGCGAGCGTGCCTGGAGCGGGACCGGGCCGAACGTTGCGCGGTGCGACTGCCGGTCCGGGACGTCCGGCCGGTTCGCGCGGTCCGGGCCTTGGCATGGGCCGGCGGCGCGGCGTTGGTCGCGTCCGCGTCCGCCGCGTCGTCATAGGAACCGCCGGCCAGCAGCGCACTCAACTTCGCCCCGAGGCCGCCGAGCAGGGGCGTTCGCGGCGTTGTGCTCTTTCGGGCTGCGGCGTCGGGGGCTTCCGCGCTGGCCCGGCTGTTCTTGCCGAAATACCATCGGATCAGGCCGATCAGCAGGATGAGTCCGGCTGTGCCCAGCATCAGCGGGAACCGCTCGATGAGCGGATAACCGCAGTTGATCAGCAGATCCTTGAACTTGTCGACCTTGCCGCCATGGAACAGCCAGTAGGCCGCAGGCACGCTGCCGAACAGGATCAGCGGCGGCTGGATGACCGCAGTGAAGACCGCCGCCTGGCGTACCGCCAGGATCGCCGCGACACATCCGGCGATATACAAGCCCGCGAAAGTGTGGGTCAACTCCTTGTGCCCCGCATCGAACGCGTAGCCCAGCGCGGTGGCTCCCACGGCGATGAGCACCGCCGCCCACCACGGCACACCTGGGATGTTGGGGACGATGGAGCGATGACTTGGCTCCACCGCCGCTCTTTCCCGCCGTTCTGCCACACAATGACCGTACCGGCTGTCCGGCCAAAGGCCCGTATATCGCTGGGCAGTTATCGCCCGCGTGCCCCCTAAACTTGGTTTCCCGTGAGCCTAAGCCTGGGAATTGTGGGTCTGCCCAACGTCGGCAAGTCGACCCTTTTCAACGCGCTGACCCGGAACAACGTGTTGGCGGCCAACTATCCGTTCGCGACGATAGAGCCGAACGAGGGCGTGGTTTCACTGCCCGATCCGCGCCTGGACAAGCTGGCGGAGCTGTTCGGATCAGCCCGAATCGTGCCTGCCCCGGTGACCTTCACCGACATCGCCGGTCTGGTGAAGGGGGCATCCGAGGGAGCCGGACTGGGCAACAAGTTCCTGGCCCACATTCGCGAATGCGACGCCATCTGCCAGGTGGTGCGGGTGTTCGCCGACGACGATGTGACGCATGTCTCGGGAAAGGTCGATCCCCGCTCCGACATCGAGATCGTGGAGACCGAATTGATCCTTGCCGACCTGCAGACCCTGGAGCGGGCCCTGCCCAGGCTGGAGAAGGAAGCCCGCACCAACAAGGAACGCAAACCTGCGCACGAGGCCGCGGTGGCCGCACAACAGATCCTCGACAGCGGCAAGACGCTGTTTGCTGCGGGCGTGGACACCTCTTTGCTGCGCGAGCTCAATCTGCTGACCACCAAGCCGTTCCTGTACGTGTTCAACGCCGACGAGTCGGTGCTGACCGACCCGGCGCGGATCGCCGAGTTGCGCGAGCTCGTGGCGCCCGCCGACGCGGTGTTCCTGGATGCCGCAATCGAATCCGAACTGATCGAGCTCGACGACGAGTCCGCGGCGGAACTGCTGGAGTCCATCGGCCAGACCGAGCGGGGCCTGGATGCGTTGGCGCGCGCGGGTTTTCACACACTCAAGCTGCAGACCTACCTGACGGCGGGTCCGAAAGAGGCGAGGGCCTGGACCATTCACCAGGGTGACACCGCACCCAAAGCGGCCGGGGTGATCCACACCGACTTCGAAAAGGGCTTCATCAAGGCCGAAATCGTGTCGTTCGACGATCTGGTGACCGCCGGCTCGATGGCGGCGGCCAAGGCGGCGGGCAAGGTGAGGATGGAGGGCAAGGACTACGTGATGGCCGACGGGGACGTGGTGGAGTTCCGGTTCAATGTCTAGTCGAGTTCCAGTTCAACGTCAGCAAGTAGGCATCACGCCGAATCGAGATTCGGCGACAGGGGTCTTCGGCAGCTGGTCTAATGATGATCGCCATGCCGATTCTTGAACGTGCGCTTACCGCGCTGGCTCGCCAGCTCGGTGAACCAACCGGGTCCGCAGGCAGGGTTGTCGGACGGCTACTCAACCGTGGCAATCGGTCAATTGTCGTCGCGGCGGTCGCGGCCACGGATTGCGGACCAGCCGCCGAAGTCGCCGACATCGGATTTGGAGGAGGCGTCGGACTCGACATCTTGCTCGATCGCGACGTCGCGGTTGTTCACGGCGTCGAGATGTCGGAGACGATGCTCACTGAAGCTAAGCGCCGGTTCTCTGAGCCCATTGCTCGCGGGCGGTTACGTCTGCATTCCGGTCGGATGGAGAGCCTGCCTCTCGAAGATTCCGCACTGGACGCGATCATCTCGACGAACACGATCTATTTCGTACCGGACCTCGCCGCAGCTCTGAGTGAGCTGGTCAGAGTGTTGCGGCCGGGCGGGCGACTGGTACTCGGGGTTGGTGATCCGGGGCAGATGTCTAAAATGCCCTTCACCCGGCATGGATTCCGGTTGCGCCCCATCGACGAACTTGTGCCGACTATCCGCGAGGCAGGTTTTGGTCAGATTGAGGACAGGCGTGTCGGTGATGGCCAAGGCGCCTTCCATCTCTTGGTGTGTGACTTGCCGGGCTGACGTGGCGAGTCTTCTGTGCACTACATGCAAAGTTGCGAGATGTTTATCGGTGACGGAATTCGGTCGAGTTGCGGTTCAACGTGTAGAACCCGATGAGTTCGGCCGAGCGCGCGAGTCTCAATGGCATGGGAATACTCCTTTACTCCGCGACTGTGTCTCTCGATGGCTACGTTGCCGACGCCGGCGGCGACTTCCAGTGGTCGGCCCCGACTGACCCGGTGTTCGCTGCCCACGTCGACCGCATGGCTGAGGTGTCGACGGAGGTGTTGGGGCGCAAGACGTTCGGGCTGATGCAGTACTGGGAGACCGATCCGGAAGACGAGGAGTGGACCCCGGCAGAACGGGAGTTCGCCCGGCGCTGGCGGGGCATCGACAAAGTCGTGGTTTCGTCGACGCTGACGCGCACGGAGGTCGAGTCGGACCGAGTCCGTCTGGTCCCGAACCTGAGCCTGGTCGAGTTGCGGCGGATCGTCGACGATGCCGCGGGCGCGGTCGAGATCTTCGGGCCCACAACCGCGGCCGCTGCGATTCGCGCCGGCCTGGTCGACGAATTCCAGTTCTTCGTGGTGCCGAAGGTGGTGGGCGGAGGTCTACGTGCCTTACCTGGCGACGTGCGTCTTGATCTGACTCTCGCAGGACACAGGATTTTCGACGACGGCACCGCTCAGCTGCGCTACGTGTCTCGCCGAGACGGTGCCCGGTGACGGGAAGTGCTGGCGTTCCGGGTCACGATCCGCACGATCTGGGGGTGCGCACGGTCGCGATACCCCGAATCTACTCAATCCTGTTGTGTGTCAGCACTTGTCTCAGGGCCGAGAATAATCGCGGGGACGACGCACCTGCGGCTCGACCGTCAGCCGGGCAACCCCTTGCTGCCGGCGGCGCCGGTGGCGCCTTGCGACCCAGTGCCGCCGGCAGCGCCGTTGCTGCCCGGACGGGCCGAGAGGCCGCCGGCGCCGCCGGCACCTCCGCCGCCGCCGGTCCCGCCGCTGCCTGCTGCGCCGCCAGCGCCGCCGCTGCCCGACGACAGTCCGCCCACCCCAGGCGCCCCACCGTTGCCGCCATCGCCGCCGCTCCCGCCGACCCCGCCGTTACCGCCCGGGCCGCCGTTACCGCCAATGCCTGCGGTCTCGATACCGAAATTTGTGCCGCCACCAGCACCGCCGTTGCCGCCGTTGCCGCCGGCCGCACCCTGGCCGCCGTTAGCGCCGGCGCCGCCGCCACCGCCGTTGCCGCCGTGACCGAACTGCCCGCCGGCACCGCCCGCCCCCCCTACACCGCCGTTACCGCCGGGATTGCCGGCCGCACCAACTCCGCCGACGCCCCCTCTTCCGCCGGAACCTCCGACACCAACGCCTAGGGTGCTGTTGGCGTTGCCGCCCGTACCGCCGGTACCACCCGCTGCACCAGTACCGCCCACGCCGCCAATACCGCCGGCGCCTGCAGACACGATGCCGGCGTCGGCAAAGGCGTCACCGCCGCGGCCCCCGGTGCCTCCCGCGCCGCCGGCACCCCCCGCCCCACCAGTTCCACCCACCCCACCTTGAGCTGGTGATGTTGGCAGCCCTGGTCCCGTTAATGCATTGCTAGCGCTGCCGCCGTCACCGCCGGTGCCGCCCAAGGCGTGGGGGCCGCCGCCACCGCCCGTGCCGCCGTTACCACCTAGGATGAGCCCAGCCAAGGAGCCGCTGCCGAACCCGCCGTTGCCGCCGTTGCCGCCGCCGATGCCCTGTGCCGTGCTGGTGGGGCCTGGATCGCCACTGGCGCCGCTGCCGGCGGTGTTGCTCATACCGCCCTTCCCCGGTCCTAACTGGCCCGTCTGGTTGACCGACGGGTTGACGCCGGCCGCGCCGGCCGCGGCGTTGCCGCCGCGTCCGCCGTCACCGCCGTCGCCGACCAGCCCGCCTTTGCCCCCGGCCCCGCCGGCACCGCCATCACCGCCGGCGGTGGTGGCGTCGGCGCCGTTGCCGCCGTTACCGCCGCTACCGCCGCCGGAGGGCCGGCCACCGCTCGCCCCGGTCGCCCCGGTGCTGGACCCCGTCCCGCCGCTCCCGCCGGCACCGCCGGCGCCGGGATTACCGCCATTGCCGCCGGCCCCACCGTCGCGGACGACGGCGTTGCCATCGGCACCGTTTCCGCCGTTGCCGGGCACGCCACCGGTCCCACCGGCCCCGCCAGCACCGCCGGCGCCCACCGCGCCCGCCTGACCCCACAGCCCGCCCGCCCCACCGGCGCCACCATTACCCCCGACGCCGCCGGAGCCGCCGGACCCGCCGTCACCGCCGTCGCCGCCTGTTCCACCGCTGACAGTCGCAGCCAATCCGGCGGCGCCGGCCCCACCAAGTCCGCCGAGGCCACCAGTGCCGCCTGCCCCGCCGTTCCCGCCGGTGCCGACCAGCAACCCGCCCCGCCCGCCGGACCCGCCATCCCCGCCGACCCCACCCGGGCCACCGATCCCGACCGGCGAGGTCGTGGTCGTCGCGGCGGCACCGGGCGTACCGGTAAATCCGGTGCCACCGACGCCGCCCGCACCGCCGTTGCCCCAGATTCCGGCGTTACCGCCAGCCCCACCGGTCCCGCCGACGCCGCCGCTTGCGGCCGCTCCACCCATCCCGCCGGGACCGCCCTGACCAAAGAGCCATCCACCGGCACCCCCGATCCCGCCGACCCCGCCGACCCCACCGACGCCGCCGACCCCACCGTTACCGATCAGCCCGCCCGCGCCGCCGGCTCCGCCGGCGACGGCGGGGGCGGTGCTGTTCCCGCCCGCGCCACCATTGCCGAGCAAGATCCCGCCCGGCCGACCCGGCTGTCCGACCGGTCCACTGGCCCCCGCCGCACCATCGCCGATCAACGGTCGACCCAACAGCGCCAAAGTCGGCGCGTTGATCACGCCCAACACCTGCTGCTCCACGGCCTGCAGCGGCGAGACGGCAGCGGCCTCGGCGCCGGCATAGGCGCCCGCCCCGGCCGCCAGCGACTGGACCAACCCGGCGTGGATCACCGCGGCTCGCGCACTGAGGGCGCGATACTCCTCGGCATGCACCCTGAACAGGGTGGCGATCGCCGTCGACACCTCGTCAGCGGCGGCGGCCGCAATGCTCGTCGTTGACGACGCCGCCGCGGCATTGGCGACCTGAATCAGCGATCCCACGCCGTTCAACTCCGAAGCCGCCGCGGCCACCCACTCCGGCGCTGCGATTACAAACGACATGACAGAGCCACTCCTAGCGAGCCGGCGATTCATGCAGCATATTTAGCGAAAATCGAATCATAACATCACTTGCTATGATCAGGCCAGAATTCGCGGGCATCTTGACGTGATGCATTACGGGGAGCAAACAGTTTCGATGAGTTCACCCGCACCAGGCGGGTGGTAGCCGAAGTGAGTCGACCCCTACGAATTTGATCGCAGGTGACGGGCGGTGAGTGGCCAAGCTCGGACGCCGATCGGCCACAGCATCGTCCGAGCTTGGCAAGCCAATCATGGTTTGCTGAACCGTGTTTCGCTCATCTGGTGGGCGGGCGCCGCTATGCTTTCGGTGCCGTGACGCCGAGCCTGACATCCGCTCACGGGGCGCTGAATAATCCCGCGAAGTCCGCGGCATCAAATCCGAAAAGTGCCTTCGGGCGCTCGAAGATCCTCGCGCCCCCCGCTCGGCATCTTCCCCACAGTAGGTCGTTTCTATCGGGTGCGGCCCTTACCGTGCACGTGAAGAGTCCGGTGCCGCGTTGGATCCACCACTTCATTGGTGACCAAGGAGATAGCGTCCCGGGAAGTGGTGGACTTCGGATCTGGCGTGCTTTACGCGATTGCGATCAATGAGTCATGTTGAACGCTAGGTGATTTGGGTCCCACTGCGCGGCCACCGCGGCTGGGGTCGGTGTGGGCGAAGATGGTCTTGACCGCCGCGGTGACTGCCGGGGCATGTTTGGCCGCCACCGCGGTGTGCAGGTTGCGCATGAAATGCACCCGGCACCGCTGCCACGACGAACCAGTGAACTGTTGTGCCACAGCAGCGTTCAAGCCTGCATGGGCATCGGAGATGACCAGATGCACTCCGCCCAGCCCGCGCGCTTTCAGCGAGGCAAGGAATCACGCCAGAACTCGTATGACTCGCAGTCCCCGACGGCGCTGCCCAGCACTTCGCGGGTGCCCTCGATGGACACCCGGGTGGCTACCACCAGCGCCTGGGAAACCACGTGCGCCCCGATACGGACCTTGCAGAACGTTGCATCGCAGAACACGTACGGAAATTGCGATGTGAGACAGGCTGCGGGTGCGAAGCGCCTCAATCTCCTTATCCAAAGCCGGTGCACATCCGGGAAACCTCCGACATGGAGACACCGGCTTCGACGCCCATCGCCGCGACCAGATCATCGACGCGGCGCGGCGACACGCCGTGTACGTAGGCCTCCACCTCAGTGGCCTCGGCCTTGATCAGCACCTGCAGTCCCGGCGCGGATTAACCCTAGTGAGATGTCCGGTCCCGACCCAATGGCTCGCGCGCGGCGCGGGGGAGTCACTCCTTGCTTCCACCCCGGTAGAGGGAAATTCTTGGTAGATGGCGACTGAAAACCTCACGCGACGCTGGATTCGGTGTTCCACCAGCGTGCTGGTGGGCCTCGTGGTGGCTTCGTCCGCCGTGGGATTGGCCGGCGGGCTCACCCCATGGGCCCAGGCGGCTCCGGCCTATCACTGGTGTCCGGGTGATCCATGGGATCAGGGTTGGAGTGACGTTTACAACTGGGATTGGAATCACTGCCACGACTGGCAACGTCCGGGGGGCCCGTTCGCGCCGGTTGGTTGGGGACCCTGGGGTCCCCCGCCGGGGTGGGCGCCCCCACGGCCACCTCAGCCGGCATGGGCGCCCGGAGCCCAGTTGATGTGGAACCCCACCGCCAACAGTTGGGGATTCTGGAACAACGGCATCTGGACGCCGGTGTGACCAAAAGGCGGTCATCGGGGCGACGGTGCAGAGGCGGGCCACCGCCGGTATGCGCTGAGTACGCCGGATGCGGTCCTGCGCGGACGGTCCGGGTGCGGCGGAAGATCCCGCCGGGCATGTCCGGGCACGAGAGTGTGGCCGGGACAGGGTTGTCGTCGGCGAATCCCGCGTCACACCTTGATCTAGGTGCTTACGCCGACTGAAGCGTCGGCGTGGGTGGGGCCGGCGCCGTACTCGGCGCGGTAGGAACCTTACTGGGGACACTGGGTGGGGTGAGGGAGCCGTACTGCGGGCAGTAGGCCTGAATCGCGGCACCGGTGAAGTACGCAGCGTTGAGAGCCGGCCAGTTCGTCGCGCTGGTGACCTTCGTGGTCAGCTCTGCATTGGTGGTGTTGGGGTTGTCCTTGAGCGCTCCGCAGACAACCGTTTTCGCGACCTGGATCGCTTTGTCGGGAGCTCCGAAATTCATGCCGGAGGTGCTGAGGTTCGTGATGAACGCGTCGTCGGTCGCGTCCGCGTACGCCGGCGCTGCCAATCCCACGGACACAACGACCAACGCTATGGCTCTCGCCACCACCATGGCGTGCCCTCCCTCAGCAATTTCCGCGTGTGCGACCCCGCGCGGACGCGACGCGATTACCCGGCAGTTTAACGAAGAACCCCGCGAGATTCCGGACACATGGAGCAGTCTCTCGGAACCATCGCAGCGGGCGCCGCCTGATGGCCCCTTTCGGCCAGGCACGAGCGCGACGATGATGAGCGAGAGCGCATAGCCGATGAGCCCGAGCAGGCCGCCGAAAAGGGGGAGCTGCGGGCGGAACGTGCGCGGTCAGACGGATCACGCCGAACTCAGGCGTGCATTGGCTCGGGAGGAGACACCGCATGCGGTCGAAGCGCATCACGCCGAACCTTCGGGTGGCTGACATCGAGGCGTCGAAAAGCTTTTACACCGACTATCTCGGGCTCAGCGATGAGGAGTTCAACATGGGTTGGGTCGCCCGCTACACGGACCCCGAGTCCGGCGTTCATGTGCAGTTGGTGACGGGGGACGCGACTGCCGATGAGGATTCGGTCATCTCGGTTCACACCGACGACGTCGAGGGCGCCTACGGAGAGGCCCGGCAACGAGGTTACGAGATAGTTCATCCGCTCACGACCGAGCCGTGGGGCGTGCGCCGGTTCTTTGTCCGGGCGCCCGACGGCAACGTCCTCAACATCGTCTACCACCGGGACTGATAGCGCGGTTTCGACGCGCAGACAGTCATCGGGGCCTGGCGTCCTGCTACGCCAACCTGGCTGTTAGATCCCGTAAAACGGCAGGGGCGCGAGGCCGTCTTGGATGTTGCATGCCCGGTAGCCGGAGTGCCGGGGTGGCCGATTGGTCGGCCCGGCATCCGTAGCTCGCGCGTCGAACAGAATCGTGGTCTGGGCCACATCTGAGACCGCAATGTCACCGCGATAGCTGTGAATAGCGATCGTTCCGATACGGAAGATGCGCAATGCCGTCGTTGCTATGTGAATGTTCCACCCTATCTTCTAGCTGTTCATCGCATTAAGGACTGCCGTGTAGTAATTTGCTGTGCAATACCTACGTGCACAGTGACCACTTCTGTTTCACTTTATAGATTATTGCGTGACATAGCTGCGGTATATGCAGGTCAGCGACTTATTCGAATTCACGTGATAAGCGCCACAAATTTTGATTTCCTATGCATATGGTCGGTAGGTTTCTGGCCATGATTGCTCTAGCAACGCTGTTGGCGCTCGTTAATCAGGTCTCCGGCACCCCGTATATTCCGGGTGGCGATTCTCCGTCGGGGACCGACTGCTCAGGGTTGGCTTCGTGGGTCGCAAATGCGGCAGCCGACCGGCCGGTTTTCGGTAATCGGTTCAACACCGGTAACGAAGAGGCCGCGTTGGCGGCCCGCGGCTTTCAGCACGGAACCGCTCCGAACGCGTTGGTGATCGGGTGGAACGGCGGCCACACGGCCGTCACGCTGCCGGACGGCACCCCGGTGTCCAGCGGTGAAGGCGGCGGTGTGCGTGTCGGCGGCGGGGGCGCCTACCAGGCGCAATTCACCCACCACATGTTCCTCCCCGCCGAGGACATCGACCTCGAAGACGGTGAGCAGCCAGCTCCGGATGCTTCCGTCGAACTGGTCGGAGCCGTTGCTCCGGACCCCGCGCCCGAGATGCTCCCGCCGGCTCCCGACATGGGCCCGCCGGCTCCCGACCAGGGCCCCGAGCCCGCGCCGGCCGGCGATCCGGGAATGGCAGATTCCTGACAGATTTCTGACAGAATTTTGACAGCAGACATTTGACACCTGTGCGACTCAAATCACAATTCTAGTAAAGCGCAGCCACACCCGACGGCGTATTTGTGGGTCACCTCACAATATGTCACGGGTGTGGCTTGTGTCATTTGACTGGCGTTTGTGTGCGGATAATTCCTGCTCGTCGAATACCGGGTTGTCGGGCGAAATGATGCGGCCGGGATGCTGGTCTTCGGTTCACGCTGAGCCGGATGGTGGGCCGGTCAGACCTTGGTCCGTATGGTGACAGCGACGGGAAGGATTCTGGTTATGACGGCGTCGGTGACTCATTTAGGCGGCATCATCGCGGCGACCCGGGACGCGGTAGCTGCCGACCCGGCCAATGCCAGAGTCGTTTTCGAAGCTTCGGCCACCGCGCACGACGCGGTGGCCAGCACCGTCACCCTCGGGCAGTACCAGGTCGAGGTCGACGAGCCGGCACCGCTCGGCGGAGCGGGGACGGCGCCCAATCCGGTCGAGTACTACCTTGCCTCGCTGCTCTCCTGTCAGATCGTGACCTGGCGGTTCTGGGCGGAGAAGCTGGACATCGCGATCGACGCGATCACCGCACGTGCCGAAGGCGACCTCGACGTACGGGGCTTCTTCGGCTTGGAGGACACCGTCCGTGCCGGCTTCCGGGAGGTTCGGGTGGTGGTCACGGTGCGGGGACCTGAAACTCCGCAGCGTTACCGAGAACTGCAGGACGCCGTGGACGCGCACTGTCCGGTACTGGATCTGACCCAGAACGCGACCCCGGTGAGCACCAGGCTGGAGATCGGTTAGGCGATGACGGCGATCTCTTTGCCCAGCTCATAGCCCGGTGCCAACGGCAGGGTGTCACCACTCCAGAACTTGCCGGGGTCGAACCAGTTGGTGTCCTTGTCCGTGAGCAGCAGCCCCATCTCCTCGTAGGTGATGGCGACCGTCTCCGCGCAATATGCCGTGGACAGGCCCATCTTGCGTTGTTCTGTCCTGCGCCGTTCGGTGTGTTCTCGAGCTTTCCTCTCTACCAACGGGATTCCGCGGAACCAGTCGTTGATGGTGGGCAGCCGGCCGCGCAGCCACCGGCCGGTCAGCTTTGCGGTGGTCGGGAAGGCGGTGCCGTCCATCCGGGCGATCACCCGCAGCAGTTCGTTCTCCTGCTTATGGTTGGCGTGCGGCGCCAACTGCCGCAGCCAGCAGCGCTGTTGATAGCGCCCGGTCCATTGCAGGAACACCTCTCGGGCGTCGTTGAGCTGGACGCCGCGGTGGTTGGTGCCGGTCCACATGTCGACCAGCTTGTCGCCCAGTTCGGCGTGCCAGATCAGCGGCGGCAGGTCGTCGATGGCGACCGTCATGCCGACGTGATTCACCGGCGCGTTCGTCAGCGTCTGGATCGCTCGGTCCGGTCGTGAACCGCCACGGAACAGCCACAGATCGCCGGTGCGGGTCTCATCGAGCGCTTGGTCCAAGGTGAGCGTGCTGGAGTTCACGCCAAGCACTTTAAAGGGGGATAGCCTGTGCCGATGCGCAACGTTTGGAAGTGGATCGGGCTGGCCGGAGTGGCCGGCGTCGTCGCCGGTGGTGCGCTGGTGGTGCGCGATCAACGCAAACGGCGTGCCTACACGCCCGACGAGATCCGGGCACGGCTGCACCAGCGGTTGGCCGAGTCGGACACCGAAAGCTACCGGTCCCGCTCGGGTTCGGCATCGGCTTCCACCGCGAACAATCGGTAACTGCCGGAGAACCCTTTCAGTTCCACCTCACGTCCGTCGTCGAAACGGATGCCGTCGCACTCGTGGACCGCATCCCGAACCGGCTCGCTCACCAGAATCTGGCCGCCGACCGCCTGCCCGGCAACGCGGGCGGCCATGGCGACGTTGCGGCCGAACAGGTCGTCGCCGCGGCGCACCGATCGGCCCATATGAATGCCGATGCGAACGCGAATCGCATTCTGCCGCTTGTGTTTTGCCTCTTTGTGCAGCGCCTGCTGGATGTCCATGCCGCAGCGCACCGCCTGCTCGGCGCGGGAGAACGCGACCATGAATCCGTCGCCCTGGCTCTTGACCACGTGGCCGGATTGCCGCTGAACGAGCCGATGCACCAGCTTGTCGTGGCCGGCGATCAGTTTGACCCAGGCGCGGTCCCCGATCTTCTCGTTCAGCGCGGTGGACTCTTCGATGTCGGAGAACAGAATCACCACCCGGCCGTCCGGAGTGACCCTGGCCAAGTCCGGCCGCTCCACTTCGGCCCAGTCGGCCAGGTCTTCGATGGAGCTGCGGACGGCGGCGCCGAAACCCTCCTTGCGCATCAGGTTCGCGGTGTTCCACACCGTCTTGACGGCCTCGCGGCCGCCGGACCACAGCCGATTGCGGACGTCGGCGCGCTCGTGCAGCTCCGCGACCTCCCGGCGGCTGCGCTCGAGTGACTGCCACAGCGCGATCAGTCCCCCCGCTTCGATCACCGCGATGCCGGCCAGGACGTAGACCGCCACGTGCAGCGCATCAGCCATGCCCCCATCCTGACAGGCCGCCGCCCGACAGCCTTGTCGGGCCGACGACGCAGTGTTTAGGGTTGAGTTCGGCCATCCCGGGGAAGCACCACCTCAAGTATCCGGACCATCAAGGACTTTGAAGGAGACGCAACACGATGCAACTCGGGATGATCGGTCTCGGTCGGATGGGCGCCAACATCGTGCGCCGCGTGGTCACCGGTGGGCACGAATGCGTGGTGTACGACCACAACGCCGAGGCTGTGGAGGCGATGGCGGGGGAGGACGGCATTACCGGGGTGTCCTCGCTGACAGAGTTGCGCGACAAACTCACCGCGCCGCGGGTGGTCTGGGTGATGGTTCCCGCGGGGACCATCACCAGCGGGGTGATCGAGGAACTGGCCGACACGCTGGAGTCCGGCGACATCGTCATCGACGGCGGCAACTCCTACTACCGCGACGATATCAAGCACGCAAAGCTGTTGGCCGAGAACGATATTCGCCTTCTCGACGTCGGCACCAGCGGCGGTGTGTGGGGCCGGGAACGCGGCTACTGCCTGATGATCGGCGGCGATCTGGACGCGTTCGAGCACGCCGAGCCGATCTTCGCCACCGTCGCGCCCGGCGTCGACGCGGCCCCCCGCACACCGGGGCGCGACGGCGAGGTCGCCCAGCCGGAGAAGGGTTATCTGTACTGCGGCCAGGCGGGGGCGGGGCACTTCGTGAAGATGGTGCACAACGGAATTGAGTACGGAATGATGGCCTCGCTCGCCGAGGGCCTGAACATCCTGCGCAACGCCGACATCGGCACTCGCATCCAGCAGGGTGACGCCGAAACCGCTCCGCTGTCCAATCCCGAATGCTACCAATACGATTTCGACATTCCCGACATCGCGGAGGTGTGGCGTCGCGGCAGTGTGATCGGTTCCTGGCTGCTGGATCTCACCGCGATCGCGCTGCACGATTCGCCCGACCTCACCGAGTTCTCCGGACGGGTCTCCGATTCCGGCGAAGGCCGTTGGACGGCCATCGCGGCCATCGACGAGGGTGTTCCTTCGCCGGTGCTGACCACCGCCCTGCAGTCCCGCTTCGCGTCGCGGGACCTCGACGACTTCGCCAACAAAGCGCTGTCGGCGATGCGCAAGCAGTTCGGCGGCCATGCGGAGAAGCCGGCCAACTGAGGCGGACCCCGGCCGCCGAGCGTGAAATGCACGACGCCGCATCGGCGTGTCCCGTCGTGAGGTTCACGCTCGGGGCAATCAGGCCCCTCGTTCGACGAACGCCACCACCGCGTCGCTGAACGCGTCGTTGTCGTCGCCTGCGGCGGTGTGTCCTGCGTTGGAGAGTTCAACGAACTCCGCGCGCGGCACCTGGGACAGGAAGTGCTCGACGCCTTCGGGGCTGACGACGTCCGACAGCTTGCCGCGGATGAGCAGCACCGGGATCGCCAGATTGGAGGCGGCTTGCTCGAAGCCCTCGGTGCGTAGTTCGGGGTCGTCGCCGGGTTTGGTCATGAACGCCGGATCCCAGTGCCAGTACCAGCGTCCGTCCCGTTGCCGCAGGTTCTTCTTGAGCCCTTCGGGGCTGCGCGGCTTGGTCCGGTGCGGCAGGTAGGCGGCCACCGCCTCCGCGGCGTGCTCCAGCGAGTCGAAGCCGTCGATGTTGGTCATCATGAAATCGCGGATGCGGGCGCTGCCGTTCTTCTCGAACCGGGGCACCACATCGACGAGCACCAACTTCGTCACTCGTTGCGGGCCGGCCCGGTCGGCGACCAGGATGCCGGTGAGTCCGCCCATGCTGGCACCGATGATCACCACCGGCCGCCCGATCGCCTCCAGTACGTGCATGACGTCGGCGGTCAGCGTCTCGACGTCGTAGTCAGCGTACGGTGCGCGGTCGCTGTCGCCGTGACCGCGGGTGTCGAGCGCTATGACGTGATAGCCGTCGTCGGCCAGGATCTGACCGGTGTTCTTCCAGGAGAACCGGTTCTGGCCTCCGCCGTGCAACATCAGAATGCTGGGCCCGTTGCCCGAATCACCGTGGTTCCACTCGTCGGCGACGAGCGTGATCCCGTCCACCCCGGTGAACTCAACAGTCTGCGAACTGCTCGTCATAGTGGTCAATTCCCTTCGGTTGAGTCCAGATACGCAGAGATGACTGCGGCGAGCATCTCGCGGTCCCGGGTGCTGTCCAACGGCTTGGGCCAGGTCAACTGCACGGCCACCAGCCCGCGGATGGTTGCCCAGATCAGATTGCCCAGCCTGGTCGCCTGCGCGGGCGCGAGCCCGGTCCCCAGGTGCTCTCCGATCTCGGTCATCCGTGCCGACATCGCGGCCAGATGAGCATTGGCCTTGGCGGTACGTGCACCGCGAGTGGCGATCAGGATCTCCAGCGCCGCCATCGACGTCGGACTGGAGAACGCCCGCCACACCGCGTCAACGACGAAAGCCGGCCGCTCATGCGGCAGTAGCTGTGCAGCCTGGGCCGGCAGGCGGTCGAGCGTGTCCAGGAGGTCGGCAAAACCCTTGTCCAGCACCGCCATCAGGATGCCGTTGAGGTCGCCGAAGTGGTATTGCACTACGCCCCAGGTCAATCCGGCGCGTTCGGTGATCTGGCGCACGCTCGGTGGGCCGAAGCCCTCTTTGAGGATGTAGCGGACTGCCTCGTCGATGACGGCCTGCCGGCTGCGTTCGGCGCGGGCCTGTCCACCGCCGGGAGGTCGGCGTGGGCTGGTCAACGCATCACACCCCGAAGGTGGTCGAGCGGCCGCAGATCGTGTGCGGCCATGATGCCGTGGGGTGCGCGGCATACCGCGTCGATCACGTTGACCACGCGCGCGGCGGTGGCGATCACCCCGCCCTCGTTGTGGTCGATCTCGCCCCCCAGATGGGTGTTGATTTCCACCCCCGGACTGCCGGTCACCACGACCCGGTGTACACCGGCGCGGCCGTCCGGCGGATAGGCCCAGTGCGGTGCGGTGTCCGGGCCGAGCCGGTTGACGTGCTCCATGGTGATGACGACCTCGCCGTCGCGCAGGCCCTCGACGCCGAAGCGTACGGCGGCCACCTGCCCTGGGTCGACGTGCATCATGGTGCAGTCGATCGGTTCGGGCGTCACCCACTTCTCGCAGCGCTCGCGCACCTCGTCGAGTTCGACTCCGAGGTCCTGTGCCAGGCTGCGCACCTGCACACCCCACATCGAGGTGAGCACTCGCGGGGCGAACATGACCGGCGTGTGATCCGGGCTGGTGCCGAAACCGAAACTGACACCGGTGAATTCGGCGTCGTCGTAGCTCGCGTAGTCGCAGATCTCCTGCACCGTGATGCTGGTCGCTCGTTCGGCCAGGCTCAACGCCGTGTAGGCCAGGGTGTCACCGGAGTAGCCGGGGTCGACGCCGTTGATGTAGAGCGTCGCGTCGCCGTCGGTGCAGGCGCGCTGCAGGGGTTCGCGTAGCCAGTCGCCGGCCTGCTCGGGCGCCACCATCCACACGAAGGACGAGCCGACGACATTGGTGCCGGCCCGCAGAAAGCGGCTGATCTCGCCGATGGCCTCCTTGGGCCGGGTCTCGGCCTGCGAGGTGTAGACGACACAGTCGGCGTGCAACGCCACCAGGGCGTCCAGGTCGTCGGTTGCCGTGATGCCGGTCCTCTCGTCGAGTCCGCATAGTTCGGCGGCGTCCCGCCCCACCTTGTCCGGAGTGGATGCGTGCACACCGACCAGTTCGAGGTCGGGCCGCTCGATGAGCATGCGCAGGGCGTGCCGGCCGACGTTGCCGGTCGAATACTGGATGACACGTCTCATGACATCGGGACCTTCCGGAAGTATTCGGCACCGTCCACCACCTGTTGGACGAACGCGTCGATGGGGTGGTAATCGCCGTGGTTGCAGACCATCTGGCGCTGCGCTGTGCCCAGCCGGGCTCGGATTCCACGCCGGGCAGCGCGTCCAGCTTGCTGCGTGAGCACCCGATGACGGTCACACCGGCGCGCAGTAACTCGTGGGCAATGCCGACGCCGACGCTGCGGCTGGTTCCAGTGACGACGGCGACTTTGCCGTCCAGCAACCCCACGCATACAGATAATCACATCCTTAATCTTTTCCCGCACAGGGGCGGCCGCCAGTATGTGGAGCCGTTGGCACGAGGTCACAGAACGCAGATCGAAGGCACCCGGTGAGTTTTCTCCGCCGCCAAGGTCTATTCCTGCAGACGTTGCCCGTGAAAGCACCGCACAAGAAAAGGAGATGTAGATGCCGGCGATCACACCCTCGCTGTGGTTCGACAACAACCTGGAAGAAGCGGCCGAGTTTTACACCTCGGTCTTCCCGAACTCAAAGGTGGAGCAATTCAACCGAACCACCGACGCGGGGCCGGGTGAGCCCGGCACCGTGCTCAGCGGCACCTTCGTCTTGGACGGCACCCGGTTCATCGGGATCAACGGGGGCCCGGCGTTCACGTTCGACTACGCGGTGTCCTTTACCGTGGAGTGCGAGGACCAGGATGAGGTCGACTACTACTGGGAGCGGCTGAGCGATGGCGGCGAGGAGTCACAATGCGGCTGGCTCAAGGACCGTTTCGGCCTGAGCTGGCAGATCATTCCGCATCGGCTGTATGAACTGGTGGGCGATCCTGACCCCGCACGGGCAACCGCTGCCACCAGGGCGATGCACGGTATGCGCAAGATCGTCATCGCGGAACTGGAGCAGGCGGTCGCTGCTGTGTGATCTCACTCGGTGATCTGGTCGATCCATTCGATCGTGGCCTCGATGATGGGCGGCACCTCGTCGGGATCCTCGCAGCCGATGACCATCAGCGTCGATTCGGCTACCGTCGCGACGAGAACCCGGGCCATTAGTTGTTTACGCGGCGACGTGTCCAGTTCCAGCACCATCATCCAGTTGCGCAAAACGGATGCGAGGCGCTTGCGTCGGGTGATCTCGAACCCGGCCGGGGTGTCTCCGCAGGACAGCAGCCTGGCCGCGTACCGGTTCTCCCACATCCCTTCCAGATAGGCGCGCACGTGCAACTGGAAAACGCGCTGCCGGTCGGAGGCGGACTCGCCGGCCTGGTCGACCGTCGCGCGGATGCGCCGTTCGACGTTGTCGGCCAGCTGCTCGAAGATGGCCAGAAACAGTTCGCTCTTGCCGCCGAAATGGTGGTAGATGCTGCCGATGCTGGCTCCCGAACAGGTCACCACGTCGGCGATGGTGGCGACGGTGAAGCCCTTGGTGGCGAACACCTCGGTCGCCGCATCGAGTATCCGGCGCTGTGTTGCGTCGGTCTTGGCCCAGCGGCGGGCTCGTGCCGTCGAAGGCGTGTCTGTCATCAGCCGACGGCCTCCGGGAGGATTCGCAGGGTTGGTAGATCGGGTCGGGAGTCCGACGTCGTCAGTCCGCGGGCAGGCATCGAGGTCAGCGGCAAGCCGCCCAGCAGGCCTTCCGGCCGGACGCCGGTCAAAGCGCTGACCGCGGCGCCCGCCGGGCCACCGGATAACGCGGCTGCCTCGCTGACCACTGGGACCGCAGATGACCAGGCCCCCGGCACGGACAGCGCACCGACGGTGGCCGCCTTGCCCATGCCCGCAGACACCGCGCCGGTCAACGACGCCGAACCCAGTGCCCCCGAAAGGGCCGGTGCCACCGAGGATGCGATCTGGCTGCCGATCGCGGCTGCCGCCGGAAACAGGCCTTTGATGGTCGACATCATCGACATGCCCAAGCCGGCGACCGAAGTCGACGCGAAGAAGGGTGTGCCGAAGATGCTCATCACGGTCTGCAGGTCGCTCATCCAATTCGGAACTGCGGTCACGCCCAGGGAGCCCAAAGCATTGGGTATGGCGCCGATCAGTTGCGTCAGCGCGTTGACGATCTCGGAGATCACCGAGTTCGCGCCGGCCTGCGCCACGGCTTGGATGGCCAGACCGGCAGGGTTTGCCGGTTGGGGCGGGGCGGTGAAGGGGCTGATCGTGGTGGCCGCCGTCGAGGCGGCCGCGTAGGTGGACATCGCTGTCGCGTCCTGGGCCCACATCTCGCCGTACTGAGCCTCGGTCGCGGCGATGGCCGGGGTGTTGAGGCCGAGGAAGTTGGTCGCGGTCAGCGTTGCCAGCTGAGCGCGATTGGCGGCGACCACGGTCGGGGGAACGGTCATCGCGTAGGCGGTCTCGTAGGCTGCGACCGCGCTGTGAGCCTGTCCGGCGGTCTGCGCCGCCTGCCCGACGGTGGCATTGAGCCACACGACGTACGGCACGGCCGCGGCGGCCATCGCCGCCGCGCTGGGGCCCAGCCAGGGCGCTCCGATCAGGTTGGCGATCACCGCTTCGAACGACGCCGCCGTGCACTCCAGGTCGGCGGCGAGCTGCTCCCACGCGATCGCCGCAGCCAGCATTGATTGGGCCCCCGGCCCGGTGTACATACGAACGGAGTTGATCTCCGGTGGTAAGGCGGCGAACGACATCGTTGCAGCTCCTCCCTCTGCGCCCGGATATAAGCCTTCCGTGGAAACCGGCTGCGGTCTGTCAGCCGAGCGGCTATAAGGGGGAGGAAATCCATGTCCCCCAATCGACGGTCTTCTTGTCCCCCTTACGGCCGGTTACGTTGGACTGTGCGGGCCCGTTGCACGGCGAACAGGAGTCAAGTTGTCTGAACCACGCTGGATCGACGTGAAGGGCTCCAACGGCGACCTGAAGGCCCTGACCTGGGGGCCCGCTGACGGTCCGATTGCGTTGTGCCTGCACGGGTTTCCCGATACCGCCTATGGCTGGCGCAAGCTCGCACCGCGGCTGGCCCAGTCCGGCTGGCGGGTGGTGGCGCCCTTCATGCGCGGCTACGCCCCGTCCTCGATTCCCGTCGACCGCAGCTATCACGTTGGCGCCTTGATGCACGACGCCCTGCGGGTTCGGACGGCCGCCGGGGGCTCCGAGCGTGACGTGGTGATCGGTCATGACTGGGGGGCCATCGCGGCCACCGGCCTGGCAGCCATGCCGGACAGCCCGTTCGCCAAAGCTGTGATCATGTCGGTGCCGCCGTCGGCGGCGTTTCGCCCATTGGGCCGGCTGCCCGACCGTGGCCGGTTGGCCGCTGAGTTCTCGCGTCAGTTATTGCGCAGCTGGTACATCAGCTATTTCCAGCTGCCGTTCCTGCCGGAACGGTCCTCCAAGTGGGTGCTCCCACTGCTGTGGCGGCGTTGGTCGCCGGGCTATGACGCCCAGGAAGACCTGCGCCACGTCGACGCGGCCATCGGGACGCCGGAAAGCTGGCGCGCGGCACTGGGCCCCTACCGCGCCACCATTCGCGACACCAGGCCGCCCGCCCGGTACGCGGAATTGAACCGGTACTGGACCGAGGCGCCGAAGTTGCCAAGCCTGTACCTGCATGGACGCGACGACGGTTGCATGACACCGGCATTCGCGCAGTGGGTGCAGCGCATCCTGCCGCCCGGCAGTGAGGTGTCCATCGTCTCGGATGCCGGTCACTTCCTGCAGCTCGAGCGGCCCGACAAGGTCGCGGAGTTGGTGCTGGCGTTCATCGGCTCACCCGATCCCGCTTAGTGGCGGCCGGGCAGCGGATGGCCGCCGTCGACGCGCAGTTTTACTGGATGTCGGCCAAGATCCCCAACGACGAGTTCCTGCTCTACGCTTTCGGCGGCGAACCCAACGACCTCGACGGTGCGGCGGCGCAAGTGTTGCGGCGTGCCCGCGCTTGCCCCGACTTGCGCCTGGTTGTCGAGGACGGCAGCCCGCTGACCTATCCGCGGTGGGTGCAGGCGCCGATCGAAGCCGGGCGGGTGGTCCGGCACGACCTGCCCGACGAGAGCTGGGCGGGCTGCCTGGACGTTGTCGTCCAGTTGGCGGGCAACCAGCTGAATATTCGCGAGAAGCCATGGCAACTACACCTTTTCACGCCCGTCCACGACATCCCTGGGGTCCGGGGCGGGGGTACCGTCGCGGTGTTACAGGTCGCACACGCGCTGGCCGACGGCGCTCGGGCCTCGACCATGGCGGCATGGCTGTTCGGCCGGCAGGATCCGGTGCCGGCCGTGCTGCCGCTTACGGGTTGCCTTCCGTGGCGGGCAGTGATCGCGGCGCGGGCCCACCGCCGGCTCGTCCGTGACACCGCCGCCGGATCGTTGGCGCCGGGACCGGGAGCGCGGCGGTTGCTGCCTACCAACTCCGAGCCGGCGGGCGCCCGGATGATGCGCACATTCGTGCGCCGCCGAGAGCAATTGAACGGCCCAACGGTCACCGTTGCGGTGCTGTCCGCGGTGGCCGCGGCGCTGTCGGAAGCGCTCGGCGCGTCTGCTGCTTCACTGGCGGCGGAGGTACCCATGGCCAAGCCCGGTGTGCCGTTGGGTTTCAACCACTTCGGAAACGTCGTGGTGGGGCTGTACCCGGAACTCGGGCACGCCGAAAGGGTGCAACGCATCGCTGCCGACCTGGCCAATGGTCGCCGTCGCCTGGAACATCCGGCCACCCGTGCCTCCGATGAAGCCTTCGCAACGGTGCCCGCCCTGCTGTTGCGTTGGGGCGTCAGCCGATTCGATGCCGATGTGCGGCCAGAGCAGGTGTCCGGCAACACGGTGGTGTCCAGCGTGCACCGGGGGGCTGCCGATCTCAGCTTCGGTGGTGTCCCGGTGGTGTTGACGGCGGGTTATCCGGGCCTTTCGCCGGTGATGGCTCTGACACACGGCGTTCATGGCATTGGTGACACGATCGCGATCAGCGTGCATGCGGCGGAGTCGGCGCTGCCGAATGTGGACGGGTATTTGCGGCTACTGGACGCCGCCCTGTGAGTTACTGCGCGTCGCCGGATCGGGCCGCCTGCTCCCGGGTCAGGCCGGCGGCCAGGATCAGCTCTTCGTGTAGCTCGAACCACACGGTGTGGTAGGAGTCGATGAGTGGCCTTGTCAGCCAAGCGATCTCACCGGCCTTCACGTTGTCCAGCGCCGCATCCAGTTTCACCGCGTAGCCGCGCAGGCGTGGAAGCTGCGCGGTGACCGCCGCGATGATCGGCGTCACCCGCTGATGCACGTCGTCGAGGCGGGCCAGCACCGCGGCGTCGTACGCGGCGTCTTCATGCTGATTGGGGTGGCCGTCCCTGAGTTGCCAGTCGGTGACCAGTGCTTTGAAATCGCGGTTCACTCCCCGGAACTTCCGGTACGCGGCGTCGATGGCCGCTGAATCGACACCCTGGCGTTCGGCGGCCAGCATTTCGGCGAGGCGGGCGCGCCCGTCGGGGCTGATACGCACCGTGGGTCCCTCGACCAGTAATCCCGCCGCGGTGAGCTGCTCGACGGTCCTTGTAAGCTCCGTCGTACTCACCGCCAGTGTGGCAGCCAGGTCGGGCAGGCTTACCCGCCCCTTCAGTCGGACGGTCTGCAACACCTCGAGGTGTCTGCTCGCCTGGCTGTCCGGGGTTTGCGGGTTGGTCCGCGAAGGGATCTCGTCGTTCATCGCACCGCATTGTCCTGAGCGGTGTTGCCGTCAGCCGTTGCCGCGGTCGGCAAATTTTCGTCGTCTTCGCAAGCCGGCAACAGCGCAGATAAAGCTTGGCCGCCGAAGTACAGTATCCAGTTCGCCGCATACAATTCCGTCAAATTGCCCCACTGGTCGTCAATCGCAATGCGATAAGCATGGTAACCAGGGGGCTCGTCGACACGACGTCGGTTTGTCCGTTAGCGAGGGCGGCGCGCACCGCGTCTTCCGAAGGGTGATCGAGTGGCGGATGGTCGCCGCTGATATGCGCGCGCAGCGGGCTGACGCGCAGCGCGATCTCGGCCAGCTCGCACAGCTCCGGCGTATCGTCTTCCGACCATGCTGCAAGGCTCAGGATCCCCTGGCGCACTTCGCCTTCGTAACCATCGACGGTGATCTGTCGGCCGGCCAGCGACGCGGCGACTCCCTGACCGCACCCCACCACGGCGACCCGCCCGAGTTCCCGGCTGACGACGGCCGCGTGGCTGGCGGGTCCGCCCACTTCGGTGACGATGCCTTGTGCGGCCAGCATGCCCAGCACGTCTTCGGGCCGGGTGTGGTCACGGACCAGGATGACCGGCTCACCCCGGTCGGCGGCATCCAGAGCCTCCTCGACGTCGGTGTAGGCGGTGCCCGTCACCACACCCGGGCAGGCGGGTAGGCCCCTGGCCAGAAGTGGTGCGCTGAGCCGGGTTTCGGGTTGCAGCGACGGTTGCAACACAGCCTCGACGTCGGCGGGCGTCACCCGCCGCAGCGTCTCGACGTCGTCGATCAGCCCTTCGTGGCGTAGTTGCAGTGCCAGTCGCGCTGCCGCTTGTGCCGAACGTTCCGCGCCGCGGGTCTGCAGCAGCCACAGTTTGCCGTCTTCGACGGTGAATTCGATCTCCTGGACGTCGGAATTGAGCCGTTCGAGGCTGCGAGCGGCGTCCATCAGCTCGTCGAAGACTGCGGGTTGTTCGTCGCGCAGCGCGGTGATCGGTTCGACGTCGACCAGGCCGGACACCACGTCGTCACCCTGGCCGCCGGGCAGCCATTCGCCGAAGGGCTCGTTGGCCCCGGTGATCGGGTTGCGCGACGAGAGCACGCCGGCGCCGGACTTGGCCGCCTGGTTGCCGAACACCATCGCCTGCACGACGACGGCGGTGCCTTGCCGTTCGTCGAGGTTGTAGTGGTCGCGGTAGGCCAGCGCCCGCGGGGAGTTCCACGACGCGAACACGGCCTCGATGCCCGCCCGCAGCTGCGCGTACGGGTCGTCGGACGGCTCCGAATCGGGCGTGACGATGCGCCGGTACATGGCGGTGAACCGGCGGCGGGTGTCGCGGGCGAACTCCACGGAGCCCTGCTCGGCCAGTGCCCGTTCGACGTCGTCGTTGATGCCCAGGTCCAGAATCGTGTCCATCATGCCCGGCATCGACTGGGTGGCCCCCGAGCGCACGCTCACCAGCAGCGGACGTGGTCCCCGTCCGAAGGTGCGAGAGGTCTGCTCTTCCAGCCAGCTCATCCGGTCGAGCACGTCCGCCCAGATCGCGTCGATGGTGGGCCCGGGTTCGGACAGGTAACGCAGGCCTACCTCGGTAGTGATGCAGAACGCGGGAGGTACCGGCAGATTATGACGTCGCATGGTGTCGATGCCGTGGCCCTTGTTGCCGAGGACCTCCCGCGGGTGACTCGATCGGCCGTCCAGTGCTACGACGGCGTTGCTCAGCGTGCCCGCGCGGGAGTGCCGGCCATGCGCGCCACAAGCCAAGTTGCACCCCCTCGTCGTTGCCGGAACGCCCGCAATGGTCCCATACCGATCACCGGGCTCGGCTGCTTGCCGCTGTTGCTTACCCGTTAGTTTTGACGGTATGACTCCCTATGACGTCGCGTTGCTGATCCTGCGACTGGTGCTGGGTCTGACCCTGGCCGCGCACGGCTTGAACAAGTTCTTCGGTGGCGGGCGGATACCGGGCACCGCGCGCTGGTTCGAAAGCATCGGGATGAAGCCGGGCAAATTCCACGCGACCGTCGCCGCCACCACCGAAACGGCGGCCGGACTGGGGCTGGCGGCCGGGTTGCTGACGCCGATCCCCGCGGCCGGGTTCGTCTCGCTGATGCTGGTCGCGGCCTGGACCGTGCACCGGGCCAACGGCTTTTTCATCGTCAAGGAGGGTTGGGAGTACAACCTGGTGCTTGCGGTGACCGCCGTGGTCGTCGCCACCCTGGGCGCCGGGAAGCTCAGCCTGGATCACCTGATCTTCGGCAAGAACTGGTTCGACGGCTGGCAAGGTTTGGCTATCTCGATAGGCCTGGGTCTGGCCGGTGCCGTCGGGCAGCTGCTGATCTTCTATCGGCCGCCGACCAAACAAGCCGGGTAATCCACGCATTACGCCGAAGTGGTGTTGCCGTCCTGACCGAGCACCAACCCGGCGTTGCCGCCGGTGCCGGGTGCACCAGGGGGCGTTCCCGGGCCGCCGTTGCCGCCGTCGCCGGACCTGTGCGAACTGCTGATCAAGAGGCGCGGCTTCGGCTGAGACCTGACAGAGTTGGCGTGCCCGGAGAACGACGCCGGCCATGCCGTCAGACTCAGAATCCCTTGATGCACTTCGCCTTCGTAGCCGTCGACGGTGATCTGCCGACCGGCCGGCGCTGCGGCTGGGGCTGACGACGCCAGCGTGGCTGGCTCACCGCTTCCTTCAGCCGCTCGATGCTCTAGCCTCGGGCTTTCGCCGGGATTTGTTTTGGCGGGGTGGCGTTAACGAAGAATGGTGCTCTGACGAGGATGTTGATTGCTCAAGTCAATATCTCTGCGGTTCAAGGCTAAGGCCCTTGGAAGCAAGTACTGCCCGAGGGATTACCCTAAAGGACCTTAAAGGACACCTAAACCAATTGGACTAACCCGGGCTCTAAACGCATGTGAGCGGCCGATTAGCGAGCCGCAAACGGCGGCGCGGATGCTGCACCCCGACCGCTGAACGCCAAGTACCTCAGGATGACATCACGCGCGCCCGGCGCGGCCGTCGCCCCCGCTCAACCCGCTTCCACCGCCCATACCTCCGCTGCCAGCGCCAAATCTCGCGCCGTCGCCTCCGGCATTTCCAAAGCCATTGACACCGAAGCCGCCTGACCCGCCGGCAGCGCCCCCGCTGCCCGAACCGCCGGCGTCGCCTCCTCCGCTGGTATCGGCAACGGCTCCGCTGCCGCCACCGCCGCCGGTACCGTTCCCACCGGTTCCACCGTTGCCGCCAGGCAACGTGAAGTTACCGGTTCTTCCTACTTCGCCGCCCAGCCCGCCGTTTCCGGCGATTCCGCCGGCGCCGCTCGCTCCTCCGCCGCCGCCCCCACCACCGACCATAATTGAAGGTGCGGACGGTAACACGTAGCCACCGCCACCGCCACCGCCACCACTACCGCCCGCGGCCTGAGCGCCGGTACCACCGGTGCCGCCGCCACCGCCCAAGGCAAAGAACGTACTGCCGAGGACTGCCATCCCGCCGTTGCCGCCGTTTCCGCCGGCGGCCCCAGCGCCGCTACTGCCACCGTTGCCGGTGCCGGTACCTGCACTGCCGCCGGCACCGCCCGCGCCGCCACCGCCCCCACCACCGCCGGCGTTGGGCAGATTGCTCCTGTTGTCGCCGCCGGCGCCCCCGTTACCGCCGGCACCGCCAGCGCCGCCGGTGCCATTGGTCCCACCGTTGGGTGTGCCGCCACCGGCGCCCCCGCTGCCGCCGTTGCCGCCGTCGCCGCCAGTGCCGGCCGCACTTGCAATAGGGCCTCCGCCACCCGTGCCGCCGGCACCGCCCACGCCCCCGTGACCGCCGTTACCAGCGGTGCCGCCAGCGAGAGCATCGCCCCCGGCACCACCAGAGCCGCCGTCGCCGCCCTTCCCGCCTGGGGCGGGCCCATTGGGGAACGTCGCGCCGGCTCCGCCGTTGCCGGCGTCGCCACCGTCACCGCCCACCCTCCCGACGCCTCCGGTGCCACCGTCACCGCCTCTGCCGCCGTCGAATGCGCCGCCCCTGACGTTGGTACCACCGGCGCCACCATCGCCGCCGTTGCCGCCATCGCCGCCGACGCCGGCCACACCTGCTGCTCCGCCGAATCCCAGGGAGGAGGATCCGCCCGCACCGCCGGCACCGGCGTTACCACCAGTTCCACCGTTACCCCCCGGACCGCCTGCAGCTCCCAGTGCAGCGCCGTTGATGCCGGGGAGTCCGTCGCCACCCACCCCCCCGTTGCCGCCCACCCCGCCCGCGCCGCCGGTGCCTAAGATCCCGAATGCAGAGCCACCAGCGCCGCCCTGACCGCCCACCCCGCCCGCCCCGCCCGCTAAAGCGCTTGCGGTGTTACCCAACGCGCCGGTCCCGCCGACGCCGCCCGCGCCGCCAGCGCCACCGGCCCAACCGAACAGCGCGCGGTTGGCGCCCCCGACACCGCCCGCCCCACCGCTACCAGCGGCACCCGTCGGGCCGACGGCGGCACCACCGGCGCCACCGACACCGCCGGCCCCACCGAAACCGCCCAGGTATCCACCGGCGCCACCATTGCCGCCCACCCCGCCCGCGCCGCTGCCCACACCGGTGCCACCGGCGCCACCGACGCCACCACTGCCGAACAGCACCGCGGAGCCACCCGCTCCGCCGCTGGCGCCCGCGCCACCGGTCCCACCGGCGCCGCCGTTACCGAACAGGCCGGCAGCGCCACCGGCTCCACCGGCCTGAGCGGCAATCACGCCCGACCCGCCGGTGCCGCCATTGCCCCACAGCAGACCTCCCGGCCCTCCGGGCTGCCCAGGCCCACCATTGGCACCGTCGCCGATCAACGGACGCCCCAGCAGGAGGTTGGTCGGGGCATTGACTGCGCTCAGAATTTCCTGCTCCAGGGTTTGCAGTGGCGACGCAGCGGCGGCCTCGGCTGTCGCGTAGGCGATCCCTGCCGAATTCACCGCCTGCGCGAAGCGTTGGTGAAACAGCGTCGTCTGCAAGCTCAGCGCCTGAAAGTCGGCACCGACACGGCCGAACAGCGCCGCGATCGCCGCCGACACCTCATCTTGCGCGGCGGCGACGATCTGTGTAGTCGGTAGGGCGGCTGCCGTATTCGCCCCCCGAATCATGGTCGCGAGACGGCTCAAGTTTTCGGATGCTGCGCTCACGTCCCCCGGCACGGCCCACACGAAAGACGCCACCCGAGCTTCCCTTCGTCAGGCTCAGCCCGATGGCCGAGCGCATTCTCGATCAGGTCGGGCACACTACTCCCAACAATTCCGGATCTTTGTCCAACATTGGTTCATTTTCAATCATTTCTGAGCGAACCAATCGTGAGCCATGGGACGCAGGTGCGAATGGGCTGGCGGAGGGGCCGAGCGCAATGCGCGGGGCTAGGCTCTGGTACTTCCTTCGATGAGTGAAAGCTGGGCGAAAGTGATTTGGCGGGGTTTAGGCGTCGGCCTCGACAGGGTAGGTCACCCCCGTCAGTTCCTCGGACACCGCCCACAGCCGGCGCTGTAGGTCTGTGTCACGCGACTGTGCGCTGGAGGCAACGATTTTGGGGTGACCCTCATCTCCTGGAATCCCTCGGGTCCGAAGTACTGACGGGTGTGCGACTCGCACGATCGCCGGCCGCGGCACCAAGGGGCGGCAGCTGTCGGCTGCGGAGGTGGGCAAGGTGCGCGCCCAATTGGCCAACTACCAGCGGTTCGCCGACGTGGCCGAGCAGATCGTGGCTGTCAACGAGGAGATCTGTGAGGCGCGCCCACCGAACCCGGCGGCGTCGGGGCCCCCGGCCGCACCGACGGGGGACGAGAAAGGGGGCTCCGTGACCAGATCGCCGCGGCGTTCGCGGCCGAGGTAGAACGGCTGGCCGCGCTGGCGGCCGACGCGCTGGGCTCCGGTGCGGGCGTGGCGCCGGTGGAGCTGGCGATCCGCCCCGCGATGATCCAGCCAGGCGCCGAGTTGCTGAAGCAATTGGTGGCCACCATACCGGGCACCGCGGGCCGCGGATCGACTGCGGGAAGGGGCATCTGACCGAGTTCGTCGGCTACCGCGACAAACAGCTCGACACCGTGCTGGGCCGGATCACCGTGCGCCGTTGCTGGTATCACTGCACCGGATGCGAACACGGGATCGCCCCCCGCGACGAGGACCTCGGCGTCACGGGCGCCTCGCTGTCGCCGGGTCTGCGCTCGATGACCGCCCGCTCCGCGGCCGCCGAACCTTTCGCCGCGGCCGCTGAGCTACTCGCCCACCTGGCCGGAATCCGCTTGTCGGCCAAACGGATTGAACGCTCCGCCGAAACCGACGGCGCCGCCGCAGCCGAGCGGCTCGCCGCCGGGGCTCCCGCGATCGCGCGCGGGCAGGTCAGCGTGCTGCCAACCCCCGCCGACCGCGGCCAAGCGCCGGACAAGCTCTACATCGCCATCGACGGCACCGGGGTGCCCATGGTGCCCGCCGCGGTCGCCGGCCGCGCCGGCAAGGCACCCGACGGGCGTGCCCGCACCCGCGAGGTCAAACTCGCTTGCCTATTCACCCAAACCACCGTCGATGAGGCAGGCCGACCGGTGCGCGACCCAGAGTCCACCAGCTACCTGGGTAGCTTCGCCCCCGCCGCCGAGTTCGCCTCCCTGGTGCACGCCGAAGCCCGCCGCCGCGGGGCCGATCACATCCGTCAACTCGTCGTCCCGGGCGACGGGGCGCAATGGATCTGGAACCTAGCCACCGCGATCCTGCCCCGGCAAGAACTGGTTCGACGGCTGGCAGGGGCTGGCGATCTCGCTGGGCCTGGGCCTGGCCGGGGCTATCGGTCAGTTGCTGATCTTCTACCGGCCGCCGGCCAAAGAAGCCGTCTGACTAGGCGGGTCATTGTCGGCCGTCGTTGCCGTTCTGACCCAGTAGCTGCCCGCCGGTGCCGCCGGTGCCGGGCTGTCCGGCGGGCGTACCTGTTCCGCCGTTACCGCCGTTACCGCCGTCGCCGACCAGCACGGCCTTGCCGCCGTTGCCGCCGTTGCCGCCCTTGCCGCCGAGACTGTCCGCTCCGGCCGCGCCGTTTCCGCCGTTACCGATCACTCCGGCCGTGCCGCCGTTGCCACCGGCACCACCTGGGTCGCCGAGGACCGCGGCGCGTCCGGCGCCGCCGGCGCCGCCCGACCCGATGAGCGCGCCGCCATTGCCGCCGTTGCCGCCGGCCGCGCCGGTGAACCCGCCGCCGCCGCCGACGCCGCCGGCCCCACCGTCGCCGAAGAACATGCCGCCGTTGCCGCCGGAGCCGCCCGCCCCGCCAGTGCCGACGCCGTTGTTGTTGCCACCGGCGCCGCCGGTCCCGCCCGCGGCGCCGAGGCTCAGCATGCCGGCGTTGCCGCCGTGCCCGCCGGTGCCGGCGGTGGTCTGGCTGAATCCGCCGGAACCGCCGTTGCCGCCGCCGCCGAACAGCCCGCCGGTGCCGCCGGCCCCGCCGGCTCCGCTGCTGCCGTTGAGGTTGCTGGCTCCGCCCGCTCCGCCGTCGCCGCCGCTGGAGAACAGGCCGCCGGTGCCGCCGCGCCCGCCGTCTCCGCTGGTGAAGCTGAACCCGCCGTTCCCACCCACCCCGCCGCTGGAGAACAGGCCGCCGGCGCCGCCGACCCCGCCGCCCCCGCCCGTGCCGATGGGGTTCGCACCGGGTGTGAAGCTGGCGGCGCCGTCGCCGCCGTTGCCGGCGGCGCCGGCGAGCATGCCCGCGTTGCCGCCGGCTCCACCGCCTCCGCCGGAGCCGGTGCCCGATGCATGGCCACCGGCGCCACCGGTTCCGCCGGAGCCGAACAGCGCGCCGTTACCGCCGGCTCCGCCCATGCCGCCGCGCGGGCCGGCCGGCGAGGAGCCGCCCGCGCCGCCGGCGCCGCCCGCGCCGAACAGTCCTCCGCCGGCCCCGCCGTGCCCGCCGACGCCGCCCGTGCCGACAAGCGTGGGCGTTCCGGAGCCGCCGTTACCGCCGTTGCCGAACAAGAGCCCGCCGTCGCCGCCGGCTGCCCCCGTTCCCGTAGCCCCGTTGGCGCCGTTGCCTATCAGCGGGTGCCCGGTAAGGGCCTGGATGGGCGCGTTGACGCCACTTATCGCCTGCTGCTGAAGCACGTGCAGCGGGTTGGCGCTGGCGGGTGCGTTGAAGCCGTCCACGCCCAACAGTTGACCGCTGATGCCGCCGGCGCCGCTCTGGCCGCGGGTCGTGCCGAGGCCGCCGTTGCCGCCGTTGCCGCCGTCGCCGATCAGCATGCCGTTGCCGCCGGCGCCGCCCGCGCCGCCGGTGGTGCCGGGGAGCTCGCCGGAGCCGCCGCTACCACCGTTCCCACCATTGCCGATCAGCCCGGACCGGCCGCCGGAGCCGCCGGCGCCGCCCAGCGCCGTTCCGCCATTGCCGCCGGCACCGCCGGTGCCACCCGAACCGGTGAGCAGGCCGGCGTTGCCACCGGCGCCGCCCTTGCCGCCATTCGTGGGGCCGAACCCGCCATTGCCGCCGGTCCCGCCCTCGCCGAAGAGCAGGCCCGCGTTGCCGCCGGCGCCGCCGGCGCCGCCGCTTCCCGTTCCCGAGGTGATGCTTTCGCCGCCACTGCCGCCGGCGCCGCCGGCGCCGAGGCTGAGCATGCCGGCGTTGCCGCCGGTCCCACCGACCCCACCGCTGACCGCGCCGTGTCCGCCGCTGCCGCCGGTGCCGCCGGCCCCGAACATCCCGCCGGTCCCCCCGGCCCCGCCGAGCCCGCCGGTCCCACCGGTGCTGGCTCCACCCGCCCCGCCGGCCCCGCCGGCCCCGAACATACCGCCCGTTCCACCGGCCCCGCCGGCACCGGCGGTCCCCCCAATGGTGGTACCACCCACGCCGCCGGCCCCACCGGCGGAGAACAGGCCGCCGGCCCCCCCGGCGCCGCCGGCCCCACCGGCTTGGGTGATGCTGTCAGCGAGCCCGCCGGCGCCGCCGGTCCCGGCCGCACCGAACAGCAGGCCGGCGTTGCCGCCCGCGCCGCCGGCCCCGGCGGCCGCCTGTGAGTTCCCGCCGGCCCCCCCGGTGCCGCCGGAGCCCAACAGGCCCGCGGCCCCCCCGTGACCGCCGGTCCCGCCCGGGCCGGCCAGGGAGGTTCCGCCGGCACCACCGGCCCCGCCGTTGCCGATCAGCCCGGCGGCGCCGCCATTGCCGCCGGCACCGCCCGCTGCCCCGCCGTTGGTGCCGGACCCGCCGGCGCCACCGTTGCCGAGCAACCACCCGGCGGACGTTCCATTCTGCCCCGTGCCGGGCGCGCCGTTGGCGCCGTTGCCGATCAGCGGTCGACCGGTCGCGGCCTGGATGGGCGCGTTGATTCCGTCGAGCAGGCCCTGCAGCGGGGACACGCTGGCCGCCTCCGCGCTGGCATACATCGCGCCGCCGGAGTTCAGCGTCTGCACAAACTGCTGGTGGAAAAGTTCCGCCTGGGCGCTGAGGGCCCGGTACTCCTGCGCGTGTCCGGAGAACAAGGACGCCACCGCCACCGAAATCTCGTCGGCTCCGGCAGCCGCCAGATTAGTGATCGGCGCAGCAGCCGCCGCGTGGGCGGCGCTCAGCGCCGATCCGATGCTCTGCACGTCCATAGCCGCTGCCTCAAGCAACTCGGGGGCCACCAAAACAAACGACATCACTGCACTCCTGCTCGTCGTGGGAATTGAGTCAAGAGTGCGTAACGCTGCGCCGAAGATCGTCAGTCAGAAGGCGTAGATAGCGGGCGGTGGGGGTCGTAGATCCGCCCTCAGCCGTGGGAAGCGCCTTCGTGAGCAAGCTGCACACGTGAACTGATGCTCAATTTGGCGTACACGTGCGTCAGATGGGTTTGCACCGTCCGCCGGGAAATGAAGAGCCGCGCGGCAATCTCGCTGTTGGCCAGTCCCTCGGCGACAAGCCGGACGACATCGCGCTCGGTGGGGGTCAGCGATGCCCAGCCGGTGGCCGGGCGTTTGCGTTCGCCGCGTCCGCGCCGCACGTACGCGATGACTTCATCGAGCGAGAGACCGGCCCCCTCCGCCCAGGCGTCATCAAAGACCTTCTCGCCCAGGGCTTTACGCATTGTCATCACGGTTTCCCGGTGGTGCGCGTCGTAGACCTTGAACCGAACCGAACCGAGACCGCGGCGAATCTCCGCGGCCGCGCCGAATAGTCGCGCGGCGTCCCGATGCCCCCCGCCGTCTGCGGCCAGCCGGCCCAGGCATTCGAGTATGTCGGGCACGGCCACGTGCGCCCCGCATTCCGCAGCGCAGGCGAGCGCCTGCTGGGCATCGCGTTCGGCGTGATCCGGCTCCTGCTTAGCGATCTCGATGCGGGCGCGCGTCGTCAACGCCCGGGCCAGATGCCAGCCCCCCGACGCCGCGACCTCCTCGTCGGCCCACCGTCCCGCGGTGGCCAGATCTGCGCGCGCCAGCGCCACCTCGGCCATCGGGTTCATATTTGCTCCGGCGAGTTCACCATTCACGCTCAGCCGCTCCCTGGCGGCCTCGCAAGCGGCCTCCGCCGCCGCCACATCACCGGCGGCCACCGCGGTGGTCGCCAGCACCACATAGCTGAATCCCTCGTTGAGCGGCCACAAATCGGCGGCGGCGGCCAGGGATGCACGAGCCGTGGCCCTGGCCGCGTCGGTGTCACCGCGGAACGCAAGCGCGGCGCACAGGGCGAGTCGGCTGCCCCAGCGGAACAGCACATCGTGCGCCGCATCGGCGTCGGCGGTCACCGCGCGAAATTGGGTGATCGCCCCGGCCAGGTCGCCTTGCATCGTCTGCGCCAACCCGAGCGTCCACCGGCACGAGCGGGCATGGAACAGATCGCCAATCTCGACGGCAAGATCAAGGCCCTCGCGGGAAGCCGCATGGCAGGCGACCGGGTCACCGGCGCTGTACGCGCCGTAGGCCTGCCACGTAAGAATTTGTGCCAGCCGCCAGCGGTCGCCGACGTCGGGGGCAATGCCGATCGCCTCCGCCAGATACGGGCGGGCCGTCTCGGGGCTGTAGGAGCTGATCGCGCCGCAGGCGGTGAGTGCCCGGGCCAGCAGCGCTGGATCGTTGATCTGGCGGGCGATTTCGACCGCTTGCTCCGCCTCATTGAGGTTATCGGGAGCACTGCGCGACGCGTCCAGGGCCGCTTTGTCGGCCAGCGCTCGCCCACGCACCAGCGGCGAGACACCGGACAGGGCGCTGCGATCGCTGAGCACCGCGTCGAACCAGGCCAGCCCCTCCTGGATGCGGCCGCGCGTCAGCCACAGCGGCTGCAGAGCGGACGTGAGCATCAGCGCCGGCTCGATCTCGTCGTTGCTGCGGCACCACGCGAAGGCCGCCCGCAGGTTGTCGATCTCGATCTCCACCTGTTCGATGCGCCGCTGGTGCTCGCCGTCGGTGGGGCTGTCCAGCAGGGCGGCCATCCGCCCGTAGTGGTCACGGTGGCGTGCGCGCAGCGCATCGGACTCACCAGACTCCTGTAGCTTCTCCAGCGCGTAGTGGCGCACCGTCTCCAGCATCCGAAAGCGGGTTCGATCGTCGGAATTGTTCGCCAGCACAAGCGATTTGTCCACCAGTGAGGTGAGCTGGTCCAATATCTGATGCCGAGCCAGCTCACCACCCGAACAGACGGTCCGGGCGGCCTGGTGGTCGAATCCGCCGCTGAACACGGCCAGCCGGCGAAACAACACCCGCTCCGGTTCGGACAGCAGTTCGTGCGACCAGTCGACCGATGCGCCCAATGTCTGGCGGCGAAGCGTCGGCGTGTCGGGCGTCAGCAGCCGGAAGCGGTTGCGCAGCCCGTCCAGGATCTCGCTGAGCGACATCACCCGCACTGCCGCCGCGGCAAGTTCGATCCCCAGCGGCAACCCGTCAAGGCGGCCACAGATATCGTTCACGGCGGCAGCGTTGGTGATGCTGAAGTCGGGCCGAGCCAGCCGGGCGCGGTCGACGAAGAGTTCGACCGCTTCGTCGGAGATCGACAGCGACGGCACCCGCCAGGTCAGTTCACCGGGTACTCCGATTGGGGCGCGGCTGGTGGCCAACACCGTAAGCTGCGGGCATGCCCGCAACAGGTCGCGGACCAGTGCGGCGCACGCTTCGACCAGGTGCTCACAATTGTCCAGAACCAGCAGCGCGTCCCGGCCGCCGACGAAACGGACCAGGGTGTCGATCGCGGAACGGCCGGGTTGGTCGGGCAGACCCAGTGCGCGCAGTGCCGCCACCGGCACCACCTCCGGCTCGCTCACCGGCGTGAGATCCACGAACCACACGAGGCCCCCGAACTCGGCCGCCGACTGCGTGGCGATCTGGGCCGCGAGCCGCGTCTTGCCCACCCCGCCCGTACCCGCCAGGGTGACCAGCCGGTTGTCGGCAAGAAACTTGCGGATGTCGTTGATCTGCGCGGCGCGACCGACGAAGCGGGTCAATTGCATCGGAAGACCATGGGGCGCAATGGTTGTCGCGCAATGTAGTGGGGGAAACTCGACCCGCAGGTCGGGGTGGCACAACTGCGCCACGCGTTCGGGGCGGGACATCTCGCGCAAGGCGTGGGTGCCGAGGTCGGCCAGCCAGACGTCGTCGGGGAGATGGTCGATAACCAGATCGTGGGTGGTGCCCGAGACCACGACCTGGCCGCCGTGCGCGAGATCGCGCAGCCGCGCGGCGCGGTTGACGGCGGGACCCGTGCAACAGCCCGAGTCGCCCAACTGCACTTCGCCGGTGTGCACCGCGACACGCAACTGGACCGGCGCGAGCGGTGCCTGCTGCAGATCGAGCGCA
Organism: Mycobacterium sp. ML4; assembly: GCF_054515735.1. Classification (NCBI taxonomy): domain Bacteria; kingdom Bacillati; phylum Actinomycetota; class Actinomycetes; order Mycobacteriales; family Mycobacteriaceae; genus Mycobacterium; species Mycobacterium sp. ML4. The sequence goes on from NZ_JBTNSY010000002.1 coordinate 248,271, forward strand.
CAGGCCAGCGCATCGGTGGCCCGGGCGAATATCGCCACGAACGTGTCGGCGCCGCCATCCTTGGGATCTGGCGTGACCGGACCCAGCCCGCCATGGGTCGCGATCATGTCAACCACCGCGCTCTCCAGGCGTTCGGCCTCGGCCAGCCTCAACTCGGGCGAGGTTTTCCAGGGCGGCGTCGAGCGTTCGGCGTCGGCGAGCAATAAAGTCATCGTTCTCGTCGGCAACAATTCGCTCACGCACATCTCAAACCCGGTTCACACTGCCTCTATGCCGCGCCCTTAACTACCCCAGTGTCACGCACTTGGGGCGCCAACGGTTCACTTTGAGTCAGAAAGACGGTGCTTGCCGGCAAAGGCGAGCACCGGCTACGACGAAGCCGCTGCCGATCTACGACCCCTTGGCCGATGATCTACAACCTCTCACCGGACGTTTCGTCAGCCGCTGACCCGGATCCGACGGCGGTGGTGCCACGGCGCGGTGGGGGAGCCTGACTCCGTTTGCCGTTCCGCGGGTCGATTCGGCCGCACTCGCGGGTCTGGCGACCACGAACTCGACCGCGGTGACCCCGGCCGTGCACGGCGTGGTGTCAGCGGCTCCCGCATTGGTGGCAGGAGCGTAGTGGTCAGCGCGCAGCCCCGCGGCGCAACCGACTACAACGATGCCGATTGTGCCGGTGCCGATGATTTTACGAACCAGAATCGGTTAAGTCTGGGCCGCAATCACTTCGGCCGCGGCCCGCTCGCCGGAGCGAATCGCGCCGTCGATCCAGCCGCACATGACGGCTGAGCTTTCCGTGCCGGCCCAGTGCACCCGGCCGCAGGGTGCCCGCAGCGCGTGGCCGTACTCGGTGAGAACGCCGGTCGGCGTATGGCTGATCATGCCGCCGCCGGAGTAACGCTCTAGAGACCAGTTCTGTTCATGGTATTCCATTGGCGTACGCGCCTTTTCCCCGAACCTGTCGACGAGTTCACCGACGATGACCATTTGGCGTTCAGACTCGGTGAGGTCGGTGAGCCGGCGGGCTGCGGGTCCCTCCGTGATGGCGCACATGATCCCCGGATTTCCGGTGTCGGTGCACGCATCGATCGTCAGCGTGGCCGGCGTTCCCGGCGCGGCCGACTGACCGGACAATCCCTCGGCACGCCAGAACGGTTCGTCGTAGATGACGGAGGTCTTGATGACAGCGCCGCTGGGCATGCGCTGGTTCAAGAATGCGCGGTCCGCCGGCAGCGCCGGTTCGTAGACGATCGAACTGGCGATGGCCATCGGGATCGCCACGATGGCCCGGTAGGCGCGCACCGAAAACCCGTCCGACGCGACCGTGACTCCGTCGGTGTCCTGAATGACGGACCGAACCGGTCGCGACAAGTGCAGTGCCTCACCGAGTTCGGCCACAATCGGTCGGTAGATGGCGCCCATCCCGCCGACCGGCCTCGCGTCCTGCGCGCCACCCTTGCCCGAGATGACGAACGTCGGGCCACCACCGGAGGACATCTGCAGCAACATCCACAGCAACGACACTTCAGCTGACGTCGACGTGTAGGTGCCGCCCAGCACCATGTCCAGCATCTCACGCGCCGGCTTGGACAAGACGTTGCGCTCGAGCCAGTCGCCGACACTCATCCGGTCCCACTCGGCGGCCTCCGTGGCCTCCCAGGGGGCTTCGCGCGGAATCGTCTTGCACATCTGCTCGACACTCATCAAGCCCATGCCCAGGTTGGCAATGGCCCATGGACTCATCGACCACGGCAGCTTCCCGCCGTAGCGGCGCTTCTTGCCGTCGACGATCATCATCGCGTCGCCGTCGTTGTGCTGCTTGTATTCCGGCACGCCGAACTCCCGCATCAGCGCGTAGATCCGGTCCTGGCCCGGTCCGATCCATGCACCGCCGCGGTCGACCCACACCCCGTCGTCGCGGGTCACGGTGAAAGTGCGCCCACCGACGCGTTCGCGGGCCTCCAGCAGCGCCACCGAGTGACCGGCCTGCTTCAAGCGCAGTGCTGCCGTCAGGCCCGCGAAGCCGGCTCCGACAACGCAGTAGTCGACATCCGTCATGCCCAGCAAGCTACACCGATCGTCGGGCCGCTGAACTGGGTTTCGGAATACTCGCTGACCCTGTGGGCCGGATATGCTGGTGCGGAACAGGATTGAGACATTGAGTTGGCGGAGTTCGCTCGAGGCGGCCCGACCGGCGGTAGTCGATCCCGCCGAGGCGCTCATGTCGCTGATACCTGGGCAACCACGGATCTCCGGGCGGAGTCAGAAGTATTGCTGTAGCGGTCCTTTCGCGCCCCCTCTAGTCACATGGACCCCACCCGTCGCTGAAACCGGCGGCTGTCGATGTGCCCGCCTCATAGCGACAGTGTTCGTAGCCGCCCAGTTGTCGCTCAAAGGCGGGCAAACGCCGCACCGGCTTCGCCGGAGACGCCTGTGGCCAAAGTGACCAGGCATCAGGGTCCGGTGAAACCGGAATCCGTTGCAGGCGAAAGCCTATCCGAAGATCCCAGGCGGAATGACGGGCGCTTTGTCCAGCACCGACGGGTCCACCAGCGGGTTGAGCGCACCGAGCGTCCCGGCAGTCATCGTCGGGAGGCCCTGCACCACCGACAGGAACCGCTGCTGTTCGGCGTCATCGATCACCCCGCCGGCCAGGCCGGTGAACTTCGCCATATACTGCTCCCGTTCAAAAGGCCGGGCTCCCAACGGATGTGCGTCGGCGACGCTGATCTCGTCGACGAACACCCGACCGCCTTCCATCGTGACCTCGGCGCGGGCGCCGAATGCCTTCTCCGTGGGGTCGGGGGAGTGATAGCGCCTGGTCCACTCCGGGTCTTCGACCGTGGAGATCTTGTGCCACAGTTCGACCGTGTCGGGCCGGTGCGACCGCTGGGGCGCATAAGACCGTTCGTGGTGCCAGGTGCCGTCCTGCAAGGCAACCGCGAAGACGTACATCGCCGAGTGGTCCAGCGTTTCGCGCGAGGCATCCGGGTCGAATTTCTGGGGATCACCGGACCCGGTCCCGATCACGTGGTGCGTGTGGTGACTGGTGTGGAGCACAACCGATTCGATCTGGTTCAGATCGCCGATCTGCCTGCGCATCCGACGGGCGAGATCGATCAGCGCCTGGCTCTGGTATTCAGCCGAGTGCTCCTTGGTGTAGCTCTCCAGAATGGCGCGCTTGGGTTCGCCTGCCTCGGGAAGCGGCACCCGATAGGTGTGCTCCGGCCCGGCCAGCAACCAGGCGATCACTCCGTCCTCGCCCTCCCAGATGGGGGCCGGTGCTTGCTCGCCGCGCATGGCACGGTCGACGGCCTCGATGGCGACCTTGCCGGCCCACGCCGGGGCGAACGCCTTCCAGCTCGAAATCAACCCCTTGCGCGATTGCCTGGTGGCGGTCGTCAGGTGCAAAGCCTGACCGATCGACGAGTAGATGGTTTCCTGATCGAGACGCAGCATCGTCCCCAGGCCCGCGGCCACCGCCGGACCCAGGTGCGCGACGTGGTCAATCTTGTGCTCGTGCAGGCAGATTCCCTTGACCAGAGCGATCTGGACCTCATATGCGGTCGCCAACCCGCGGATCAGATCCGCGCCCCCCAGGCAAAGATGCTGGGCTACGGCCACCAGGGGTGGGATGTTGTCGCCGGGGTGCGAGTAGTCGGCCGCCAGGAACGTGTCGTGAAAGTCCAGTTCGCGGACCGCCACGCCGTTGGCCCACGCGGCCCATTCCGGTGAGTATCGGCCCGCGACGCCGAACACGGCGGCGCCCACCGGACGCGGGTGCGCAACAGCCTGGGCGCGCGCGGTGGTGACGGGACGGCGGATCACCGAAGCCGCTGATACCGCCGCGTTGTCGATGATGCGGTTGATCACCATGGACTCGGTGTCGGCCGGCACGGCTACCGGGTCTGCGGCTACTTCGGCGATCTTCCAGGCCAGGTGTTCGCCGCGGGCAAACTCCTCGGCGCTGCGTCGGGCGCGAACCTCATGAACGCGCATGGGGCCGTCGCAAAGTCAGCCTAGCCCGGCCCGCCGTACTGCCACACCAGGCTGTGGGTGCCCGTCATGGTCGGGTTGCACCACATCGTCTTGCCGTCGGCGTCCTGGGCGGTCGCGTGCAGCACCGTGCATGAATCACCCGGGGACGGCGCCTGCGCCTGCGCCGGAGCGCTGGCGGCGACGAAAGCGACTGGCAAGGCGGCCCCCGCGAGCGCCCGCCTCAGGTACCGAGGTCTACGCATGCTCCCACTCCCTTCCCCACCTCCACCTCACGGTATCGCCCGCCGCAGCGGCTGACAAAGGATTGGGTGCGGCAGGCGGCGCATACGACTCGACGCTCTAGTCTGTCAAACCATGGGATTTCTCAAGCCCCAGCTGCCCGAGGTCGACATCGCCGAGTGGAGCAAGGGCACCCGCAGCGAGAAGATCCGCCCGATGGCCCGGCACTGGGCCGAGGTGGGCTTCGGCACGCCGGTGGTCATGCACATGTTCTACGTCGTCAAGATCCTGCTGTACATCTTGCTTGCTTGGTTGATTGTGCTGAGCACCAAAGGTATTGACGGATTCACCAACGTTCGGGCCTGGTACGCCGAGCCGATCGTCTTCGAGAAGGTCGTGTTGTACACGATGTTGTTCGAAGTGGTCGGGCTGGGCTGCGGCTTCGGGCCGCTGAACAACCGCTTCTTTCCTCCGATGGGTTCGATCCTCTACTGGCTGCGGTTCGGCACCATTCGGCTGCCACCGTGGCCGGATCGCGTCCCGCTGACCTTCGGCACCAAGCGCAAGCCGGTGGACGTCGCGCTCTATGCCTTGCTGCTGGTGCTGCTGGTGACGGCGTTGTTCACCGATGGCAGCGGGCCGATACCGGCGCTGGGCACCAAGGTCGGGGTGCTGCCGGCGTGGCAGATCGTTGCGATCCTGCTGGTGCTGGGTGCGACGGGCCTGCGCGACAAAGTGATCTTCCTGGCGGCCCGCGGGGAGGTTTACGGCTCGCTCACCGTGACCTTCTTGTTCGGCGGTGTCGACATGATCGTCGCGGCCAAGCTGGTCTTCCTGGTGATCTGGATGGGCGCGGCCACGTCCAAACTCAACAAGCACTTCCCGTTCGTGATCTCCACGATGATGTCCAACAACCCGGTGTTCCGGCCGCGGTTCATCAAGCGGATGTTCTTCGAGAACTTCCCCGACGACCTGCGGCCCGGGCTCTTGTCGCGGATGTTCGCTCACGTCAGCACGTTCATCGAGATGTTCGTGCCGCTGGTGCTGTTCTTTTCCCACGGCGGCTGGCCGACCACGGTGGCAGCGATCGTGATGGTGTGTTTCCACCTGGGGATCCTGACCGCGATTCCGATGGGGGTGCCGCTGGAGTGGAACGTCTTCATGATCTTCGGCGTGTTCGCGCTGTTCGTCGGGCACGCCCAGCTAGGCATCAGCGATGTGAAAAACCCTGCCCCGGTGGGCATCTTCATCACGCTGATGGTGGGAATCGTGATCGCCGGAAACATGTTCCCGCGCAAGATCTCGTTCCTGCCCGGCATGCGCTACTACGCCGGCAACTGGGACACGACGCTGTGGTGCATCAAGCCGTCAGCGGCCGACAAGATCTCCCGGGGCATCGTGGCGATAGCCAGCATGCCGCAGGCCCAGCTGGAGCGGTTCTACGGCAAAGACCGCGCGCAGATCCCGATCTATCTCGGGTATGCGTTCCGCGCCATGAACACCCACGGTCGGGCTTTGTTCACGCTGGCGCACCGCGCGATGGCCGGACAGAACGAGGACGACTACGTCATCACCGATGGGGAACGCATCTGCAGCACCGCCATCGGCTGGAACTTCGGTGACGGCCACATGCACAACGAGCAGTTGATCGCCGCGATGCAACGGCGCTGCCAATTCGAGCCGGGTGAGGTGCGGGTGGTTCTGCTCGACGCACAACCGATCCACCGGCAGATCCAGCGATACCGGTTAGTCGACGCCGCCACAGGCGAATTCGAACGCGGCTACGTGCGGGTGGCCGACATGGTGACCCGCCAGCCCTGGGCCGACGACGTGCCGGTCCACGTGGAGTCCGACTAGGGCCAGCTAATGCCGCGAGCAGACACAAAATCGCACGTTCCGGCCCGCCGGAACGCGATTTTGCGTCTGCTCGCCAGCGGGGGCGCTAGGCCTCCGACCGGACCTGGTGTGCCGCGGCGACCATGTTGCGCAGCGATGCCGTCACCTCGTCGACATTACGGGTCTTCAATCCGCAATCCGGGTTGACCCAAAGCCGTTCCGCGGGAACGGCTTTCACCGCGGCGCGAAGGGACGCCGCCATCTCGTCGGTGCTCGGCACCCGCGGGGAGTGGATGTCGTAGACGCCAGGGCCCACGCTGTTGGCGAAGCCGACCGCGTTCAGGTCGTCGAGCACCTCCATGTGCGAGCGCGCCGCTTCTATGGAGGTGACGTCGGCGTCCAGATCCGCGATCGCGCCGATCACCTCGCCGAACTCCGAGTAGCACAGGTGGGTGTGGATCTGGGTCGAGTCGGCCACACCCGAGGTGGCCAACCGGAAAGAGCCTACGGCCCAACGCAAGTACTCGTCCTGGTCGGCCCGGCGCAGCGGCAGCAACTCCCGCAGCGCCGGCTCGTCGACCTGGATCACCGCGATGCCGGCGGACTCCAGATCCACCGTCTCGTCCCGGATCGCCAGCGCCACTTGATCGGCGGTGTCGGCCAGCGGCTGGTCGTCGCGGACGAACGACCACGCCAGAATCGTCACCGGCCCGGTCAGCATGCCCTTCACCGGCCTATCGGTCAGCGACTGCGCATAGGTGATCCAGTCGACCGTCATCGGGTGGGTGCGCACCACATCGCCGAACAGGATCGGCGGCCGCACACAGCGGCTGCCGTAGGACTGCACCCAGCCGTTGTGGGTGGCGAAGAACCCCTCCAGCTGCTCGGCGAAGTATTGCACCATGTCGTTGCGTTCGGGCTCACCGTGCACCAGCACGTCGATGCCCAGTTGCTCCTGCAGCGCGATGACGTCGGCGATTTCCTGCTTCATCCGCCGCTCGTACTCGGCCTGGTCGATCTCGCCGGAGCGCAAGGCGGCCCGGGCGACTCGGATCGCCGAGGTCTGCGGGTAGGAGCCGATGGTCGTGGTCGGCATTACCGGCAGCTTCAGACGGGTCTGCTGGCTCGCGCGGCGGTCGGCGGGATCCCCGCGGTGCACGCCGGACGCGACGATCGTCTGCAGGCGGGCCCGGAGCCGGTCGTTGTGCAGGCGCGGGTCGTTGCGACGCGAGGCCACCGCGGCGTCGGACGCCGCGACCTCCTCGGCGACGGCGTCGCGTCCGTCCCGCAGTGCCCGGGACAGCACGACCACCTCGCGCACCTTCTCCGCCCCGAACGCCAGCCAACTGCGCAGGTTGTCGTCCAGGTCGGTCTCGGGCTCCAGTGAGTACGGCACGTGCAAGGTCGAGCACGACGTAGACACGGCGACGGCCGCCGCCGATCCGCGCAGGGCCGCCAGCTTGCCCAACGCCGCTTGCAGATCGGTGCGCCAGATGTTGCGGCCGTCGACGATGCCGGCCACCAGCGTTTTGCCCGCCAACTCCGGCACCGCCGCCACCGCGGTATCGGGGCCGTAAACGAGGTCGACGCCGATCGCCTCGACCGGCGTGCGGGCCAGCCCCGCCAGCGAGGCGCCCGGGTCGCCGAAATAGGTGGCCACATGGATGGCCGGCCGGTTGGCCACCGTGCCCAGCGCGTTGTAGACGGCCTCGGCCAGCGCGGGAGCGTCGGGGGAGATGTCGGTGACCAGCGCGGGTTCGTCGAATTGGACCCACTGGGCGCCGTTGTCGGCGAGCAGCGACAGCAGTTCGGAGTAGACCGGCATCAGCTCCTGCAGCCGCTCGATCGGTGCGCCCGCGCCGTCCACCGCCTTGCTCAACAGCAGGAAGGTGACCGGCCCGACGATCACCGGACGTGCCGGGATACCTTGCGCCAGTGCCTCTTTCAGCTCGGAGAGCACCTTGTCGGGGTTCAGCGAGAACCGGGTCGAGGGACCGATCTCGGGAACGAGGTAGTGGTAGTTGGTGTCGAACCACTTGGTCATCTCCAGCGGGGCGACGTCGTCGTTGCCGCGCGCGGCGGCAAAGTAGCGGTCCAGTTCGTCGGAGACCCGGCCGACCCGCACCGGTAGCGCCCCGAGCAGCACCGAGGTGTCCAGCATCTGGTCGTAGTAGGAGAAGGTGTTGATCGGCACCGAGTCCAGGCCGGCGGCGGCCAGGTCTGCCCAGGTGTCGCGGCGCAGGGTGGCGGCGACGGATTCCAGGTCGGAGCGGCTGGTACGGCCGGCCCAGTATCCCTCGGTCGCGCGCTTGAGTTCGCGGCGCGGGCCGATCCGGGGAGAACCGGTGATGGTGGCGGTGAATGGTTGAGCGGTCACAAGCGGTCCTTCATTCGACGGTGTGGACACCGCCCGCGGACGCGCAGCCGACAGTCGGGGCGATGCGCTGGTGCTCTCTAGAGCCCGCGTACCACAACGGCTGGCTGCCAAACGCCCATTCCACGAGGCGATGTGCCGCCGGACGCGGCGCGCCCGGCACAGCTGGCAGGTCTTCGGACTCACAGGCGCGCACCGAAGCTCCTACTGGCCGTCGCTTCCCAGTCCTGCCGGACCAGTGCATGTGACGGCGGTCGTTCCTGCATACCGCTGCGGGACAGTCCCGGATTCTCACCGGGTTCCCTCTCACGAGACGGACACGCCTCGCTCGATGCCGGCGTCACGAGGGCGCCGGCAGACCAGTTGCGAGGCCAACGCTACTCCGCGGGGCGGGTCTGGCTATCGTGCGGTCGCCAGCGCGACGGCGATCGGGACGTCGCCGTTGTTGAAGTCGATGGTGCGGCGGATCGTCGCGTCGTCGGCCAGAGCGCCCGCGACGACTGCCGCTACGTCCTCACGTGACACCTCGCCCTTGGCTTTGCCCACCGCGATGTGTCCGGTGCCGGGATCGAGGGTGAGCCGGCCCGGGCCCAGCACGGTCCAATCGAGATCGCTGGCCCGCAGGTGGGCGTCCGCGGCGGCCTTCGCCTCGGCGTAGGGAAAGAACGAATTCTCCGGCGAGACGCCATGTCCGGGGCCCGCGCCGAAATACGACACCATGACGAACCGCTTGACGCCGGCATGGCCGGCGGCGTCGATCACCCGGATCGCGGCGTCTCGGTCCACGGCGTAGGTGCGCGCCGGGTCACCGCCGCCTGCCCCGGCGGTGAAGACGACCGCGTCGTGCCCGGTCAAGAGGTCGGCCAGGGCGGCGGTGTCGAGTTGCTCGATGTCGGCGGTGATCGACTTGGCGCCGGTGGCCGCGACCTCGTCGGCATGGTCGGGGTTGCGGAACACCGAGCTGACCTGGTCCCCGCGCGCGGTCAGGATTCGGGCCAGATGCAACGCGACCTTGCCGTGGCCGCCGATAACGATGATGTGCGCCATGATTCGACGCTACCCGCTAACGCTTCGGGCGAATCGTGACACCGCGCAGGACGGTGTCACGGGCCAGGATGAGCGACGAGCGGGTGCCTATCGCGCGCAGGATGTTCTCCGGTATCCACTGCATGCCGATGATGCAGCGGGCCAGCATCGTGATACTGGGCGCGTCGATCCGAATCTCCGACGATCGAATACCTTCGGATAGAAGCGATTTCATCTGCCGCAACCGAGTCGTATACAGCCAGCCGGGGTTGGCGGTGTTCGGAGGCGACTGTCGCATCCAGGCGAGCTGGATCCGGAACTCGTCGGAGAACTGGTCCAGCGCATTGACGTTGACCCAACTCAGCGCGTCCAGCTTCTCGACGGGGGTCGCCTGGGAACGCAGCACGTCCACCCAGCCGGCTTCCACCTTCTGACCGAAGGAACGCATGATCGACGCCAGAAGTTCGTCTTTGGAACCGATGACGCGGTAGACGGTGCCGGTTCCCAGACCGGCCGCCGACGCGATGTCTCTGACCGTGGTCACTTCATATCCCTTGCGGCCGAACTCTGTTCGTGCCACCGCCCGCAGGTGCGCCGCTTTGTCGCTCGGGTCGGCTTCGCTGTCGTCGGCCCAGGATGAGATGACGTCGCCGGCGGCGGCAAACGCCTTCGACCGGTCCAGGGCCCGGTCGGTGGGCGGCCGAGACGCCAGTCCCTGCAGGATGATTCGACACATCAATGCGGCCACCTGGTCGGCGGAGGAGTTGTGCCGTATCACGTCCAGTCCGACTTGGAGCATGGTCTGACAGATCCGGTCGGCCAGCGTCGAGAGATCGATGTCGGCCTTGATGTAGCCGCTCCACCGGGCCGCGCGCAGCGTCTGCAGCATCGCCTCCTGGATGGCGACCGGCCGCTGCTGCGTCAGCTTCATCAGTTCGGGATCGGCGCTCGGGCCCTCGTAGAAGGACATCTGCAGGGCGGCCCGATGCCGCACCGCACAATTGGCGATCGCCGATCCGAGCTCGACGATCTGCACGGCGGCGGGCCGGTTGTCCGGTTCGTCCAACCTGGCTTGAGCACTCTGTCCGATCCGGGTCAGGTCGGCTTGATAGCGGCGGATGAGTTCGACAAGGATCGCTTCCTTGGACTCGAAATGGTGATACAAACTGCCCGGGAGAATGCCTGCCGCGTCAGCGATCTCCTGCAGTGAGGTCCGCAGGCCCGACGAGGCGATCAGCGACGCCGCGGTCTCGAGGATCTCGGTCCGGCGTGTTCCGGAGGCGGTTGCGCTGTCGGTCATGGCCGGCTGGGCGGGTTCCCAGCGGGGCGCGTTGAGGGCACCACGGCGAATCGTCTCCCTGCTGACCAAATGTTTGGTAGAGGCTAGAGGCTATCAGAGGGGGCGCGCCGACTGCGCTCGTTGCGCCCATGCGCTCCTTTCAGGGGCTGCGGTCAGCACCCGGTTGCCTTCGCCGAAAACAACAATGCCGCTCACCTTGATCGGAAGCGTAATGTCACCGCGCGATGTGAGGAGTAAATGCGATCGTCCGGGTCGGCCGCCGCCAGCATGGGGCAGCTCCGGTCGGCTGCCCGCGCACTGTTGCTGCGCAGACGACCTTCTGCTCGCGGTCGGCGAGGCGACCGCCAGCACCTCCACACACGCCGGTGCCGAAGTCGAGATGACGGTGACCGCCGAGATCGTCGACGACGAGCTGACGACTGCCCGCGTCGCACGGGAATCGCGGCCACGGCTTTAACCCGATGGATGCGCGCCCTGGTCGACCGCGTTACCATCACTCCCTCGGACGGGGGAACCACGGTGACACATATCAAGAGTGCGCGCATGACATCCGCCGCAAGGATGGTGCCCTAGTGACCGAGCCGCTGCTGAGCGTGACGGTTGATCTCGCTCAACAACCACGCGTCGTCACGGTCATCGGTGAAATCGACCGGGCAAACGTCGAGCAGTTCACCAGCGATGTGGCCCGGGCAACGGCCGACGCGCCGCGAGTCACCCTGGATATCTCTGGTGTCTCCTACTGTGACAGCGCCGCCGTGCGGGCTCTGTTCGGCATCGCATCCACTGTCGAGGTGACCCTCGTCATCTCCCCGACGGGCCCGATCAAAACGCTGCTGAGAGTTTCAGGGCTCGACCAGGTCGTCACCGTGAACGTCTCGGACTAGCAACAGGCTGCGTGGCGTCCGAACCCATGTCAAACGGGTCAGTCGGGCCCACCGTCGACGGTGCCTACGCCGAGTTGCGCGCAAACACCGAAAACTTCCCCGAAAATCGAGTCGGGCACCGTGAACGCCTCGGTCGCCGACACCTCAGCCAGGTGGGCCGCGATGTCCTCGGCACCGGGTTCGCGGTCGGCGTCGGCGAGCCACCCCGCACCGAGCCCGCGGCCCGCGTCGCTGACGATCGCGACCTGGTTCTGGAAATCGATACTCACACCTGCCCGCTCTTGGTAAGGCGCGCACCGATTTCGGTGAAATATCGGTCCGGCCCGCCGCCGAAGGCGCTCCAGTTCAGCAAGCGCTTCAGGTAAAGGTGGGCGTCGTGCTCCCAGGTATAGCCGATCCCGCCGAACACTTGGATCGCCGTGTCACCGACGGAGGCCAACCGCCCGGCGAACGCCTTGGCCCGCATCGCGGCCAGGTGGCGTTCCCCGGGGTCGGCGTTGTCGGCTGCCCACAATGCGTGAATGACCCCGCTGCGGGCCAATTCGACCGTTTCGAGCATGTCGACGCAAAGATGTTGGATCGCTTGGAAAGAACCGATGGGCTGATCGAACTGCCTTCGCGTCTTGGCGTAGTCGACCGCCAGCTGCATGACGGCGCGGGCGGCGCCCAGCGCGTCGGCCGCCATGACGGTCAGTACCGCGTCGGCAACCGCCTGAATGGCTTCGGGCGACAACGCGGCCACACGTGTCGCGGGCACGTCGTCGAACCCGACCCGAAACTGTTTGCGGGTCTGGTCGATTCCACGTTCGGCCGTGACGGCGAGGCCGGCGGCATCGGGGCGAACCGCGAAAAGGCCGGTGCCCTCCCCGCCGTGGGCCAGCACAAGCAGAATATCGGCGGCCACCGCGTCGGGTACGGCGGCGAGTTCGCCCTTCAACACGGCAGGGCCGTTGCGCTCCAACGCGGAAACGCTTTCGAACACATCGAGTGTCGCGATGATGCGGCCGTCGGCGATGCCGGTCAGGATGTCGGCGGCCTGTTGCCCACCGGCCGAGCTCAGCATCCGCGTCGCCGCGACCGCCGTGGACAACCACGGCCCGGGATGCAGGGCAGCGCCCAACTCTTCGGCGACGATGCCGGCCTCGACCATTGTCAGGCCGGCGCCACCGCGTTCGGGCGCCACCAGCAGGCCGGTCGCACCGAGGTCGGCCAGACCCCGCCACACCTCCGGCGTGGTACCGGTCGGGTCGTCGAGCAGCAAGCGCACATGTCCCGAAATCGGTGCTCGCTCAGCAAGAAAACGCCGCACCGTGTCCCGCAGCGCGATGTGGTCGTCGTCCAGTTCGAGGTTCATTTGCGCGGCAACCCCAGCACCCGGGTAGCGGTGATGTTCTTGTTGATCTGCGTGGTGCCGCCGGCGATGGTCAGCGACCGCGACGTCAGCCGGTAATCACGCCAGCGGCTGTGCACGTCGCTTGTGCCGAGCACGTCGAACGCCAACGCGGCGAGATCCTGCCCGATCTCACCCCACACCGTCTTGGCCAGGCTTGCCGACGCATAAGGGTCGCCACCGTGCAACGTGGCGGAAATCGACCGCTGGCACAGCACTTCCAGATACTTGATGCGGACCGCGATCTCGCCGAGGCGGCGCAACACCACCGGATCCTCGAGCGCCCCGTCGACCGCCGCGAAGTCCGCGACCAACTCGTGCAACCGCACTTCCAGCTCGGCGTAGAGCCGGGCGGCTCCGGCGCGCTCGTGGCTCAGTGTCGTGGTGGCAACGTGCCAACCCCCATTGAGCGGGCCGAGCAGGGCATCGGCCGGCACGCGCACGTCGTGGAAGAACACCTCGGCGAAATCGGTGTCTCCGTTGAGGGTCACCAGTGGACGCGCCTCGATGCCCGGCAGGGTCATGTCGACGATCAGGCAGGAGATCCCCTTGTGCTTCGGGGCCCGCGGATCGGTGCGGACATACAGTTGGCACCACTTCGCCTTGTGCCCCAACGAAGTCCAGATCTTCTGGCCGGTGACGACGAAATCATCGCCATCTCGCACCGCCCTTGTGCGCAACGCGGCGAGATCGGATCCGGCCTCGGGCTCCGACATGCCCTGACACCAGATGTCGGCGGCACGCATCATTCGGGGGAGCAGCGTCGTCTTCTGCGACTCGGTGCCGTACTGCATGATCGCGGGCGCGATATTGTTCATGCCGATGACGTTGAGCGGCACCGGTGCCCGGGCGCGGGTGATCTCCTCGGTGTACACCAGTTGTTCGAGTACGGTGGCGCCGCGGCCGCCGTACTCGACGGGCCAGGACACCGCTGCCCAGCCGGCGTCGGCCATGGTCGCGTTCCACGCCCGCAGCTTGTCGAATGCGGCTTCGTCGCGGCCGGAAGGTCGCCGCGCGGCGATCAATTCGTCAGTCAGATTTGCCGACAGCCAGGCCCGCAACTCGGCGCGGAACCGCTCCACCTCGGCCGGGTATGAGAAGTCCACGTTCGCGTTCGAACCCCTGGTCTGAGTCTGATTGACTGCGCCTGAACCGGACTTTACGTTGGAACAGATATTTGGTCAATATCGGCCGGCGGTTCGGAGGTGGGCACGTGGCCGGGGACGACGCTCGCACCGACGGGCTCAGCGTGCTTGCCTCTGCGTGGGCGGGACGGACCGTCGCGGTGGCCCCGCTGCCACCGGGCGAGCCTGCCTGGACAGACGGCCACACGATCTACGTCGACGACGCTGCCGGTCCGAAAACCGAAGTGTTACAAGCGATAGCGGTGCAGGCGTCGCTGCTGGCGGCTGACAGCCTGGTCCCCGAGGTGCTGCGATCCTTGGTCCGTCATCCCCGGCTGGTCAGGCGATATCTGGCAATCGAGGGGCATCGCGCACTGGCCGGCAACGCCGGTGTGCTGCCGCGGGTGCTGCTCGGCCTCGGCGACAGTGACCTCGCGAGTCGCAGCGACTCACCGACCGCCTCGTTGTGTCTGGCCCACGGGCGCGCGAGAATCGACGACCCGGCACCGGTGTTCGGCGTGATTCGTCCGGCGAAGGTGCTGGCCGCGAGCCGCCGTGATGCCCGGCAACAGGCCGGCCCGCACCATGTCCCGCGAGGGCGGGGCGGGCAACTCGACGAACTCGAGGCAGGCCGGGACGACGATTCCGACGATCCGGACTTGTTCACCAGCCCGGTAGGCGGCGGCGGCTTCCTCGGCAACTGGGTGAAGAAGCTGCTCTCCCCGGTGCGCAAGACGGGCAGCGGCGGCGGACCACCCGGTGCCGACAGCCCAACGCACCGCACGAATTCGGGCGACCGCGGTCGGTACGCGGTGTCCTCGCCGGCGGCGCCGTCGAGCGAAGAGGGTCAACAGGCCCGGGCGGACGGGGTCCGGTACCCGGAATGGGACGTGACGCGCATGCGTTACCGGCCAGGCTGGTGCACCGTACGGGAGATCGAGCCGAAACTGGTTGCCCAGGCGACGGACGCCATCGACGACGCCATCGGCGTGCGGCGCCCGCTCGCGCGCTTGGGCATGGGGTTGCACCGCCGCCGCCGGCAGTCGCAGGGCGACGACATCGACATCGACGCTGCCGTGGAAGCGCGCGTCGGAGTGCTGGCCGGTGCGGTACCCGACGAGGCGGTGTACCTCGACAGCCTGCGCCGCCGGCGTGACCTGTCGGTGTTGCTCCTGCTCGATGTGTCGGGGTCGGCGGCCGAGCCGGGTACCGTTGGGCGGAGCGTACATGAACAGCAGCGCGCGGCCGTCGCCAATCTCACTGTGGCGCTGCATGATCTAGGTGACCGGGTGGCTCTTTACGCCTACTACTCGCAGGGCAGGGCAGCGGTGAGCGTGATTGCAGTCAAGCGCTTCGACGATCATCTCGACGCCCGGGTGATCAGGCGGCTGAACAGCCTGGAACCCGGCGCGTACTCGCGCCTGGGCGCCGCCATCCGGCACGGCTCGACGGTCCTGGAATCGCGGGGTGGAACCTCGCGCCGGTTGTTGGTGGTGCTGTCCGACGGCCTCGCCTACGACCACGGCTACGGGCGTGCTTACGGCGCCGCGGACGCGCGGCGCGCCCTGGCCGAGGCGCGGCGCCGCGGCACCGGTTGTGTGTGCCTGACCATCGGAGCCGGGACCGACGTGCAATCCTTGCGCCGCGTGTTCGGCAGCACCGCGCACGCGGTGATGGCACGCCCGGATCAACTCGCCGGTGTGATCGGGCCGCTGTTCCGGTCCGCGCTGCGCTCGGCGGAGGTTCGCCGTAAGCCGTCCGCGCCCTCGTCAGTCTTGTAAACAAACATCTGTTCAGGCTAGTCTCCGGGAAATCGGCAGAAGGGAAGTCATGGCCCACGAGACCGCGGTCGTTCACCAGGGCCATCCCGGGGCGGAACGGGTCCGGCCCTACTACCAGGCGGTCGGTAATGAAGAGGTCGTCTTCAAGGCTGCCTACCGGCAGAACCTGACGCTGCTGCTCAAAGGGCCGACCGGGTGCGGCAAGACCCGCTTCGTCGAGGCGATGGCCCATGACCTCGGCCGGCCGCTGATCACCGTCGCGTGCCACGACGATCTCACCACCGCCGACCTGGTCGGTCGCTATCTGTTGCAGGGCGACGAGACGGTGTGGGTGGATGGTCCGCTGACCAGAGCAGTGCGTGACGGCGCGATCTGCTACCTCGACGAAGTGGTGGAGGCCCGGCAGGACACCACCGTGGTGCTGCACCCGCTCGCCGACCACCGGCGCCAACTGCCCATCGAGCGCCTCGGCGTCACGCTGGACGCGGCACCGGGATTCGGCCTCGTGGTGTCGTACAACCCTGGATATCAGAGCGTCCTCAAGGACCTCAAGGATTCCACCCGCCAGCGCATGGTGGCCCTCGAATTCGGTTTTCCCCCGGCCGATATCGAACAGTCAATCGTCGCCCACGAGGCGGGCGTGGATCATGCGACGGCGGCTGAACTGGTCCGCTTCGGTCAGGCCATCCGCCGTTTGGAGACCGGCGGACTGCGTGAGGTCGCTTCGACCCGGGTACTCATCGCCGCGGGCCGGCTCGTCGCCGAGGGGCTGAGCATGGCAGAGGCGGCCCGTGCCGCGATCACCGGGCCGCTGACCGATGACGTGGCGGTGGGTAAGGCCCTGCGCGAGATGATCGAGGTGTATCTGGGCGAGGGCGGAGCCGGGAGATGATTGACGCTGATGGGCACTGGGGCTACCGTCCGAACAAATATTAGGTTTTCTTGGTTCCTACCGGGAAGCGGTGAGTTGGGGAGGCCGGATGTCCTACGAGAGCAGCGCAGAGCCGATCAAGGTCGGTTACCTGATGGACTTCACGCTGCCGCCGGGGTTCCCCGAGGAGATGCTGGCGGACTTCACTCGCTGCTTCGATCTGGTATTCGCCGACGCTGTGGAGAGCGGGCTGCTGGACCGGCCGGTGCAGATGATCTACCGGGAAGTCGAGGGCCTGCCCAAAGGGTCGGTGAAGGCGGTGATCGATGCGTTCGGCGAACTCGTCGACCAAGGATGCCTGGTGGTGTTCGGGCCGCACATCACCGACAACTGCGTTCCCACCCGGGAGGCGATCGAAGAACGGTTCAAGGTTCCGGCCATCAGCGTCACAGGCACCGACGACTGGTTGGGTGAATGGACGTTCGCGTTCCCGCAGGGGTCGATGACCGACGAGCCGATCTTCATCGCGGACCTGGTTGCCAAGCGCGGGTTCACCCAGATCGGTGTGCTGGTCGAGCAGAACCTCATCGGTGAGAGCTATCTGAAGAACCTGCGAAGCGCGGTTCGGCGCAAGGGCATTCGGATCGTCGCCGAGGCACCGATCGCGCAGACCGCCCAGGACATCACTGACGCCGTACGCACCCTGCACGATGCGAAGGCCGAGGCGGTCGTCCATCTCGGCTTCGGGTTCGGGATCGTCTTCATCAACCCGGCGTTGCAGGCCGTCGACTGGGATCCGCCGAGATTCACCACCACGGCCTTCCAGAACGCGTGGGTGAACCCGATCATGTGGAACGCGTTCATGGGTTGGATCGGGGTCGACCAGTACGACGAGTCGAATCAGGTTGGCCAGGACTTCCTGGACCGCTACGCGCAGAAGTACAACGGCCGCCGCCCCGAATACTGCGTGCCGCCGGTCAACCGCGACGTCGCAGCGACATTGGTGCGGGCGTTCTCCGACGCCCACCCACTGAGTCCACGGGGCGTCAAGGAGGCGCTCGAGCGGGTGAAGATGATGCCGGCCGCAGTCGGGGCGCCGGGCACCCGGGTGTCGTTGGGCAAGTGGACCCGGCGCGCCTGGATGGGGGCGGGATATCTGGTGGCGCGCACCCTCGATGCCGACGGCGTCAACTCGCACCTGGTGGATCGCTTCGGAGAGGACGGCTGAGCACATGGCCGCGCCGTTGAGAACTGCCGAACCCGCTGCGGCCGGTGGGAGCGGGAAACCCAACTGGGGCAGGTGGATCGCCGGCGCCGCGCTCGCCGCGTTCGCGCTCGTCTTCATCGCGAACTGCCGCACCGCGCTCGATCCTCGAGTGGCGAATCCGAACGTGCAAGGGCGGCCGCGGCCCGTCCGGTTCGCCTTCGGCCTGGACTACATCACCTTCCTCGAGATCTCCACCATCGTCATGCTGATCGTGCTGTTGGTGGTGTTCATCCGCGGCTGGCGGCGCAACCCGGGTAGTCCGGTCATGTTGATGTTCCTGTGCACCACGCTGATCGTCTGGCAGGACCCGATCATGAACTGGGCACCGTTCGCGGTCTACAACCCCGACCTCACGCACTGGCCGGAGTCGTGGCCACTGGTCTCCCTGTCGCCCACCGTCGAGCCGTTCGTCGTATTCGGTTATGTCACTTTCTATTTCGGCCCGTACTTCCCGGCCATCGCGATCCTGCGCAAATGGCAGGCCAAGAAGGGGCCGGAGCATTTCGTGTCGCGGCACCCGTTGATCAGCCTGGGCCTGCTGACCTGTGGGATCGGCTTCGTCTTCGACGCATTCCTGGAAATCCAGCTCGTCCACATGGGCATGTACATCTACTCGCAAGTGATTCCCTGGGGTTCGGTGTTCACCGGGACCACCTTCCAGTTTCCGCTGATCTGGGAGTCCTTCTCGGTGACGTTCGTGATGGTGCCGGCGGCGATCCTGTGTTACCGCGACGACACCGGCAGATCGGTAGCAGAGAAACTCGCCGCAAAGGCCAAGCTCTTTCCCGGCCGCCCGGTACTGGGCACGTTCGTGGTGATGTTCGCCATCATCAACGTGTCCTACTTCGCCTATGGCGCCTGGTTCGCCGTCATCAAGGCGACCAAAGCGGCGACCTCTGTCGCCTGCCCGTGGCCCTATCCGGAGGCGAAAGTCTATGACCCACAGGGTTTCTACGAGCGAGCTGGTGCTCGGGGGCCGTACTCGGTCGGCATCTGGTCGACTTGGCTGAGCGGAATGCCCGACGGCCGGCCGCACGTCGACCCACCGGTGCCGGGCCAGGGAGCCTGCGCGAGCAATGGCTGATCCGCGTTCGGTGGTCATCACCGGTGCCTCGCGCGGCTTGGGATTCGCCTCGGCTGTGCGAATGTGCCGCGAAGGGTGGCGGGTGGTCGCGGCCATGCGCAGCCCGGCGCAAGCACTCCCGTCCCTGCAGCGCGCCGCCGGCGGCGACGAGGCGCGATTGGTCCCCGTGCAGCTCGACCTCACCGATGCCGCGTCCATCTCGGCGGCGGCCAGGTCGATCGAAGAATCCGTCGGCACACCCTACGCAGTGGTGCACAACGCCGGCATCTCCGCCGCGGGAGTGGTGGAAGAGACGGATACGGCGTTGTGGCACAACATGTTCACCACTAGCGTCCTGGGCCCCGTCATGCTCACCCAAGCGTTGCTGCCGTCGATGCGGGCCGCGGGCCAGGGGCGCATCGTCCTGGTATCCAGCGCGGCCGGGGTGCGGGGTCAACCGGCCACCGCGCCGTACTCGGCCGCCAAGGGCGCCCTGGAACGTTGGGGTGAGTCGATGGCATGCGAGATCGCGCCGTTCGGTCTCGGTGTCACCGTGTTGGTGGCCGGCACCTACGACACCGACATCATCACCGATGCCGGCACCACCGACAGCCGCGATTTCGACGGTCCCTACGCCTGTTTGCACCGGACCATGGACACCCGGGGACGGCTGGCGATGAAACTCGCCCGGCCACCCGAGCGGTTCACCGACGGACTGGTCAAAGCACTCGGCGACACCAAGCCTTTCCGACGCCGCGGGGTGGGGCCGGATGCCTCAATGCTGCTTGCGCTCAACAGGATTCTTCCCGCCGCGGCTATGCACCAGCTTTCTCGGCTGGTGCTCGGCATACCGAGGCAGGGCGCCTTGCGGACCGACTGAAGGAGCAGTGATGGAACAGCTATTCGACGATCTGGAAGACTTCGGCGCTTTCGACGATGCAATCTCCGGCGACATCCGCGATCCCTACACCGAGTTGGCGCGGTTGCGACGCGAGCAACCGGTCCAGCGGCTTGAGACATCGGGGGCTCTCCCGCACGAGGAATCATTGCCGATGTTCATCGTTTATCGCCACGAGGACATCCAGCTGATGCTGCGGGATGACCAGACATTCTCCTCGTCAGCGGTCATCGCCGCGTTCGGACCGGTGTTGGGCGAACGCGTCATGCTCGGCATGGACGAACCGGTGCACGGCCGGCTGCGGTCGCTGGTGTCGAAAGCCTTCTCGCAGAAGTCATTGGCGCGGTGGCAGGACGAACTGGTCGCGAGGGTGGCCAACGGCCTGATCGACAACTTTGCGCCCAATGGCTGGGCGGATCTGGTCAAGGAGTTCACCTTCGACTACCCGAGCCAGATCATCGCCGGCCTGCTCGGACTGCCGGAGCAGGACTACCCACAATTCCAGCGTTGGTCGATCTCGCTGCTGAGTTGGCTGATGAACCCCGAACGAGGACTCGCCGCGGCAGCGGCGCTGTGTGACTACTTCGCACCCATCCTCGAAGCTCGGCGTGCCGAGCCGAAAGACGATCTGATCAGCGCACTGGCCGCGGCGGAGATCGACGGTCAGCAGCTCGCGGACGAAGAGATCTTCTCCTTCCTGCGCTTACTGCTGCCTGCCGGAGTGGAGACCACGTACCGGGCTCTGGGCAACCTGCTGTTGGCGCTCCTGTCCGATCCGGTGCAACTGGACGCGATCCGTGCGGATCGTTCGCTGCTGCCCCAGGCGATCGAGGAGGGCGTGCGCTGGGAGGCGCCGCTGCTCACCATCACGCGGGTGGCCACATGCGACACCGAACTCGGCGGAGTGGCGATCCCGGCCGGGGCCACCGTGATGCCGATGCTGGGCTCGGCGAACCGGCAGGAAGATCGCTATCCCGACCCGGACAGGTTCGACATCCACCGGCAGGCACGGGCGCACCTGGGCTGGGGGCACGGCGTCCACGTCTGCCTCGGCATGCACCTGGCCCGGCTGGAAATGCGCACCGCGATCAACCTGCTGCTGGACCGGCTGCCGAACCTGCGACTGGATCCCGACGCCGACGACCCGCACATCCGGGGACAGGTCTTCCGGTCGCCGACGTCGGTCCCGGTGCTGTTCGACCCCCGGTAAGTCACTGGGTGCCTTTCCGGTAAGGCTCACCGTAGAGTTACTGTCTAACGGGTGGCCGTTTACGTCCCGGCGCTCTCACCAGCGCCTTGTCAAAAGAGAGCTGAACAAGTATGGCTGACACTGTAAAGGTCCGGTTCGAGCCCAAGATGATGATCGACGGCAAGCTCGTCGACGGCCGGGCCGGCACCTTCACCAACATCAACCCGGCCACCGAGGAGTCACTCGGCGAGGTCGCCGACGCCTCCAAGGAGGACATGCACCGAGCCATCGACGCGGCTCGGCGCGCCTTCGACGAGACGGACTGGTCCACCAATCGCGAGTTGCGCAAGCGCTGCCTGCTGCAGCTGCACGACGCGATCGAAGAGGAGAAGGAGGAGCTGCGCGAGGAGCTCATCCTCGAAGTCGGGTCGCCCCGGGCCATCACCTTCGGCCCGCAGCTCGATGCGCCGTTGGCCGACGGCTTGAAGTACCCGGCCCGGCTGATCGACGAATATGCCTGGGAGACCGATCTCGGCGACCGGGTGATCAGCCTGACCGGTGCCAACACGTCGGTCAAGGTGTGGCGGGAGCCGGTCGGTGTGGTCGGCGCGATCGTCCCGTGGAACTTTCCGTTCGAGGTCACTCTGAACAAGCTCGGCCAGGCACTGGGCACCGGCAACACCGTCGTGCTCAAGCCGGCGCCCAACACCCCGTTCAATGCCACCCGGCTGGGCCGGCTGATCGCGGAGAAAACCGACATCCCGGCCGGCGTCGTCAATGTCGTTACCGCGTCAGATCACTTTGTAGGCGAAGAACTTACGTTGTCGCCCAAGGTCGATCTGATCTCGTTCACCGGATCGACGGTGGTGGGTAAACGGATCATGGAAAAGGGCGCGGCGACCATGAAGCGGCTGTTCCTCGAACTCGGCGGCAAGTCGGCCACCATCGTCCTCGAGGATGCCGATTTCGGGTTGGCCTGCGCGATCGGCATCGCACCATGTATGCATGCCGGCCAGGGCTGCGCGAACCCGACGCGGATGCTGCTGCCGAGGTCTCGTTACGACGAGGGCGTGGCGATCCTCAAGAGCATCTACGAGAACGTCACGTGCGGTGACCCGCAGGATCCCGGAACCCTTTGCGGCCCGGTGATTTCCGAGCGCCAGCGCGAGCGCGTCACGGGTTACATCCGCAAGGGTGTCGAAGAGGGTGCCACCGCCCTGGTCGGCGGACCCGACGCGCCCACCGGCTTCGACAAGGGATTCTTCGTGCGCCCAACGCTTTTCGTTGACGTCGACAATTCCATGACCATCGCCCAGGAGGAGATCTTCGGCCCGGTGTTGTCGGTCATCCCGTTCGACGACGAGCAAGACGCCATCCGGATCGCCAACGACAGCGTGTACGGCCTGGCGGGCAATGTGATGTCGGGTTCGCTGGAGCACTCGCTGGCGGTGGCGCGACGCATCAAAGCAGGTTTCATCGGCGTCAACGGCGGCGCCCCGTACGGCGCTGACACGCCGTTCGGTGGCTACAAGCAAAGCGGAGTCGGACGCCAGAACGGCATCGCCGGATTCGACCAGTACACCGAAATCAAATCGGTGGGCTACCCGGTCCAATAATTCTGCGGGCGAGGGTCGCCAGAGGATCACGGCGTTAGTCGTTGCGAGAGTCGGACGCACAGAAGGCGAGTCCCAACATCATCCTGCTCGGGTGATATCGCAGTGCGTTACGTGGGCCACCGGGCCATATGCGGACGGCGGCGGTTCCTCGGCAAAGTTGCGGAATCGGATGACACCCAATGCACTTCGTGTAAAGATTTTCGCAGTCGGGCCGCAGTTCGGTCGACCCGCGTCTTCTTCTCCCCGCCGGAGGTACCGCATGTCGTCGGTGATCGCGCTGCCGGAGGCGCTGGCAAATGCGGCGTCGGATCTGACCACGCTCGGTTCGACGCTCCGGGCGGCTGACGAAACCGCGGCACAGCCGACGGCGGCGTTGTTAGCCGCCGCCGAGGACGAGGTGTCGGCAGCCATTGCCGCGCTGTTCTCGGCACACGGCCAGACCTATCAGGCGGTCAGTTCACAAGCGTCGGCCTTCCACGCCCGATTTGTGCAAGCGTTCACGGCGGCTGCCGGATCCTATGCGCTGGCGGAAGGGAATTCGGCCGCTTCGCTGACTAATCCGCTGTCAAGCATTCAACAAAACCTGCTGAACGCCCTCAACGGTCCTGTCCAAGCGCTGACCGGGCGTCCCCTGATCGGCAACGGTGCCAGCGGCGCTCCCGGCGCCGGGCGAGACGGGGCGCCGGGAGGGTGGTTGCTCGGTGACGGCGGGGCCGGTGGCTCCGGGGCCGCGGGCCAGAAAGGCGGCAACGGCGGGGCCGCCGGACTATGGGGCAATGGCGGCACGGGCGGTGCCGGGGGTGCCTTGAACGGCTCAGGTACCGGCGGAGCTGGCGGGGCCGGGGGGACGGGCGGGTGGCTGTTCGGCAATGGCGGGGCCGGCGGTGTCGGAGGGTTGGGTGGAACGAACGCGAATGGTGGGGCCGGTGGCGCCGGTGGCGCAGGCGGGCTGTTTGGGGCTGGTGGCGATGGCGGTGCTGGTGGATTCGGTGCCGTTGGGACCGGTGGCGGTGTCGGTGGGGCTGGCGGGGCCGGGGGCCTCCTGAGTGGACTGGTTGGTCCCGGTGGCGGGGCCGGCGGCACCGGCGGGTCGAGCGGAGGCGCTGGACCCGGCGGGGCGGGAGGAGCCGGCGGCAACGCCGGATGGCTGTTCGGCAATGGCGGGCCCGGCGGCGCCGGCGGGTCCAACCAAAGCAGCGTATTCCCGGCCGGGGTCGGTGGCCACGGTGGTAACGCCGGGCTGTTGGTCGGTAACGGCGGTCCCGGTGGTCATGGCGGATCCAGCCAGTCCGGCACGGGCGCCGCCGGTGGGGCTGGTGGCCAGGGCGGTCTCATCGGCTGGGGCGGGGCTGGCGGCAGCGGCGGCTCCGGGGGAGGGGTTGCCGGCGGAGCCGGGGGGTTAGGCGGTGACGCCGGTCTCATTGGCTGGGGCGGGTCTGGTGGGGCTGGCGGAGTTGGCAACACGGGCATCGGTGGGCTGGGTGGGGCAGGCGGTCGTGGC
Source organism: Mycobacterium sp. ML4 (assembly GCF_054515735.1). Taxonomy (NCBI): domain Bacteria; kingdom Bacillati; phylum Actinomycetota; class Actinomycetes; order Mycobacteriales; family Mycobacteriaceae; genus Mycobacterium; species Mycobacterium sp. ML4. The sequence continues at coordinate 272,609 of NZ_JBTNSY010000002.1, forward strand.
GGAATACTGTTGGGCAACGGCGGGGCGGGCGGTGCCGGCGGTTCGAGCATCGGCGGCGCTGGTGGCGTCGGCGGGACCGGCGGCGCTGGGGTGGGGATCGGCAACGGTGGCAACGGCGGCAACGGGGGGCCGGGTGCGACGCAAGGGAGCACTGGCGTCGGCGGGATCGGCGGCATGCTGTTGGGTCGTGACGGGTTCAACGCCCCCGAAAGCAGCTCGGCCTTCCATGTGTTGCAGCAACGAATCCTTGAAGCCGTCAACGCGCCCATCCAGGGAGTTACCGGGCGGCCGCTGATCGCCAACGGCGCGCCGGGGCTGGCGGGTACGGGACAACATGGTTCGCCGGGTGGGTGGTTGCTCGGTGACGGAGGGGCCGGCGGATCCGCGGTAGCGGGTGCGCTCGGCGGAACCGGGGGAGCCGCTGGGCTGATGGGCGCTGGCGGCTCAGGCGGAGCAGGCGGGAGCTCGGCGGCGGGAGACGCGGGGACTGGTGGGGTGGGCGGGACGGGAGGCTGGATTCTCGGCAACGGTGGAACAGGCGGCAACGGTGGCATCGCCGTTGTCGGCGGCAGTCGTGGCGGGGGCGGCGGGGCCGGCGGGGCGGGCGGGTTGTTGGGCGGAGGCGGTGACGGCGGGCTAGGCGGAGCCGCCTCGTCCGTGGTCGGCGGTGCCGGTGGTGCCGGTGGTGTCGGCGGCACCGGGGGACTGCTTGGCGGGTTGGTCGCTGCCGGCGGAGGGAACGGCGGCGGCGGCGGTCTGGGCGCCAGTGCAGGAGGTAACGGTGGGGCCGGTGGGGCGGCTGGCATGCTCGGCGGTCCTGGCGGGGCCGGCGGAGGCGGCGGTTGGAGCGCCGTCGCAGGCGGGGCTGGGGGACCAGGGGGCAGCGGCGGGTCTTTGTTCGGCAGTGGCGGGCATGGCGGTGACGGTGGATTTGGCAGCTCAGCCGGCGGTGCGGGAGGCAACGGCGGCAATGCTGGGCTGCTGGCGTCCGGCGGCGGACCCGGTGGTTCCGGCGGGCCCGCATCGATGACCGGTGGTGCCGGCGGCAATGGCGGCAGCGCAACTCTGGTCGGTCATGGCGGTATTGGCGGCATCGGCGGTAGCGGGATTTCTATCGTAGGCGGGGCGGGCGGCAGTGGCGGCCGGGCCGGGCCGCTGCTCGGGATCGGCGGGGCCGGTGGCGCAGGGGGGGCGGCCGCTTTCGGCTCATCGACCGGAGGCGCTGGTGGGCCGGGCGGTGACGCGGCGCTATTCGGCAACGGCGGCAATGGCGGCAACGGTGGAACCGGCCCAAACCCAGGCGCCGGTGGTGCCGGCGGGAATCCCGGTCTGCTGCTCGGCCTGAACGGGCTTGCCGGGTCGCCGTAACCAGCGGCCGGAGCTCCGCCGACACCCGAGCGGCTCGGAGTGCGTTCGCGACGCTGCAGCAGCAGTTGGCAGAAGTGTCTCGATTTCACCCGCGCCGTTCGTCCTTTTATTGAGATTCCGGAAACGCCCGGATCATGATCGGTACAGGAGGACACCATGCCGCAATACGCCGCACTCACCTACACCAGGGACGTCGACTGGTCGGCTCCGGAACAGGCCGCAGAGATGGCCGAATACATGAAGTTCGGGCAAGACCACGCCGCCGCGATCAAGGGCGGCCAGGCGCTCTACCCGACCGGAACCGCAACGACCGTTCGGGTGACCGGCGCTCGCGGCGGCGACGTCGTCACCAGTGACGGCCCGTACGCCGAGACCAAGGAAGCGTTGACCGGGTTCTACCTGATCGAGGCCGCCGACCTGGACGAGGCGCTGCGCATCGCGGCCGACATCCCGGCCGCCTGGGACGGCGCGGTCGAAGTGCGTCCCGTCATCGAATTCGGCGGCTGACTGCCCCGGTCGGTTGATGGACACCGACGCCGCGCTGGCCGAAACCGTCCGGATGGAGGGATCGCGCATCCTGGCGACCCTCATCCGGACGGTCGGCTCGCTACCCATCGCCGAGGACGCGGTGCAGGAAGCGGCACTGCGCGCACTGCGGGACTGGCCACGCACCGGCGTGCCGGATGAACCTCGTGCCTGGTTGACGGTGACCGCGCGCCGGGTCGCCATCGACCTGCTGCGCCGCGAAGGCGCTCGGGCGCAGAAGGAGCGTGCCGGCATGGAACTCGCTGTTCCAGATTTTCCGCCCGACAGCGTGGTGGCCGACGACCGGCTGCGGCTGATCTTCACCTGCTGCCATCCGGCGCTCGGTTTGGAGGCGCAGGTGAGCCTCGCCCTGCGCACGCTGTGTGGCCTGTCGCCGGCCCAGATCGCGGCGGTATTGCTGACCAGCGAGGCCGCCGTCGCCAAGCGCCTGACCCGAACCCGCAAAAAGATTGCCGCGGCGGCGATTCCGTACCGGGTGCCGGCCGACGACGAGTTGCCCGCGCGCCTGGCAGCGGTATGCGCGGTACTGCATACGTCCTATACGATCGCGCACACCGCGGCCGGCGGTGACCGGCTGACCGACGTGGACGGGACCCGCGAGGCGCTGCGACTGGCCCGCATCGTTCATGAGCTGATGCCCGACGAACCCGCGCCGATGGCCGTCCTGGCGTTGCAACTGCTGACCGAATCCCGGCGGGCCGCGCGTGTGGACGAGGCGGGGGAGCCGATCCCGCTGTCTCATCAGGATCGCTCACTGTGGGACACCGCTGCGATCACCGAAGCGCTTGGGCTGCTGGACGATTCGTTGCGTCGCACCGGGGGAGTCGCCGATCCCTATCAGCTGCAGGCCGCGATCGCCGCAGAGCACGCCCGGGCCGCGTCGTATGAGTCCACCGACTGGGCCGAGATCGTCCGGCTCTACGACCTGCTGTTGTCGGTCCGGGCAAGTGGTCCGGCGGCTTTGGCAAGGGCGGTCGCCGTCGCCGAACGCGACGGACCGGCAGCGGGATTGGCGGCGCTGGAGCAGCTGGAGCCCGACCAGCGCTGGTACGCCGTGCGCGGTGAATTGCTTTCCCGGGAAGGGAGATTCGCCGATGCGGTGGAGGCGACGCGGGCGTCGCTCACCGAGGCGGTCGCCGCGCCCGAGCGCCGGTATCGCCAGCGGCGGATCACCGAGTGGGCAGTGCGACAAGTTGAGGAGTAATGGTGGCGACGTCTTCGCGTGTCGATGTGGTGAGCGAGGTCGTAATCGCCCGGCCCCGCGGTGAAGTCGCCGCATATGCCGCGGATCCGGACAACGCTACGGCGTGGTATGCCAATATCAAGTCAGTGCGCTGGAAAACGCCCAAGCCGATGGCGGTCGGCTCTCGATTCGCTTTCGTGGCAAAGTTCATGGGACGTGCCATGAGTTACACCTATGAGGTGGCAGAGTTCGATGCCGGTGCCCGGCTCGTCATGCGCACGTCCGAGGGGCCGTTCCCGATGGAGACGACTTACCTCTGGGAAGACAACGCACCCGGCACCACGAGGATGACGCTACGCAACCGGGGCAACCCGTCCGGGTTCTTCGGAGTCGCGGCCCCGGTGATCACGCGCGCAATGCGGCGGGCCAACGCCCAGGATCTGGTTCGCCTGAAGGCAGTTCTCGAGACCGCCGGCCCCTCGCGGTGACCGGGGGCCGCGCAGCCGACCGGAGTTGGACTGCGCTGCATCAGGTCCGGCGGATGTTGAGCCAATCACTGACAGCTCTGATCACTGGCCGCGACGAGCCCTGCTGCGCTGGGCGATGCGCGTAATCACCGAGGGGCCCTGCCCGCGTGGGGATTGCCGCGCGGCGGCCAGCAGGATGTCGACGGATTCGACGATGCCGGAAGCGATGACATCGACACGGGGCACATGGTCCGGACACACGCACACGCCGAGGTCCACGGCGTTGTCATGACTGGCCATAGTGATGCTCAATCCGCAGCGATCCACGAGCGGCGTCACGGTGTGCATGCCGACGACCTTGGCCCCACCGCAATAGCACGCCGCGGACGACCAAGGGACATAGGAGATGGTGCCATGGCAGGCTGGCTCGGTTCGTCGCCGACACGGCAGTCGGGTCGCGAGCGCCAGGCCCGCATGCACGACCCTGGGCGAAAGCAGCGAAGCGACGGGTGAGAAATCCACCGTCAGGCGGCTCGTGGCGGCTTGTCGCGGCGAGAGGCCCAAACCGTTGGCGGCCGCGTGCATGTCGAGCAGGACCTGGACGGGATCGTCGACATGCACCGGCAGGTTGATTTGTGTTGATGCCAACGGGATGGAATCAGCGTGCGAGTCATCGTCGAGCAGTGATCGCGGCACCTGCATCACCAGCGGGTAGTCGGGAATGACGTCGTGATGTCGCAGCCAGGTACGCAGGCTCAGCGTGCATGCCGCTAACGCAGCATTGGTGACGGTGCCGCCGAACGCGTAGGCGATTGCCCTCAAGTGAGACAGCCGGATTGAGCCGAAGGCTACTGCACGACGTGACGTCGGCTGCGCGTTGAACACCGTGGGCGGGACAGGCGCGTCCCGGGGATACGTCTCTTGTCCCAAACCGCGTCCCACCGTGGCGCGAAGCCGCCGGCCCGCAGCGTCCAGCGCCGCGGGCACCGCCGCCGCGACGAGGCCCGCGCTCGCCACCGAGTTCTCCAACAGCTCGAACACCGCCTCGAGAACGGGATTGCTGGCAGCGGGCGTGGCGCCCGATACCGGCTCAGCCGCCATCACGTCGGCCACGTCGACGCGTGGATCGGGCGTCACCAGCTGCGCCCACACTGTCTGGATACCCTCGGGGAGTTCCTCGGTGACCGAGGTCGACGTCCTTATCGCCAACGCCCACCGACCGCCTTCCAAACCCTCGATGCTCCACGCGTCCCACAGCGGCCGGTGGCGATCCAGGCTCGCTGTGGCCAGCTGACCAACCAGCGCGGTGAACTCGCGCTCGTCATGTGGAGCGGGAACAGCGGTCGAGTGAATCTGGGGCGCCGGGTCATAGTCGTCGATCTCGGCCCACACCGGCCGGCCCAAGCCCAGCGGCTTGGCGACCAGCCGGCTTCGGAAGCGTGGAATATTCGGCAGCGACGTCGCCAACAGCTTGCCCAAGAGTTGGTGGCTGAGCCCGTCGGAGCCCTCGATTATGATCACCGCGACGTGGTGTGCGGATCCTCCCGGGCCTCTGGAGTGCCGCCACACCCAGTCCCATCCCGGCAACCTATTTTGCATCAGCGCCCCCCATCGATGCGCGATTTGGCGCCGCCCACTCCGCGTCATACCCCTTCTCCTGGGGCTGAAAACTGCCTTGCCACCGCGCGTTTCGTCCGGCGGGTTGACCTTGGCCTTCCCGAGCCCGAAGTTCAGCGGAATTGTGGTACGTCACGCCACGCGCAGCAGCCAGCCGTGGCGGGGCGGTTCGCGCACCACCCCGCCCCGCGCCCTCCCAACCGGATGGTTGACAATCGAGCTAACTACCCATTGTCAAAGGAGACATCTCATGGCTGAAGCCGTCATCGTCGAGGCAGTGCGTTCCCCGATCGGCAAGCGCAACGGAGGACTGTCCGGGGTGCACCCGGCGGAGTTGTCTGCGCAGGTCCTCAACGGTCTGGTCACCAAGGCCGGCATCGACCCGGAGCTGGTCGACGACGTCATCTGGGGCTGTGTCATGCAAGCCGGCGAGCAGGCGCTCGACATCGGCCGCACCGCGCTGCTGACCGCCGGTTGGCCCGAAACGGTGCCCGGCGTGACCGTCGACCGCCAGTGCGGGTCGAGCCAGCAGTCGGTGCACTTCGCCGCCGCCGGCGTGGTGGCAGGCCACTATGACGTGGTGGTCGCCGGTGGTGTGGAATCGATGTCGCGGACCCCGATGGGCGCATCGCTGGCCAACGGCGGGCGTCCGTACCCGGAAGGCTTCCTGAGCCGCTACGACGGCAAGATCCCCAATCAGGGCATCGGCGCGGAGATGATCGCCGAGCAATGGGGCCTCTCCCGCCTCACCCTCGACCAGTTTTCCCTGGACTCGCACGAAAAGGCCGCTGCCGCACAGGATTCCGGCGCCTTCGATGACCAGATCGTAGGCATCAACGACTCCGACGGCAACGTCCTTTTGAAGGACGAGGGCATCCGCCGCGGCACCCCGATGGAGAAGATGGCCTCGCTGAAGCCGGCATTCAAAGAGGACGGCGTGATCCACGCCGGCAACTCCTCGCAGATCTCCGACGGCTCGGCCGCGCTGCTATTCATGTCGGCTGAAAAGGCCAAGGAACTGGGCATGAAGCCGATCGCCAAGGTGCACACCGCAACGCTGGCCGGGGCCGACCCGGTCATCATGCTGACCGCACCCATCCCGGCGACCCAGAAGGTGCTCAAGCGGTCCGGCCTGTCCATCGGTGACATCGGCGCCTACGAGGTCAACGAGGCGTTCGCGCCGGTTCCGCTGGCCTGGCTCAAGGACATCGGCGCCGACGAGACGAAGCTCAACCCCAACGGCGGGGCGATCGCACTCGGCCACCCACTCGGCGGTTCCGGCGCCCGCATCATGACCACGCTGCTGTACCACATGCGGGACAACGGAATTCAGTACGGGCTGCAGACCATGTGCGAGGGCGGTGGACAGGCCAACGCGACCATCCTGGAGCTGTTGTGACGGACGTTCCCGGCGCCCTGGTGGAGCGCCGCGGCAATGTCATGGTCATCACCATCAACCGGCCGGAGGCCCGCAACGCGGTCAACGGCGCGGTGAGCATCGGGGTCGGAAACGCGCTGGAGGAAGCGCAGCAGGATCCCGAGGTGCGGGCGGTCGTGATCACCGGTGCGGGCGACAAGTCGTTCTGCGCCGGTGCTGACCTCAAGGCGATCTCCCGGCGGGAGAACATCTACCACCCGGATCGGCCGGAGTGGGGATTCGCCGGTTACGTGCACCACTTCATCGACAAGCCCACCATTGCGGCGGTCAACGGGACCGCGCTCGGCGGCGGCACCGAGTTGGCGCTGGCCAGTGACCTGGTGGTCGCACACGAACGTGCCCAGTTCGGCCTGCCGGAGGTCAAGCGCGGACTGATCGCCGCCGCCGGTGGCGTGTTCCGGATCATGGATCAGCTGCCGCACAAGGTGGCGATGGAGTTGCTGCTGACCGGTGAGCCGCTGACCGCATCGGATGCCTGCGAGTGGGGCCTGATCAATCAGGTGGTAGCAGAGGGGTCGGTGCTGGACGCCGCTCTCGGCCTGGCCGCTCGGGTGACCGTGAATGCGCCGCTGTCGGTACAGGCCAGCAAGCGCATCGCCTACGGCGTCGACGAGGGCGTGATCACCGCCGAGGAAGTGGGCTGGGATCGCACGATGCGGGAGATGCGGTCGTTGATCAGGTCCGAGGATGCGCGCGAGGGACCGCTGGCGTTCGCCGAGAAGCGCGAACCGGTCTGGAAGGCGCGCTAGCCCCCGAACCCCCGCGAGCAGACGCGAAATCGCACGATTTGATACCAAATCGTGCGATTTCGCGTCTGCTCGCCCAGCTGGTCAGGAGGCCAGCACGTTGACGCCCCACTGGAACAACGGCGGTATCGCCGCGCAGGCCGGCACAATGGCACGCCGGGCTACGCGCGGCGTGCTGGCCAGCACCAGCCCCCGGGTGAGTAACCGGTAATCGCGGGTCACTCGGTGCCACGCCCGCTCATAAGACTGCGGCGTGTCGCTGACCAGGGCGCCGACGGCCACGGCGGCCTGCTTGACGGCCAGGCTGATGCCCTCACCGGTCAGCGCGTCTTCGTAGCCCGCCGCGTCGCCGACCAGCAGCACCCGCCCGGCCACGCGGCGGGAAACCACTTGCCGCAGCGGGCCACACCCGCGCGCCCGGCTGCGCTCGGCGCCATCCAATTGCCTTGCCAGCCAAGGAAACCAGCTGATTTCGGGGCGCTGTCGCGACAGAATGGCCACACCCACCAGATCCGGTTCCACCGGTGTCACGTACGCCTCGCCCCACCGCGACCAATGCACTTCGACGAACTCCGACCAGGCCGGCACCCGATAGTGCCAGCGCAATCCGTGGCGACGCGGAGTGCCGCGCGTCGCCGCGATTCCGACGGCGCGGCGCACCGCGGAATGCAATCCGTCGGCGCCCACCAGCCATCTCGTCCGGAGCCCCGCCGCCGACACGCCGTGCGCATCCTGCTCGATAGAGGTCACCTTCGTCCGAATCCATTCGGTGTCTTGCTCTTTGGCCCTCGCCTCCAATGCCGCGTGCAAGGTGGTACGCCGTACACCGCGGCCCGGGCCGGTTTTGAAAAGAGCCTCGGCCCGGCGATGCTCACTGGCGTAAGCGATTCCGCGGAACGGCATACCGGCCGGATCGACGCCGAGTGACGTCAGCTCCGACAGTCCGCCCGGCATCAGCCCTTCCCCGCACGCCTTGTCGATCGGGCCTTCCCGCGGCTCGGCCACGATGACCGAAAGCCCATGCCTGCGTGCTTGTAACGCGGTAGCCAGGCCGCCCGGTCCGCCTCCGACCACCAGCACGTCAGCATCGAAGTCCGTCATGCGTAGCCCAACACCGAGTTCTCGACCCGCAACCGGACGGTCAGCAGTACGGCATTGGCCAGCGTGAAGATCACCGCGGTCAACCAAGCCGTGTGCACCATCGGCAAGGCGAAGCCTTCGGCAACCACCGCAACATAATTCGGGTGATGCATGAATCGGTAAGGCCCCCGCTTCACCAGCGGTCTGTGCGGCAGCACGATCACCCGTGTGTTCCACCGCTTACCCAACGATGTTATGCACCACCAGCGCAGGCCCTGGCACAGCGCCACGACGACCACCATCGACCAGCCCAGCCACGGGATGAACGGTCGGTGCAGTGCCCATGGTTCGATAAGACACCCCACCAGCAGGGCGGTGTGCAGAAATACCATGACGACATAGTGGGGACGGCCGAACTCCTTGCCGCCCTGGGTAAAAGACCACTTCGCGTTGCGCCGCGAAACTACCAGCTCGGCGAGGCGTTCCAGCACGACCGCCAGGATCAACAGGTAATACATGGCTTCCCCACTTGCGGCGCCTCCAAGACAACCGGGGCGTTCGTGCGGCACGCCGGATTGCTCACGCAGAGTCTGCCCACAGACCCATTAACGTTACCGCCGCCGCGTTCGTTCGAATCGCGCCGGGCGCCCGGGTGCACCGGCAAAGCATGTTTTGTCCGGCGCGCGTAAAGCCGCACGACGTCAGACCGGGATTGACGCACGCGTGGCCCGGCGTGGGTTCGGTGGTGTTCAACGGTTCCGGTGACAGCCGTACCAATTCTATGATGTCGCTCACATGTCGGGCGACGGAAGGGTGGTGGGTGATGTCGTCTCTGCTGGTGGTGCCGCAGTGGGTGGCGGGTGCGGCGGGGCAGTGGTCGGGGGTGGGTATGGCGGTCGGTCGGTGAGGCGGGGGCGGCGGCGGGGGCTACCCAGGGTGTAGTGGCCGCGGCTGCCGATGAGGTGTCGGCGGCGGTGGCCGCGGTGTTCAGCGAGTTCGGGGTGCAATATGAGGCAGCGGCGGGGCAGGCGGCGGCGTTTCATGCCCAATTGGTGGTGTCGTTGCAGGCGGCGGCGGGCTCCTACGGGGCGGCTGAGGCGCTCAACGCGCGGTGGCGGGTGCGGCCGCCAATCCGATCGAGCTGTTTTTGTCGCGGCCGTTGATCGGCAACGGGGCGGACGCGACGACGCCGGGTGGGCGGGGTGGGGATGGGGGCTGGTTGTTCGGCAACGGCGGCGCGGGTGCGGCGGGGGCGGCGGGGCAGGCCGGCGGGGGCGGCGGGTCGGCGGGGTTGTGGGGTGTCGGTGGGGCCGGCGGGTCTGGGGGTGCGGCGGTGGCCGGTGTCGGTGGGACCGGTGGGGCCGGCGGTGCGCGCGGGTTGGTGTGGGGTGGCGGCGGCGCCAGCGGTGGGGGCGGGGGTGGGCACGGCGGTAAGAGCCGCGGCTGAGGCGGGGCCGTGCGCGTTGGCGGCCGGGCGGCCTGCGAGGGCGATTCCGGCCCGCTGGCGACACCATGCCGCCCTGCGGCTGCACCACGGCGCATTGGGGGCCCACTGCGGTGTAGCGCGCCAGCAAGAACGCCCAGTCCCGGCCGGCCCCAACGCCGGCGCACCCGAAGACGCTCTCGACACCGCTTGTGGTCTCTACCTCGGCGGACCAACCGCCCGGATCTGACCCTCGACGAACTGATGTACGGCACCTGCAATGCACGCCTGACCTAGGCAGATTTGCCATGATTGAGGTTGGGGTACCTAACGGGCAGCAGCTGAGGTCGCAGGACTTCGAACATCGACAGTTAGGTTGGAAATATGCGGATTCTGGTGACGGGCGCCACTGGTTATGTGGGTTCACGCCTGGTCGCGGCGCTGTTGGCGGACGACCATACAGTGGTCGCAGCCAGCCGAAACCCCGGCGTCCTCAAGCGCTTTGGCTGGTCGGACGAGGTGACGCCAGTCAAGCTGGACGCGGCGGACCCGGCCTCGGCGCGTGCGGCCTTCGCATCCGCGGGTCCCATCGATGTGGTGTACTACCTCGTGCACGGGATCGGCCAGGCCAACTTCCGCGAAGCCGACAACGCCGCGGCTGCCAACGTCGCGAACGCGGCACGCGACGCCGGCGTGCGCCGCATCGTCTACCTGGGCGGGTTCGTACCCGACGATGAAGCGCTGTCCGAACACCTGACCAGCCGGGCCGAGGTGGCCGAGTCTTTGGTGGTCGAAAACGGTCCGGAGCTGGTGTGGCTGGGCGCGGCGCTGATCATCGGAGCGGGGTCGACGTCGTTCGAGATCTTGCGTTACGTCGGCGACCGGTTCCCGTTCATGCCGATGCCGAGCTGGATGCACAACCCCCTCGACCCGATCTCCATCCGCGATGTCCTGCACTACCTGGTGGCTGCGGCCGACCCTGGCCAGGTTCCCGCCGGCGCCTACGACATCAGTGGACCCGAGACCACGTCGTATAGGGACCTCCTCAAGCGATACGCGCAGATCTCCGGCCGGTGGCACGCCGCATGCCGAGTGCCCGGTATCGACACCTCGATGGCGTCGCTGTTCGCCGCGATCGCGCTACCGGTTCCCAAGGGGCTGGCCGGAGACCTGGTGGAGTCGCTCGACCATCCGATGCGGGCCTCCGGCTGCGGCTTGCAGAACAAGGTGCCCGCCCCGCTCGGCGGGCTGATGGGCATTGACGAGGCGATCTCGCTGGCCCTGTCCGGCCACACAGACCATCCACCGCGGCCGGTCAGCGCGCTTGCCGACCCCCACCACCTCGCCGACACCGATCCGACGTGGGCCGGCGGTGACGCGCTGCGCATTCGGCGCCTGGCCCGGACCGTCACCCCGCCCATCGTGCGGCCCACCCTGCGGCTGGTTAACATCGTCCCCGGCCCCCTTGCCGGTGCGCTGCGTACCAGCTTGGACATCCTGCTCACGCTGACACCGAGGATTCGCACGGCATGACCCAGACCGCAACTCCCAACCGCACGAGCGCGATTCAAGAGATTCGCCGCGCGCTCAGCAACGTCGCGGTGCCGCATCATGAACCGCCCAGGGTGGTGTTGCGCCGGCGCATCGTCGTGTCGGTCACGCTGGTGCTCGGCGCCGCGATACTGGGTATCTCGCTACGGACCCGCCCCGGTGAGGCCAGCTTCTACTGGCTGACCCTCGCGCTGGCCGCCGTCTGGTTGCTGGGTGCGCTTGCGTCCGGCCCTCTGCATCTGGGTGGGATCTGCTGGCGGGGACGCAATCAACGCCCCGTCATCACCGGCACAACGATCGGTCTGCTACTCGGCGCCATCTTCCTGGTCGGCGGCTTGATCGTTCGCGAGATTCAACCGATCGACTCCTGGATCACCCGCGTGCTGCAATACGCACACCAGGGATCGTTCCTGCTCATCGTGCTGATCACGGTGGTAAACGGGGTCACCGAGGAGGTGTTTTTCCGCGGTGCCCTCTACACCGCACTCGGACGGCACCATCCGGTGGTCATCTCGACCGTCTTGTATGTCGCTGCGACCATGGCCAGCGGCAACCCGATGCTGGGATTCGCCGGAGTGATCCTGGGTACCGTGAACGCGCTGACCCGGCGCGCCACCGGCGGCGTGCTGGCTCCGATGCTGACCCATTTCGTGTGGGGCCTGATCATGGTGCTGGCATTGCCGTCGATGTTCGGCGTCTCGTAGCTAGTGGCCGGCGACAACCTCGCGCGCCAGCTTTCGAAGCCCCGCGGTGTGCAGCGGCCGGAACACGAACCAGTACAACCGGCCCGGGATGCCGCGGGGGTAGAAGATCGCCCGTTGGGTGTACTGGCCCGGCGCGGTGGTGACCTCCAGCCACGCTTGGCCCGGGGCGCGGACTTCCGCCCGCAGTCGCAGCTTCTCGCCCGGTTCGCTGGCCGTGACGCTCCATCGGGTGGCCGAAGTGCGCCGCCGTGGCCCCAACGGGAACGAGTACCAGCGGCCGCTGTTGGCGGCGTTCTCCGCCGCCTTCCACAGGTCGCCGGGAGCGGCGGAGGTCACGGCGGTCTGCGCGTCGTCGAAGATGATCTCGCCGGCCCAGTCCGGGTCACTCGGCAACAGCTCGGCCGGCTCCTGCAGTGAGTCCCAGGTCGGATCGGGCAAGCCTGCGAACGCGCGCGTGAGTGCCACGGCGACTGCGCGACGGTACCCGGTCAATCCGCCCGGAGGCCGCTCGATGATCGAATCGATGTCGGAGTTGTGCATCACCGCGTCGCACTCCAGCGATTCGATCAGCGGGCGCGCCAACCCGGGCGGGATCGGCGTTACGGTGCCCACCCACAGGCTGGCAATCGTCGGTGTCAGGAAAGGCAGCACTATCAGGTAGCGCTTGTGCAAGCGCGCTACCGCGGCGTAGATCCGCATCATGTCGCCGTATTCCAAGACATCGGGGCCGCCGATGTCCCACGTCCGCGAGCACGGCACCGGTGCCGTCGCCGCCGCCACGAGGTAGTACAGCACGTCGCGCACGGCGATCGGCTGGATCTTGTTGTGCACCCATTTCGGGGTGGTCATGACCGGCAGGCGGTCGGTCAGGTGCCGGATCATCTCGAACGACGCACTGCCGGCGCCGACGACCACGCCTGCCTGCAGCACCACGGTCTCGATCCCGGATTCGATCAGATGATCGCCGACCGCCTTGCGCGACCGCAGGTGCGGGGAAAGCTCTTTGTCCTCGGGATGCAGGCCACTCAGGTACACGATCCGGCGCACCCCGGCCTCGCGGGCGGCGTTCACGACGTTGCGTGCCGCGCGTTCTTCCTCGGCGGCAAAGTCTTTTGACCCGCCGCCCATGGAGTGCACCAGGTAGTAGACGACATCGATGCCGTCGAAGGCGTTCCGCAAAGACTCGACGTCGCCCAGGTCCCCGCGTGCCACTTCGACATTCGGGCGCCACGGCACTCCGTCCAACTTGCCGGGGTTGCGTGCGAGCGCCCGCACGCGGTGTCCTTCGTCCAACAGGCGCGGCACCAGACGCGCGCCGATGTAACCGGTAGCTCCGGTCACCAAGCAATGGATTCGTTCAGCCGCCACAGGACTCCATTCGTTCACGTGCACCAATTATTCGGAGTAGACGCAAGTGCGGTTTGATAATCCTGCAATTCAAGAGTCAGTGAAACTGGGGGAGCGTCGTTCCTGGAATGCCCTCGTGCCCTCTTTGAAGTCGGGGGCCTGCAGTAGGCCGCGTTGCCCCTCGAATTCCCGTTCCAGGGTGGGGCCGAGTTCGGTCAGCGTGGCCGCGTTGATCGCGGCCTTGGTCTTGGCGAACGCCACCGCGGGGCCGGTCAGCAAGCGCGAAAGTACCTTGTCCACTTCGTCTTCGAAGTCGTCGGCGGGGTAGACCGCACTCACCAGACCCCACGACAGGGCCTCGGTGGCCGTGAGCCGCTCCGGCAGCAATGCCATCCGCATCGCCCTGATCCGGCCGACCGCCGCGGCGACCAGAGCCGATGCGCCGCCATCGGGCATCAAGCCGATTTTGGTGAATGCCAGCATGAAAAATGCTTCGTCACAAGCCAATACGACATCGCAAGCCAGGGCGATGGACACACCGACGCCGGCCGCCGGCCCCTGTACGACGGCAACCACAGGGCGCGGCAGTGTGGTGACGGCCCGGACCAGCCGGTTGATCTCAAGGATGATCCGGTCCGGCGGGACTCCGCCGCCGCTCGCCATGTCGTCGGCGCTGATGCCGGCCCCAGAGCTGAAGCCGCGTCCGGCGCCGCCGAGTCGCACCACGCGGATCTCCGGGTCGGAGGCTGCAGCCTCCATCGTGTCGGCGAGTCCGGTGATGACCGGCAGAGTCAGAGAGTTGAGGCTGTCGGGCCGGTTGATCGTCACCGACAGCACACCGGCGGTGAGCTCGACGTCGAGCCCGGCGACGGGAGTGAGAGCGGTAATTCCAGATTCGGACATGGGATTCACAGTAAGTGACCGGGTGTGGACCCGGCCTGCGCGGCCGGTTGAGGCTGCTGCGAAGATGCAATCAACCGGTTGTTAGGGCGTCAGAGCGGACGAAAGGTCGGTGCACCCGTGGCGGGACCGCTGAGTGGTTTACGAGTTGTCGAACTGGCGGGCATCGGGCCAGGCCCGCACGCCGCCATGATCCTGGGCGACCTGGGCGCTGATGTGGTTCGTGTGGACCGTCCGGGTCCCCGCGGTCCGGTCACGGACGCGATGAGCCGCAACCGGCGCATCGTCACCGCCGATCTGAAGTCCGCGGAGGGCCGTGATCTGGTGCTCAAGCTGATCGCGAAGGCTGACGTGCTCATCGAGGGCTACCGCCCGGGCGTCACCGAGCGGCTGGGGCTGGGTCCCGAAGACTGCGCGAAGGTCAACGAACGGTTGGTCTACGGGCGGATGACCGGCTGGGGCCAGACGGGCCCGCGCAGTCAGCAGGCCGGACACGACATCAACTACATCTCGCTTAACGGCATCCTGCACTCGATCGGCCGGGCGGGCGAGCGGCCGGTACCGCCGCTGAACCTGGTCGGCGACTTCGGTGGCGGCTCGATGTTCCTGCTGCTCGGCATCCTCTCGGCGCTCTGGGAGCGGCAGACCTCAGGCAAGGGCCAGGTGGTCGACGCCGCGATGGTCGACGGTTCCAGCGTTCTGGTGCAGATGATGTGGCAGATGCGGGCCTCGGGCATGTGGACCGACGCGCGGGGCACCAACATGCTCGACGGCGGCGCGCCCTACTACGACACCTATGAATGCGCCGACGGGCGCTATGTCGCCGTCGGCGCCATTGAACCGCAGTTCTACGCCGCGATGATTCAGGGCTTGGGGTTGGACGCGGCGACTCTGCCGCCGCAGAACGACGTCCAGCGCTGGCCCGAACTACGGGCTCGTCTGGTCGAGGCTTTCGGCAGCCGCGACCGCGACCACTGGGCCAAGGTGTTTGCCGACTCCGACGCGTGCGTGACGCCGGTGCTTGCGTTCGGCGAGGCGCACACCGAACCGCACATCACCGAGCGGAACACGTTCTACGAGGTCAACGGCAATCTGCAACCGATGCCCGCTCCGCGGTTCTCCCGCACCCCGGCGGATACGCCGCAGCCGGCGGAAGCGGTCGGGGACATCGAAGCGGTACTGGCGGACTGGGTATAACCCCAACCAATTGGTTGGTTGCGACGACGTAAGGGATACCGGCGCGGAGATCAGGGACGCCGTCGCAGTCGTCACCGGGGGCGGCCTCAGGGTTGGGACTGGCCATTATCGAGCGGCCGCTCGACGCCGGGCGCGCGAGTCATGAAAAGGATCTCCGGGGCTCATTCGCCCGTGGTGACCATCGCGCCGGCACTGTTCAAAACCTTTTGCTCGGTTCGCTTCCCGGGAAGCGCAGAAATCGCTGGGCAAGCAGGTCCCGCACCCGGCCCGGTTGGGCGACCCCGACGGGTACGGCGCACTGGCAGTGCAACCGGGCGATCCCGGATGGCGCCGCGCTGAGACTCGCCAGCGAGCCGAGCGAGCTCATCGGTTGGGTCGTGTGGCCGAGCCTGAACTTTGGCAGGTCCTTACTCGCACTTTCTCTCCAGATTTGCAGGCCGGGTGACTAGAGCCGCGGACCGGGGCTACCAACCTGCCCCGAAAACCGAAGAAGCCCCCCGCAAATGCGGGGGGCTCACATCGGAACCACTAGGTGGCTATCGACGAAACCATCGGGAGACGGTGGGTTCGGCCATCAGTAATCGTGCAATTACGCCCATGGGTTTTACCTCAGCTCGCTGTCGGCAGGGGTTGCCAGTCTTCGAACTGCTCCGAGGTCTCACCTTCCACCAGCACGTCGCCGTGGTAGAGAGCTTCGAAGTCAGCTTTGATGACGTCGGCACTCGAGTCGTCGATCCACATGAGACTGAGCGTAGGAGCCGCCCTTAAGGAATCGGTGAGTCACGGTTCGGAAAATGATGGCAATTCTTACCGGTGGGTAGGGTGTCGCCGTAGCGGGCCGGGGTAACCATTCTCGAACTGCTTGAACCATCCGCGACCTGCGGTCGTGTCAGAGTCGGGGTGTTGTTTGACACTTGTAAGTTAGCGTTGCTAAGTTAGCGCGGATATGTGTGCGGCCGGCTCGGGAGGGCGCCCGCCGGCTGCCGGAGGGACACAACATGTTGCAGGGGATCGCTCGACTGGCCATCGCGGCTCCGCGACGAATCATCGGAATAGCCGTTCTGGTATTCATCGCCGCCGCGATCTTCGGCGTTCCCGTCGCCAACAGCCTGTCGCCGGGGGGTTTCCAGGACCCACAATCGGAGTCGGCCCGCGCTATCGCGATCCTGACCGACAAGTTCGGCCAGAGCGGTCAGCAAATGCTGGTCCTGGTCACCGCGCCGGGCGGAGTGAACAGTGATCAGGCCCGCACCGTGGGCGTCGGCCTCGTCGATCAACTCGAGAAATCGCCGTTGGTATACAACGCCGCGTCACCCTGGACCACGCCGCCGCAGGCCGCCGCCGACCTGATCAGCAAGGACGGCAAGTCGGGACTTATCGTCGTCAATCTCAAAGGCGGAGAGGACGACGCGCAGAAAAACGCGCTGACTCTCTCCGACCAGTTTGTGCACGACCGCGACGGCGTCACCGTCCAGGCGGGCGGCTCGGCCATGGAATACGCCCAGATCAATAAGCAGAACCAGGCCGACCTGCTCGTCATGGAGATGATCGCGATTCCGTTCAGCTTCCTGGTATTGGTTTGGGTGTTCGGCGGCCTGCTCACGGCGGCGCTGCCGATGGCACTCGGGGCGCTGGCGGTGGTCGGTTCGATGTCGGTGCTGAGGTTGGTCACCTTAACCACGGAAGTGTCGATCTTCGCGCTGAACCTCAGCACCGCGCTGGGTCTGGCATTGGCGATCGACTACACACTGCTGATCATCAGCCGCTATCGCGACGAATTGGCCGAAGGCGCTGAGCGTGACGAGGCACTGATCCGCACCATGGCGACCTCCGGCCGCACCGTGCTGTTCTCAGCCGTCACCGTGGCGTTGTCCATGGCCGCCACGGTGGCCTTCCCGATGTACTTCCTCAAGTCGTTCGCCTATGCGGGTGTCGCAACGGTCGCCTTCGTAGCGACCGCCTCCATCGTGGTGACCCCGGCTGCCATCGTCCTGATGGGTCCGCGGATCGATGCCTTCGATATGCGACGCCTGGCGCGCCGGGCGATGCGCCGCCCGCAACCTGTGCACAAGCCCGTCGAAGAGCTGTTCTGGTACCGCTCGAGCAAGTTCGTGATGCGTCACTGGCTGCCGATCGGTTCTGCCGTCGTCGCCTTGCTGATGCTCCTCGGGCTGCCCTTCTTCTCCGTGAAGTGGGGGTTCCCGGACGACCGGGTGTTGCCGACCTCGGCCACGGCGCACCAAGTGGGCGACCAGCTGCGCAACAATTTCGCGCGTGATTCGGCCACTGCTGTGCCCGTCGTGATACCCGACGCCCGAGGCCTGACACCTGAGGACCTCAACCAATACGCGGCCGGGTTGTCTCTGGCGCCCGATGTGTCAGCGGTGTCCGCGCCGAGCGGGACGTTCGTCGGCGGAACGCTGTCCGGCCCGCCCGTCGGGCCCACCGGAATGCATGACGGCAGCGCTCTGCTCACCGTCAGCAGCACTGCGCCGCTGTTCTCGCAGGCTTCTGATAACCAGCTCAGGCGGCTGCATCAGGTGGTGGGACCCGCCGGCCGTTCGGTGGAGATGGCGGGTGTCGCGCAGGTCAACCGGGACAGCGTCGACGCGGTGACCGACCGGCTGCCCCTGGTGCTGGGACTGATGGCCGCGGTCACCTTCATCCTGCTGTTCCTGTTGACCGGCAGCGTGGTCTTGCCGTTGAAGGCTCTGATGCTGAACATGTTGTCGTTGAGCGCGGCGTTCGGCGCGCTGGTGTGGATCTTCCAGGACGGCAATCTGGGCGCGCTCGGCACCACCCCGAGCGGGACTTTAGTAGCGAACATGCCGGTGCTGCTGTTCTGTATCGCGTTCGGATTGTCGATGGACTACGAGGTGTTTCTGGTGTCTCGCATCCGCGAGTACTGGTTGGCATCAGGGGCGGCCCGGCCCGCCAAACCGACTTCTAGGCAGGCGCACGCCGCCAACGACGAAAGCGTGGCCCTCGGGGTCGCTCGTACCGGCCGGGTGATCACAGCGGCCGCGCTGGTGATGTCGATGTCCTTCGCGGCGCTGATCGCCGCGCACGTGTCGTTCATGCGGATGTTCGGCCTAGGTTTGACCTTGGCTGTGATCGCCGACGCCACCCTGGTTCGCATGGTGCTGGTGCCGGCTTTCATGCATGTCATGGGCCGGTGGAATTGGTGGGCTCCCAAACCGCTGGTGTGGGTACACGAGCGGTTCGGCATCAGCGAGGGCGGCGTGTTGGAGAAGCCGGCCGTGGCCGCCGGTCCCCGCCTCCCGAGCGAGGCCGACACCGCAAAGATGCCGACCCAGCGCAATGGACGGGACGTCCATGCGTCTGTGACGCGCCATGGTTGACGTGTCCGTCCGCGGACTCCGCCGCCAGCGTGCGCCGCGCGGATCGGGTGACCGGCTGCGCCACGAAATACTAGATGCGGCAACGGAATTGTTGCTTGAAACCGGGCATTCCCGGGCGGTGTCGATTCGATCGGTGGCGCAGCGCGTCGGGGTCACCTCGCCGTCCATCTATCTGCACTTTCAGGACAAGGACGCGTTGCTGGACGCGGTGTGCGCGCGCTACTTCGCTCGACTCGACGAGTTAATGGAGCGGGCCACCGCCGGGCGCGCCGGCACCGTCGATGCGCTGATGGCCCAGGGCATCGCTTACGTGCGATTCGCCCTGCAGACCCCGGAGCTGTACCGGCTCGCCACCATGGGCGAATGGCGCCCCGGAAGCAATGTCGATATAGCACTGGATAATTCGGCGTTCAAACACATGCGCACCTCGGTGCGAACACTGATGGACGAAGGTGTCTACCGAGACGACGATCCGACCATGATCGCTCTTGAGCTGTGGACCGCCGCGCACGGCGTGGCGGCCATTCTGATTGCTAAGCCGCATCTACCGTTCGGTGATGTCGACGAGTTTGCCGAACGCGTGTTGGGCGCCGTGCTGTGCGGTCACATGATGGCAGGCATCGCCGGCGCGGGCGCGACATCCCAGCGGCTGGTGAAATGGGTGATGAAGCAAAGCCCTTCGCAGGAGGCTGACATATGACGCCGCGTGTTGAGAACCCATTCTTCGCCCGGGTGTGGCCCGTCTTCGCCGCCCATGAGGCCGAGTCAGTGCGTACGCTGCGTCGAGAGAATCTGGCCGGACTTTCGGGTCGAGTGCTGGAAATCGGTGCTGGGAGCGGTACGAACTTCGCCTACTACCCTGACGCCGTTACGCACGTGGTGGCCGTAGAGCCTGAACCGAGGTTGGTGGACAAGGCCAGGCAGGCCGCCGCCGACGCGCCCATTCCCGTGGTGGTGAAAAACGAGATGGCCGAGGAGATCAGCGACGGGGAGCCCTTTGACGCGGTGGTGTGTTCGTTGGTGCTGTGCTCGGTACACGACCCGGAGGAGGTGCTGCGACGGTTGCACTCGCTGCTGCGGCCGGGCGGGGAATTGCGGTATATGGAGCACATCGCCAGCGCCGGCGTTCGGGGCCGATACCAAAGGTTCGTCGACGCCACCTTCTGGCCCAGACTCTTCGGCAACTGCCACACGCATCGCGATACCGAGCGCACAATCGTCGACGCCGGATTCGAAGTGCACATCTCACGGCGGGAGTGGACGTTGCCGGCCTGGGCGCCGTTGCCGGTGTCGGAACTGGCGCTGGGCAGGGCACGCCGGCCCTAGCCCGGTGTCCGACGGTAGTCGATGCGCAACGCCTGCCTGTCGCAATCTACCTGTCCAGCAATTCATTTCAGGAAGGCGACGACTGCTGCGGGTGACTGGGTCACAGCAGTTCGAACAAGATCGATCGGAATCCGCTTGTCCGAGAGATAAATTCATCTGCTTGGATCAGCGATCGCCCCGGGTCAGTCATGACGTGCTCGTCAATTTCCACGTCGCAGAACCTCAATTGGTCGCAGGAGAGCGGGTAAGGCGGCCCGGGTCGTAATCAATCGAATGATTCATCACCAAAACGCACATGGCGGATGCCGTCATCGGATAGATTCGCGCATCGCAAGCGACAGTGCCGTCGCAGACTTGCCGATGGTCGTGAGAAAGGCAGAGGTAGATGAACTTTTGGCGCTTGCCCCCCGAGGTCAACTCGATGCGGATGTTCACCGGCGCGGGGCCAGCGCCCATGTTGCAGGCTGGGGCGGCATGGAGCAGCTTGTCCGCCGAACTCGAGTCGGCAGCGGAGTCATTTTCGTCGCTGACCTCGGCCCTGGCTGCCCAGGCGTGGCAGGGCCCTGCCTCGCAACGCATGCTCGCTGCCGCCACGCCGTACGCGAGCTATCTGAGCGCCGCAGCGACCCAGGCCTCGGGAGCTTCCGCGCAGGCGCAGGCGGTCGCAAGCGCGTTTGAGGGGGCCCTGGCGGCCACGGTGCATCCCGCGGCGGTCGCCGCCAACCGTTCGGGCCTGGTGTCTCTGGTGCTGTCGAACCTGTTCGGACAGAACGCGCCGGCGATCGCCGCTGTGGAGAGCCTCTATGAGGAAATGTGGGCGCAGGACGTCGCAGCGATGGTCGGATATCACGCAGAGGCTTCAGCGGCGGCTGCGCAACTGCTCTCCGCGGCGGCCGCGCCGTTGCCGAATTTCGGTTACGGCAATGTGGGTCAGGGCAATGTCGGGTTCTTCAACAACGGCACCTTGAACTTCGGGATCTCCAATGTGAGTCCGAACTTCGCCCCGACCGATCCGATCAGTCTTTTCGGCGGGATCGGGATCGGCAATAACGGGTTGGAGAATGTCGGGTTCTTCAACAAGGGTTCGGTGAATATCGGGATCGGCAACGTGAGCCCGAACTTCACCCCGACCAACCCGATCACCCAGTTCGGTGCGTTGGGAATCGGCAACAACGGGTTGAACAACTTCGGGCTGTTCAACTCCGGTACCGGCAATAACGGCATCGCCAACAACGGGATCGGTAACACCGGTTTCCCGCTGGGCTTCCTGCAGCTGCTGGGTGCGGGTAACCAGGGCAACTTCAACCAGGGTTATTTCAACTTCGGCAACCACAACCTGGGCATCGGGTTGGTCGGGAACCATCTGGTCGGTATCGGTCCTTTGCACTTCAGCGACAGTGTGCTGCCTGTGGCGGCGGCCGCGCCGTTGCCGAATTTCGGTTACGGCAATGTGGGTCAGGGCAATGTCGGGTTCTTCAACAACGGCACCCTGAACTTCGGGATCTCCAATGTGAGTCCGAACTTCGCCCCGACCGATCCGATCAGTCTCTTCGGCGGGATCGGGATCGGAAATAAGGGGTTGGACAACCTCGGGTTCTTCAACAACGGCTCGGTGAATATCGGGATCGGCAACGTGAGCCCGAACTTCACGCCGACCGACCCGCTCACCCAGTTCGGTGCGTTGGGAATCGGCAACAACGGGTTGAACAATGTCGGGTTCTTCAACACCGGGGCCAATAACCAAGGTTTGCCGATACCGTTCCTGCAGTTGTTGGGCGCGGGTAACCAGGGCAACTTCAACCAGGGCTATTTCAACTTCGGCAACAACAACCTGGGCATCGGGCTGGTTGGCAATAATCTGATCGGTATCGGCCCCCTGCACGTCACCCGATAGCGCACCCGAAGCGGTTCCGCGCACTCAGTTGAACAGCGCGGGCAACCGCTCGAGCAGTCCGGGCAACGCCGTGCTCGCCGACTCGCGCACGCAGAGCGTGGCGTGTTGCGACAGCGGCGTGGCCTCCGGGTTGACTTCGATCACCGCTTTCCCGCGGGCAAGTGCCAACTCCGGCAGCCCGGCTGCCGGATAGACGATCGACGAGGTGCCGACCACGACCACGACGTCGGCATTCTCGGTGGCCTCGAGCGCGCTCTGCCATGGTGCCTGAGGCAGCGACTCGCCGAACCAGACGATGTCTGGCCGGATCAAACCTCCACAGTGACACACCGGCGGCTGCACTTCGATAGCCGCTTCGGTCATCACCGGCAGTGGGTCGGTATACCGCTTATTGCATCGCGCACAACGGAATTCGAAGAGGCTGCCATGCAGATGGTGCACCGGCGCGCTGCCCGCCCGTTCGTGCAGATCATCGACATTCTGCGTGACGACGGCGACCGCGGTGACATCCGGGTGCTGCTGCCACCGCGCGATCGCCCGGTGTCCCTCGTTGGGCTGGACGTCGGACACCAGATAGTGGCGCCACAGGTACCAGCCCCAGACACGCTCGGGGTTGCGTTCCCACCCCTGGACACTGGAGAGCTCGTATGGGTCGAATTGGGCCCACAATCCGTTTTTGTCGTCGCGGAACGTCGGTACCCCGCTCTCCGCGGAGATTCCCGCGCCGCTCAGCACCGTCACTCGCATCCCACAAAGATAGCCGTGGGTGGGCAATACTGGATGTGTGGAGTTGCGCGATTTGTTGAAGGTCGACGTGAAGGCGGGCAAGCCATTGTTCGACCAGCTCAGAACCGGAGTGATCGACGGGGTGCGGGCCGGTTCTCTGCCCCCGGGCACCCGACTGCCGACGGTGCGCGACCTGGCGGGCCAACTGGGCGTGGCCGCCAACACGGTAGCCCGCGCCTACCGCGAACTCGAATCCGCGGCGATCGTCGAAACGCGTGGACGCTTCGGCACTTTCATCTCCCGCTTCGATCCGACGGATGCCGCGATGGCGGCAGCGGCCAAGGAATACGTCGAAGTCGCCCGAGCACTCGGGCTGACCAAGTCCGACGCGATGCGCTATCTCACGAACGTGCCGGACGACTAGAGTTCCAGCAGCGTCACGTTCGGGCGCAGCGGATCGAGCAGCGGGACGCGGTACACCGCGGACAGCGCCGTGTTGAAGATCAGGCCGCGGCCCTTCGGCAGCCGAATGTCGCGGACAGCTCGGACGCCGGGCACCGTCTGGGCGAGCTCGGCGGCTTCGGACACCGACAGACTGAACGGCATCGGCGGCACCTTGTAGCGCAACGACGTGCGGATGCCCAACCGGCTGAACAGGCTGAACCAGCGCGGTGGTAGGTCGAAGAGCATCTGACCGCCGGGGAACCGCTTCGCGCATTCGGCGATGAGCCCCAGCGATTGCTCGGGTTGTAGATACATCAGCAGCCCCTCGGCGGTGATGAACACCCCGTGGGAGGAATCGACGGAGTCCATCCAGCGGTAGTCCAACGCCGATTGAGCCAGCACCGAGATCCGCGGCGACGACGGCAGCAGCCGGCTGCGGATCTCGATGATGGGCGGCAAATCCACTGTGAGCCAACGAAATTGGCTGCCGGGCAGAGCAGCCTCCAGCCGCCAGAAGCTGGTTTGCAGGCCTTCGGCCAGCGCCACCACGGTGGCTGACGGGTGAGTTTTCAGGTACGACATCGCGGCGTCGTCGAAGGCTCGTGCCCGGATCGCGATGTCCTGCCGGGTGGGCCCGAACTTGGCGAAGTCGAAATCGATGGAGTCGACCAGCACCACGGCCATCGGGTCGTCGATGAGCGCCCCGGCGCCCCGGCGCGCCTCGGTGGCTCGGGCATTGAGCGTCAGCAATGCGGTTTCCGAGACGCCGGTGAGTGCGACCTTGTGGGTGGCGGGCCGCTGGGCACTCACGTCAGTACCTTCGCCAGGGTGCGCAGATTGCGCGACGTGGTCGACGACTTGTAACGCCTTTTTCCCATGGTCTTGCCGATGGTGCTGTCCAGTGTGCTGCCCTTGGGCACCTGCCAGTAGATGACCCCCTTGCCTCGTTCGATCTTCTCCTCGGGCCCAGGGGCCAGCTGTGCCAACTCGTCGAGAATGTCGGCGTCGGAGACGAACGTGACGTAGGACTGGTAGCCGTCGACCTCGCGCTCGAAGGGGTACGCCTTCTCGATGGCACGAACGGTGTCCAGGTCATAGGCCAGCACCCAGGCGTCGTAGCCGAACCGGTCCCGTAAGGCGGTTTCGGCTTTCTTGCGCACCGTCGCGACCCCGGCCGAGGATTCCAGCAGCACGTTGCCGTTGGCCAGGATGGTGCGCACATTCTGAAATCCCGCGCAGGTCAGCGCGTCGGCCACCTCGGACATCTTTAGGTTGACGCCTCCGACATTGACGCCGCGCAGGAATGCTGCGTACTTGGTCATCGATTTATTTCACCAGGCGCCACGGGAGCCGAGAAGACTGGTGGCGTTGTGGGCCGGGCCCCCTTCCCGGGCAACGTAGGCTTTCGGCATGGGACGCCAAGTCTTCGACGACAAACTGTTGGCCGTGATCAGTTGCAACTCGATCGGGGTGCTGGCCACCATCAAACGCGATGGGCGACCCCAGCTGTCGAACGTGCAATATCACTTCGACGCTCGCAGTCTGGCGCTACAGGTGTCGATCACTGAGCCGCGGGCCAAGACCCGCAACCTGCGCCGGGATCCGCGCGCATCACTGTTGGTCGACGCCGACGACGGCTGGTCGTACGCGGTCGCGGAAGGCGTGGCCGAACTGACCCCGCCGGCCGCCGCGCCCGACGACGATACCGTCGAGGCCCTGATTGCCTTGTACCGCAACATCGCTGGTGAACATCCGGATTGGGACGAATATCGCGAGGCCATGGTCACCGATCGGCGGGTGCTGCTGACTATGCCGATCTCGCACGTGTACGGCATGCCGCCCGGCAGGCGGTGACCATTTCGACCCGTACCCGTTAGGCTGCGGGTATGGCCGAATCGAACGCCCCGGAATCGTCTGATCCGCCCGAGGACGAAAACAAGCGCAAGTTCCGCGAAGCGCTCGAACGCAAGCAGGCGAAGTCGTCCGGTGGATCCGAGCATCGAGACGGCGGCGGCAAGCAGTCGCGCGCACACGGCGCGGTCGGAAACCGTCGGGAGTTCCGCCGCAAGAGCGGCTAGCCGGTCCCCGAAAGCATTGTCGCCGAAGCAGACTCGGTATTGAGTGGACGCTGCGCCAGCGGGGTGACGGTGCCGTTCTAGACTATCTGGGTGCCGAAGTTGCAGCTTGTTCAAGACCCGGACGCTGACGCGCTGCTGGACTCGAACCCGTTCGCCTTGCTGATCGGGATGCTCCTCGATCAGCAGGTGCCGATGGAGACGGCGTTCGCCGGCCCGAAGAAGATCGCCGAACGCATGGGCGGCCTCGATGCCGCCGAGATCGCCGATTACGACCCGGACAAGTTCGCCGCCCTCTGCTCGGAAAAGCCTGCCATTCATCGCTTTCCGGGGTCGATGGCCAAGCGCATCCAGACCCTCGCGCAGATCGTCGTGGACCGCTACGGCGGCGACGCCGCGGCGCTGTGGACGGCCGGTGAACCCGATGGCAAGGAACTGCTCAAGCGGCTCAAGGGTTTGCCCGGATTCGGTGAGCAGAAAGCCCAGATCTTCCTTGCGCTGCTGGGCAAGCAGTACGGTGTCACGCCGACCGGCTGGCGTGCCGCGGCGGGTGAATTCGGCAAGGCGGGCACTTATCTGTCTGTGGCAGATATCGTCGATGCGGAATCACTGGGCCAAGTGCGGTCATACAAGAAGCAGATGAAGGCATCGGCTTCCGGGAAACCCAAAGGAAAGGCGGCAACGTGAAGACACACATCACGTGTCCGTGCGGCGAAGCCATTGTCGGCAAGGACGAGGATGAGCTGGTTGAACTGACTCAGGCCCACCTCGCCAGCGTTCACCCGGGTCTCGAGTACGACCGCGACGCGATCTTGTTCATGGCGTATTAGCCTCAGCCGCGCTCTCGCCGCACCGCGGCGGTCGCTACGGCACTACCGTCGAGCCGATGGTGGGCATGAACTGGCACTGACGATCTTTGGTGGTGACCTGCCCGAAGATCGTCGACATGATGCTGCCCGAGCCGGTGTCGACGATCGCGGTCAGCGTGGTCGGGCCTGCCCCGTTGATGTCGGTGCGCGGTTTGAGGGTGGCGCTGCCCGACTTGCCGGTGGTCAGGTTGATCCAGGTGACGTTCAGCGGCAGGCGCTGCACGTCCGCGGGTCCCGGTGTGCCGATCGCCGTGAACACGTAAGCGGTCTGGCCCGCTCCGGGTCCCGGCGTCGGAATGGTGGCCGGTCCGGCTACCGACAAGGCGGTGGCCAGGGCGTTCGTGCCATCCCCGAGGCAGTTTGTCCCGATCGAGGGGTACATGAAGTCCTGGGCGGGCGGCGCATCGGGACCGAACCCGGGAGCCGCGGCGGCCGGAGCCGCAGCAGGCGCCGGTGCCGGAGCCGGCGCCGGGGCCGGTTGTGCGGCCGGAGCCGGTGATGCCGCAGGTGCGGCCGCCGGCGCGGGTGCAGGTGCGGCCGCCGGCGCGGGTACTGCCCGCGGCGCCGGTTCCGGCCCGGGAGGCGGGGGAGCGACCGGCCGGGGACTGACGACCGAGGGCATCGCATCCGGCGCGGGTCCGGCCGCGTGGGCGGGGTCGATCCCGGTCGGCAGGTGCGGGAGCGTCCCGGGTTCCACTCCGGGTGGTGGCACATGCGGTACCGCCGGCACCTGACTGCTCAGATGTGGTGTGCCGGCGGGGTCGGCGACGAATTCATGGACCGATGAGGCCACGTTCTTGGCCTCGCTCGGTGCCGTCGGATTATGTGTGAATGCCTGGGCGGCAGCCATCAGAAGTTGGGTCGCCTGCGCCGGATTGCCCGCCGCCTGCTGAATTATCGGACTCAACTCGGTCAACGCCGGCAGCCCCGGTAGCTGTTGAGCGGGGTTGGCCGGCGGTGTCGTGGGTTCGGCTGCCGCGCTCGGGCTGAGCATGAGCGCGGCAGCCGATGTGACGACGACTGCGGCCAGACCTTTGGACAGACTCCAAGTGCTTGCCACGGTATTTCTCCCGGGTTGTTGGTGGTAGGTCAGCCGTCGTTGACTACGGGACTCAGGGCAACGCAGCGAGCAACGTCTGCGGCCCGCTCGGCGCCGACGCGCCGGGAGCACCGACACCCGAGAGGCCCGGAATCCCTGCGGTCA
This sequence comes from Mycobacterium sp. ML4, assembly GCF_054515735.1. Lineage (NCBI taxonomy): Bacteria > Bacillati > Actinomycetota > Actinomycetes > Mycobacteriales > Mycobacteriaceae > Mycobacterium > Mycobacterium sp. ML4. Next base: position 300,076 of record NZ_JBTNSY010000002.1, read on the forward strand.
AGGCCGGCAGAGCAGCTTGGGCAAGCCCTGGAATCGCCGTCGCCAATCCGGGCAACGACGATGCCGGCGTCGCAGGCGCCGCGGGCGCCACCGGAGCAGTAACGCCCGGGATCGGCGTGTTCACCCCGGGGATGGGAAGCGACGCCGGGGCGGGTGCGGCCGGAGCTGCGGGGGCGGTGAGGCCCGGCAGGGGAGCGTTCACGCCGGGAATCGACGGCACCGATGCCGGGGCGGGTGCGGCCGGAGCTGCGGGGGCGGTGAGCCCGGGCAGGGGAGCGTTCACGCCGGGAATCGACGGGACCGACGCCGGGGCGGGTGCGGCCGGGGCGGCGGGAGCGGTGAGTCCGGGCAGCGGAGCGTTTACACCGGGGATGGCCGGTGTGGCGGCCGGGGCGGTCGCCGGCGCCGGAGCGGTCGCCCCCGGTATCACGGAAGGCAGGTTCAACCCACCCGGAGCCGCAGGCGCCGGGTCCGGTGCGTGAAGCACACCTTGCGGCGCCGGCGGCGTGGCACCGAGGGCCGTTGCCAGGTTCTGCAGGATTTGCGGGGCGTTAGCTGCGGAGGCGATCAGCTGCTGCGGAATGTTCGGCTGTGCCGGCGCGGGTGCGGGGTCGGCGTGAGCGATGCCGCCGGTCAGTAAGGCGGCGGACGAGCCGACCAGAACGGCGGCGGCTCGGACGAAAGTCCAGATGGTTGGCATGACTCTCCCTGGTTGTCGATGACTGGTCCCAGAGCCGAAGCTAGCTTGGTACAGAAGTGACTCAAGTGACACGTGTGGCATTTATGCGATCGTTACCGAGACGAGTGGCGGCGGTGACCGGCCACCTGGGAATCGTGTTCGCGCCGTTATACAAGGGCTCGGCGCGCGACCGGGTCGGTAAAGTCGGGCCGATAGACACGACTTCGGCCGCCCAAGCGCCAGGAACCTACCGGCGTCGCCGCAACTTGCTGCAGACATCGGCGCTGCCGCTGTTGATCCTCAGCATCGGTGCGCGCTTCGCTTGGACCTACCTGGCGCGCAACGGAGCGAACTTCGTCGACCTGCATGTTTATGTCGGGGGCGCCGCTGCGCTGGACCATCCCGGAACTCTGTACAGCTACGTCTACGCTGACCAGACCCCCGATTTCCCGCTGCCGTTCACCTATCCGCCGTTTGCCGCAGTGGTCCTCTACCCGGTGCACTTCGTGCCGTTCGGGCTGCTGGCGTTGCTGTGGCACGTCGCAATCGTGGCGGCGCTGTATGCAGTGGTGCGCGTCAGCCAACGGCTGATCGGCGACTCTGCCAACCGGTCCGCAGCCATGGTGTGGACCGCGGTCACCATCTGGATCGAGCCGCTGCGCAGCAACTTCGATTACGGGCAGATCAACGTGTTCCTGGTGCTGGCGGTGCTCTGGGCTGTCTACACGACGAAGTGGTGGCTGTCCGGAACGCTGGTGGGGGTGTCGGCGGGCGTCAAGTTGACCCCGGCGGTCGCCGGCGTCTATCTGCTCGGTGCGCGCCGGTGGTCGGCGGCCCTGTTCTCGCTGGCGGTGTTCCTGCTCACCATCGGGGTGTCCCTGTTCGTGGTCGGCGACCAGGCGCGTTACTACTTCACGGACCTGCTCGGCGACGCGCGGCGGGTCGGTCCCATCGCGACGTCGTTCAACCAGTCCTGGCGCGGCGCGATCTCGCGCATTCTCGGGTACGACGCCGGCTACGGGCCGCTGGTTCTGGTCGCGATCGCGATCACGGCCGTGGTCGCCGTGCTGGCATGGCGGGCGCTGGACGACTCCGACGTGCTGGGCAGGCTGCTCGTGGTCGAACTGTTCGGCCTGCTGCTCTCGCCGATTTCGTGGACGCACCACTGGGTATGGTTGGTGCCGCTGATGATCTGGCTGATTCACGGACCGCTGCGCGAGCGGCTCGCAGCGAAGGTCCTCGGTTGGGGCTGGCTGGCGCTCACCGTGGTGGGGGTGCCGTGGTTGCTCAGCTTCGAGCAGCCGACCATCTGGGTGATCAGCCGGCCGTGGTATCTGGCCTGGGCCGGATCGGTCTATGTGGTGGCGACGCTGGCGACGCTGGGATGGATCGCCACGACACGATCGGCGCGGCGAGCCACGCTGGGTAACGCCGCTTCGACCGGTTAGGCCGGCGACGCCTGGCCGAGGATGCCGTTGATGTCGCGGGCCATATCGAGGTCCTTGCCGGTGATTCCACCCTCGGAATGCGTGACCAACACGAAAGTCACTGTCCGCCAACGGATGTCGATATCCGGGTGATGATCTTTGGCCTCGGCGTGTTCGCCGACCCGGCGGACGGCGTCGATGCCGGCCAAGAAAGCCGGGAATTTGACGGAGCGGCGCAACGCGCCGTCGGCGCGCTCCCACCCATCCAGGTCGGCCAGGGCAGCGTCTACTTGCTCATCGGTGAGAACAGCCATGATTCGACGGTATACCGTCACTGGGCATGCCGACCCAGATCGTCGTCGCCGGCGCCATCATCCGGAACGGCACGGTCCTGTTGGCGCAACGTCTCCGCCCCCCAGAACTGGCAGGCCGTTGGGAGTTGCCCGGTGGCAAGGTGGGCCACGGAGAAACCGAGCTCGGGGCCCTGGCCCGTGAGCTGGCCGAGGAGTTGGGAGTCGATGTGACCGTCGGTGACCGGCTCGGTGATGACGTGGTGCTCAGTGAGACGACGCTGCTGCGGGCTTATTGCGTCGGTTTGTCAGAAGGCGAGCCACACCCGCGCGACCATCAGGCGCTGCGCTGGGTCAGCGCCGGCGAGCTCGCCGAGGTCGACTGGGTGCCGGCCGATCGCGCCTGGCTGGCCGACCTGACTCGGGCGTTGGGCTGACGGCGCCCGACCGTCGGGCCGCCATGACGGTCGCAACAGCCACCCGGCCGAAAATGACGCGACTCCGGTGAGCCGGCCGCAATCTACGTTCGCCGACCGTGGTGAGCTGCCCAGTTCGCTATCCCGGCCCCCCACTGCCACAATCACCGACGTGCCATTCCGCAATGTCGCCATCGTCGCGCACGTCGACCACGGCAAAACCACCCTGGTCGACGCGATGCTGCGGCAGTCGGGCGCGCTGCACCACCGCGGTGACGACACCCAGGAACGCATCATGGACAGCGGTGACCTCGAAAAGGAAAAAGGCATCACCATCCTGGCGAAGAACACGGCGGTACACCGTCACAACGCGGACGGGACGGTCACAGTAATAAATGTCATCGACACGCCCGGGCATGCCGACTTCGGCGGCGAGGTGGAGCGCGGCCTGTCCATGGTCGACGGGGTGCTGCTGCTGGTCGACGCGTCGGAGGGCCCGCTGCCGCAAACCAGGTTCGTGCTGCGCAAGGCGCTGACCGCGCACCTGCCGGTGATCCTGGTGGTCAACAAGACCGACCGGCCCGACGCACGTATCTCCGAGGTTGTCGACGCCAGCCACGACCTGCTGCTCGACGTCGCATCCGACCTCGACCACGAGGCCGCCAAGGCGGCCGAGCATGCGCTGGGCCTGCCGACCCTGTATGCCTCCGGTCGGGCCGGCATCGCCAGCACCGAGCCGCCCGCCGACGGCGAAGTGCCCGCCGGCCACAACCTCGACCCGCTGTTCGAGGTGCTGATGGAACACATCCCCGCGCCCTCCGGCGACCCCGAGGCACCTCTGCAGGCTCTGGTGACCAACCTTGACGCTTCGGCGTTTCTCGGTCGACTGGCCCTGATCCGTATCTACAACGGCAAGCTGCGCAAGGGCCAGCAAGTGGCATGGATGCGTGAGGTGGACGGAGTGCCCGTCATCACCAACGCCAAGATCACCGAACTGTTGGCCACCGAGGGCGTCGAGCGCAGCCCCACGGAGGAAGCGGCCGCAGGAGACATCGTGGCCGTAGCAGGGCTGCCCGAGATCATGATCGGTGACACCCTGGCCGACCCCGACCATGCTCATGCGCTACCGCGGATCACTGTTGACGAGCCGGCCATCTCGGTGACCATCGGCACCAACACCTCGCCGCTGGCCGGCAAGGTGTCTGGGCACAAGCTGACCGCGCGCATGGTCCGTAACCGGCTGGACGCCGAGTTGGTCGGCAACGTGTCGATCCGGGTCGTCGACATCGGCCGGCCCGACGCGTGGGAGGTTCAGGGCCGGGGCGAACTGGCGCTGGCCGTGTTGGTCGAGACGATGCGGCGGGAGGGATTCGAGCTCACCGTCGGCAAGCCCCAGGTGGTCACCAGGACGATCGACGGTCGGCTGCACGAGCCGTTCGAGGCGATGACGATCGATTGCCCCGACGAATTCGTCGGCGCGATAACGCAATTGATGGCCGCGCGCAAGGGCCGCATGGAGGAGATGACCAACCACGCCGCCGGGTGGGTCCGGATGGACTTCATCGTGCCCAGCCGCGGCCTGATCGGTTTCCGTACCGACTTCCTGACCCTGACGCGCGGCACCGGTATCGCCAACGCGGTGTTCGACGGCTACCGCCCGTGGGCCGGTGAGATCCGGGCCCGCCACACCGGCTCGCTGGTGTCCGATCGTGCCGGTGTCATCACCCCGTTCGCGCTGATCCAACTCGCCGACCGCGGCCAGTTCTTCGTCGAACCCGGCCAGGAGACTTATGAAGGCATGGTCGTCGGGATCAATCCACGGGCCGAGGATCTCGATATCAACGTCACCCGGGAGAAGAAGCTCACCAACATGCGGTCCTCGACTGCGGACGTCATCGAGACCCTGGCCAAGTCGCTCGAGCTGGACCTCGAACAGGCGATGGAGTTCTGTGCGCAAGACGAGTGCGTCGAGGTGACTCCGGAGATCGTCCGGGTTCGCAAGGTGGAGTTGGACGCCACCTCACGTGCCCGCAGCCGATCCCGTGCCAAGGCCCGCGGGTAGGCCGCGTGCGCCTCGATACCCTGATGGGCGTGCTGCACCGAGCCCGCCACGTCCTGGTGGCGATCGGCGTGCTGGTGGCGGCGATCGGGCTGGTGTTGTCCGGCTGCACCGTGAGCCCGCCGCCGGCCCCGCAGAGTACCGACACCCCGCATAACACTCCGCCGCCACCGCAGCGCCCCACCCAGATCATCATGGGTATCGACTCGATCGGGGCCGGCTTCAACCCGCACCTGGTCTCCGATCTGTCCCCGGTGAACGCGGCAATCAGCGCCCTGGTGCTGCCGAGCGCGTTCCGTCCGCTGCCCGATCCCACCTCGTCGACGGGATCGCGCTGGGAAATGGACCCCACGCTGTTGGTGTCGGCGGACGTGACGAGCGAGAACCCGTTCACGGTGACCTACAAGATCCGGCCGGAGGCACAGTGGACCGACAACGCCCCGATTGCGGCCGATGACTTCTGGTACCTGTGGCGGCAGATGGTCAGCCAGCCCGGCGTGGTGGACCCGGCCGGCTATGACCTCATCACCTCTGTCCAATCGCTGGAAGGTGGCAAGCAGGCCGTCGTCACCTTCGCCCAGCCGTACCCGGCGTGGCGGGAGTTGTTCAACAACCTGTTGCCCGCGCACATCGTCAAGGACGTCCCCGGCGGGTTCTCCTCCGGCCTGGCCCGCGCGCTGCCCGTCACCGGCGGGCAGTTCCGGGTGGAGAACATCGACCCACAGCGCGACGAGATTCTGATCGCCCGCAACGACCGCTACTGGGGACCGCCCGCCAAACCGGCGCTGATCCAGTTCCGCCGGGCCGGTGCCCCGGCGGCGTTGGCCGATTCGGTGCGCAATGGCGACACTCAGGTAGCCCAGGTGCACGGCGGATCGGCGGCATTCGCCCAGCTGTCGGCGATTCCCGACGTGCGGACCGCCCGCATCGTGACACCCCGGGTAATGCAGATGACACTGCGCGCGAACGAGCCCAAGCTGGCCGATTCCCAAGTGCGCAAGGCGATTCTGGGTCTGGTCGACGTTGACCTGCTCGCCGCGGTAGGGGCGGGCAGCGACAACACCGTCACCCTGGCACAGGCGCAGATCCGTTCGCCCAGTGACCCCGGTTATGTGCCGACCGCACCGCCGGCCATGAGTACGCCGGCGGCGCTTGGGCTGCTGGAGTCGGCTGGCTTTCAAATAGAAAGCATCACATCGGTTTCCGCGGCGCCCGCTTCGACGGCGCCGGTGAGCACCGGGCCGCCGGAAGTCATCCGTGGCCGAGTCAGCAAGGACGGCAAGCAGTTGTCCCTGGTGATCGGGGTAGCAGTCAACGACCCGACGTCGGTGGCGGTGGCCAACACCGCCGCCGACCAACTGCGCAACGTCGGCATCGCCGCAAGCGTGCTGGCGCTGGATCCGGTGACGCTGTATCGCGATGCGCTGAATAACCACGAGGTGGACGCGTTGGTGGGCTGGCATCAGGCCGGGGGAAACCTGGCCACGTCCTTGGCGTCCCGATTCAGTTGCCCGGCTCTGCAGGCGACCGAGGTGCCCGCTCCCAACGCGCCGACCACTGCCGCGCCGACACCCTCTTCGGCTACCCAACAGGCCGGTCCGGACCTCACGTCGCCACCGACGAGCCCGGGCCGGCCACCCGAGCCCGGCGCGCTGGTGAAAGCGCCGTCGAACCTGACCGGAATCTGCGACCGCAGCATCGAGTCGAATATCGACGCCGCCCTCAGCGGCACCAAGAACATCAACGATGTGATCGCTGCGGTGGAGCCGCGACTGTGGAACATGTCCACCGTCTTGCCCATCCTGCAGGACACCACCATCGTCGCGGCGGGACCCAGCGTGCAGAACGTCAGCCTGACCGGCGCGGTGCCAGTCGGCATCGTCGGTGACGCCGGCCAGTGGGTCAAGACTGGGCAATAGCCCGAATTTGATGCCATACAGATCATTTCGGCGTCATCCCAAGACTGCTTGCTCGGCTCGGGGCTTGATGCGGACCGGCCAATCGGGCCCGCGACAAATTGTTACAAAATCCATGTTTAGAAATCGCATGCTCCGGTCAACCCCCGCGATACGCTTCGGTCGGGGGTAGAGGGCACCTGATCGGGCCGGGGTAAGCCAGCAATCGTTGCGGTGAGGGGTCGGTCCATGTCATCTGTCTTTGTCGAGCCACCAATGGTGTCGGCGTTCGCAACCAATCTGTCCGGTATCGGGTCTGCGCTCGGTGCTGCCAATGCGGCAGCGGCTGCCTCGACCACGGGCTTGCTCGCCGCGGCCGCCGACGAAGTGTCGGTGCAGATCGCGGCGCTGTTTTCGGAGAATGCGGCGGGATATCAACGGGTCAGCGCACAGGTCGCGGCTTCCTACGAACAGTTCGTACGAACCGTGACGGCCGGGGCCAACGCGTATGCGGCAGCTGAGGCAAATACCATGCAGAACTTGGTGAATGGGCTGGCGGCTCCGGCGGTGTCGCTGGACGGTCTGGGCCAGGCTTATGCCGGGTTCACCGGGAATCTGGTCAACGCCGAGGTGTCGTTCAACCAGTCCCTGGTGGGTGCCGAGGTAGCGGTGCGGCAGGCTCTCCTGGGCGGCGGTAACGTCCTGTCCAGGGCTGCGGACGCCGGCCTGAATTTCGCCAACTCATTCGTGGGTGGCGGCCAGCAGGCCGTCAATCTGCTTTTGGGAGCACAAGTTCCGGCCAACTTCAATGCCAGTCTGGCCATCGACAGTGCCCTGGACGCCAACATCGGACCGGGCCTGCTTTCGGGTGCGTTCACCGGCGGGCTCTCCGGCCTCGGCGCGCAGCTCAACGCTGCCCTGTCAGGTGCCCTCAGCGGCGGACTGCCCGACTTAGCCGCTGTGGGTAATGCGTTCGCGGCCAACGTGAATGCCGGGCTTGCGGGGCTCGCCCAGACTGGTGGCATGCTGGCTACCGGCCTGAGTTCGGGTCTGGCCGGACTGGCGCAGACCGGCGGCTCGTTGGCTGCCAATCTCAACGCGGCGCTGTCCGGCTTGCCGGTCGGCTTGAACGTGAGCCTGCCCGCCCTGACGGGCGGGTTCACCGCGAATCTGCCTGCGCTGGTTGCCAATTTCACGGCCGGCTTCCCGGCGCTGGGCGCTCAGCTCAGTACCGCGCTGAACGGGGCGCTGTCGGGGAACCTGGGGCTTCCCGGCTTCACGCTGCCCGGCTTCAACTTCACGATTCCGAATTTCACGCTGCCCAATCTGACGTTGCCCAACTTCGCGCTGCCCGACTTCAGGGCGTTGACTCAGGCCGGCGCCACGCTGGCAGGCAACTTCAACGCCGTGCTGTCCGGGCTGGGGGCCAACATCAATGTCGGCCTGCCGGCTTTGGGGGGTCAGATCAACGCGGCACTCACCGGAGCCCTCAACGGCGACACCACGGGACTTACCGCTCTGGTGAATACGGTCGCAGGTCTTCCGACGGCCGGGCTTGCGGGCTTCGAACGGCTGCAGCGCGGCGCCCTGAGTGGGTTGGTCGCCAGCGAAATCGCGTTCAACCAGGGTCTCGTCGCCAACGAGCGGGCGCTGGTTGCCGGGCTGCTGGGCCCGGCAGCGCTGATCGGCCCCGCCGGCTTCGCCCTCAATGCCGGAAACCTGTTGCTCGGTACCGGTGAACAGCTCGTCAATGCCGTCGTCGGGGCCCCTGCGGCCAACCTGACCAGCAGCCTGCTCGTCAGTCCCGCGCTCACTGTCGGCGGTGGCTTCCCGGCGGGCGGCGGCTTGACCGGCGTTGCCCACCAACTGCTGTCGCTCAACGCGGCGCTGGGCGGCCTGCCTGGCGTGAACGCCTCGTTGCTGACTCAGCTGGGCCTCACCCCGGCCGGCTTGCAGGCAATGGTCAACAACCAGTTGGCATTCAATGCCGCCCTGGTCGCCAACGAGCAGATGTTCCAAACCCTCGTCTTCGGGACGGGTGGCGCCCTCAACGGCGCCGTGAACAATGCCTTCAATGGCCTTAATCTGCTCCTGGTAGGCACACCCCAAGGCGTCATCAACGCGCTGTTGGGCGCGCCCGCAGTGGATTTGACGGGCAGCCTGCTGGTCAGCGCCCCCGGAGATGTCTTCGGCGGCCTGACGGCCGGTGGTCTGCTGGGTGCCTTCGAACAGAAGTGGTTGTTCGACGGCGCCGTGCTGAGCAGTCTCCTCTCGCCGATCCAGTTGACACTCACCGGCGGACTACCGAGCCTGCTGACTCAGCTGAATGCCACATTGACGGGCGCTCTCGGCGGCAATGTGGGCGGCACGGTCGGAGGCACGGTCAACGTCAACGGGTAACCGCCCGGCCGGATGCATTCCCCGATCGGCTCGTCGCCCATGTGGTGAACGGGCCGATCGGGCTTCGTTGGCACCCAACATCATCCGTGGCAATCGAGTTCATTCCGCGAAGCTTTGTCCGCGCAGCGAAGATGCGCCGGATTGATACAGGTCATTTCATAGAAAACACCGAAGCGGTGCCTGGGATGTGCTTACGATCTCTACATTCTGCGCGTCTGTGCGATCGGCCGGGGAGGGTCACCGCACCAGGAACGGGAGGGTTTGCGATGTCCATTTTGACGGTACTTCCGGAGTATCTCTCTTCAGCCGCAACGGATTTGGCCGGGATCGGCTCGGCGCTCGGCTCGGCCGGTTCAGCGGCGGCGTCGGCGACGACGTCGGTGCTGCCTGCGGGCGCCGACGAGATATCAGCAGCTATCGCAACACTTTTCGGTGCGCACGGCCAGGAATTTCAAAGCCTCAGCGCGCAGGCGTCCAAATTCCACGATCAGTTCGTGCAGGCCATTCGATCGGCGGGCGCTGCTTACTCCGGTGCGGAAGCGGCCAATGTGTCACCACTGCAGGCGATCGCCGCGACCGCGTCTCCGATGCGGCAGCTGGAGCAGGCACAGATCGCCTTCAACTCGAATCTGGTGGCCAACGAACTGGCCTTCAATCGCGCGCTGGTGACCAATGAGGTGGCTTTCGAGCGGCAGTTCTTCGGCACTGACAGTGCGTTGAACGGCGCCCTGAATCGAAGTTTCAACGTCGGCAATCTCTTGGTGGGTACCGGCGAGCAGACGTTGAACCTGTTCACCGGCGCCTCGGTGCCGGTGAACTTCACCTCCGGCCTGTTGCTCGGCACCGGGGCCCAATCGTTCAATGGTGGGCAAATCGGTGGCCTGGTCGGAGCTTTCGACCAGAGCCTGATGGTCCCGGCCGATCTGCTGGGACTCGCCGCGGGCAACACGTCACCGACGGCGGCGTCCTTCTCACCGCTGCAGGCCGTGGCGGCGGCCGGCGGTCCCTTCCAAGGATTCGAGCAAACGCAGATCACTTTCAATCAGAACCTGGTGGCCAACGAGTTGGCGTTCAATCATGCGTTGGTGACCAACGAAGTAGCCTGGGAACAGCAGGTTTTCCATACTGACAGCGCGCTCAACGGTCTGCTGAACCGCAGCTTCAATGTCGGCAACCTCCTGGTGGGTTCCGGTGAGCAGGCGGTCAACCTGTTCTTCGGACCGCAGGTGCCGGCGAACTTCACCTCCAGCCTGTTGCTTGGTAGCGGGGCGCAGTCCTTCAATGGCGGTCAAATCGGCGGCCTGCTGGGTGCTTTCGACCAGAGTGTGATGGCTGGTGCGGACCTGGTCGGATTGATAACCGGCGCCTAGCTCGCACGCCAGGCATCAATTCCGTGGTGCCGTAGTTGCTTTCGGCGGTATGACGGTATCGACGATCAGGGCCAGTTCCCGGCGGTTCGGCGGTGTGCCGGTGAGCATGAAGTGCTGATTGATCAGGGCCGGCCCGATCCGCGCGGTCAGCGGGGTGATCATCCCCGGATCGAGGTCACCGGTGTGGACCGCGGCTTTCAGGATCGACTCGACGATTTTCATGCGTGGCACGATTACAGCGTCGACGAAGATAGCCCGCAATTCGGGCTCGTGGATCAGCTGGCTGATGATCTCCATACCGGGAAAGTCGGTTTTGCCCGCCAGCACGTCACGGTGCGCGGTGAACACTGCCAGCAGATTCTCCCGCGGCGACCGTCCGGGGCGCGGCTCGGGCAGCGGTGGCACATTGCGCGTCATGGCGGCTTGCACCAGGTCGTGCTTGCTGGCCCAACGCCGGTACAACGCCGCCTTGCCGGTACGCGCGCGGGCCGCGATGCCTTCCATGGTCAGACCGCCGTATCCGACTGCGGCCAACTCGGCCAACGTGGCGGCAAAGAGTGCCCGTTCGAGTACCTCGCCGCGACGGCGGCTGCGGCTCGCACTCGATGTGGTCTGACTACCCTGCGGCATCCGTCGATAGTAGCCACTGGCGTTCCTATCGTTCACCGGAAGCGTTTTTTCTGGTGCCCTGCCGGCGGCGGTAGGGTTCGTCCATGCCTGAGACGCCGCGGCTGATGTTCGTACATGCACATCCTGACGACGAAAGCCTGGCCAATGGAGCCACTATCGCGCACTACACCGCACGCGGCGCGCAGGTGCATGTGGTCACCTGCACCCTGGGTGAGGAGGGCGAAGTCATCGGTGACCGCTGGGCCCGACTCGCCGCCGATCACGCGGATCAACTGGGTGGTTACCGCATCAGCGAGCTGAGCCGTGCGTTGCACGCCCTCGGCGTCAGCGGTCCCATATACCTCGGCGGGGCCGGGCGTTGGCGTGACTCGGGCATGGCCGGCACCGAGTCGCGGGGGCGGCGCAGGTTCGTCGACGCCGACGAACGGGAGGCGGTGGGAGAGCTCGTCGCACTGATCCGCGAGCTGCGCCCGCACGTCGTGGTGACCTACGACCCGAACGGTGGCTACGGTCACCCGGACCATATTCGCGCGCATGCCGTCACCACCGCCGCGGTGGCTTGTTCCGGTCGTACCGACGACTATCCGGGCGAACCGTGGTCGGTGCCGAAGTTCTACTGGACGGTCCTGGCCAGAAGCGCCATTGCGGCGGGCCTGCGCGCACTGGTCCCCGAGGATTTGCGATCCGAGTGGGCACTGCCGCCGGAGGACGTTCCGTTCACCTTCCGCGACAGTGACATCAACGCCGTCGTCTACGCCGGGGCGGACGCGCACGCTGCGAAGGTCGCCGCACTCGCGGCCCACGCCACGCAAGTCACCGTCGGGGCGACCGGACGGGCCTGCGCCTTGTCGAATAACCTTGCGCTGCCGATCCTTTCGGAGGAGCACTATGTTCTTGTCGCGGGCTCGGCGGGCGAGCGGGATGGACGCGGCTGGGAGACGGATTTGCTTGCCGGTCTGGGCATCACCGATTCGGACAACTAGGCTCTGGTGCAGGACGCCTCGAAAGGTATGAGTAAGGAATTCCCATGGACCCGGACCTGGACCCTAACCTTCAGCACTGGCAGGACCGACTCGACAGCCTGCAATGGGTAATCGGTTCGGTCCTGTCGCAGATCGACAGCGTCCCAACCTGACCGACACCCAGCCGTGCGTCGTCTCGAGTGAGGAGACCGGCGCGACGGATCCCGCCATCCGTTTTGTAGTTCTGGCGCTGCTGACCGTTGACGGTGTGCTGTCCGCGCTGGCCGGGGCGCTGCTGCTGCCGTCGTATATCGACTCCGTCCCCTTCCCGGTGAGCGCGCTGATCAGTGGGTTGGTCAACGGCGCACTGGTGTGGGCCGCAGGCCGGTGGACCACCTCGCCGCGAGTGGCCGCGCTGCCGCTGTGGGCCTGGCTGCTCACGGTAGCGGTGGCAAGCCTGGGCGGTCCCGGCGGCGATATCATCCTCGGCGGACAGGGCGCGATGGCGTATGCGGCACTGTTCTTGATCGTGCTGGGCGTCGCGCCACCGGCGTGGGTGCTGTGGCGGCTCCGGGGCCGTCGCTGAAGCGTGTTACGGCAGCGGCGGCCACGGCGGAAAGAAGCTGCGAATCCAATACCACTCGGTGTAGAGGAAATTGTTGATCGAGTTCGAGGTGGCTGACCAGAGTTCGCTCAAACCCTGGCTGAACGTGATCGTGCCGCTCAACCAGTCCAGCGAGCTGAACAGGGCCTGTTGCACGATCGGTTCGAAGAGGTTGTAGAAGAAGTTGATCTGCGGCGCCAGAATGCCGATGTAGGGCAACCAGCCCGCAAAGTATGACGCGAGAGTGAATCCGTACTGCACCCACGGTTCGACTTGGATGTAGAAGTTTTCGATGGCGTTGGCCCATGACACGGGGATCACCGCTGCCGGTGCCGCCTCGGCTGCCAGCGGACCGAGCAGCGCGCCGGTGGCGGCCAGACCGGTTCCGCCGGTCGGCGCCAGCTTCAGCAGGTTGCCCGGATTCAGGCCCTGGAACGCGCTCTGGATCTGCGTTGCGGCCTTGGCGGCGGAGGCGGCCAGACCGGGTGCCACCGGCCCGATCAGCGGGTGACCGACCAACTGCCGGGCGGGTGCGTTGACCGCATCGGCCAAAGTCCGCGCCGCGTAGCTCTCGGCGTTGGCGTAGGACGCGGCACTCGTGCCCAGGGCCCGCACGAACTTCTCGTGAAAATCCGCAACCTGGGTACTGAGCTGCTGGTAACCCTGTGCGTGGGACGAAAACAGGGCCGCGACCTGGGCCGAAACCTGGTCGGCGGCCGCGGCTACCACGCCGGTGGTGGGCAGCGACGCCGCAGCGTTGGCTGAACTGATCTCCGAGCCGATGCCGGCGATGCTGGAGGCGGCCGTTTGCAGCGCCTCCGGCGCCGCATGCATAAACGACATCTCGCTCACCCCCTACTTGATACCAGGTACGGTTGCATCCGGCCCTTTTTCCCGCGTCATGGACGAACTCAGATCGTATCGCGATGGCCTGCCACGAATTGCTGACTTGGAAAAAAGCGCCCGATCGAGCAAGCTGGTCAGTCGCGTGCGGGCCGCACCTTCCCGCTACTGTTGCGGACGTGGGACCTGGTATTTCCGGCTTCTCACGACGTGGCACTTTCTCAGAGAGTGGGACATGCGGATGAAATCGGTGAGTGGGGAAGTTACACCAACGTGCCAGTAACACCGGGGCCGATGCAGCCGACGGTATTGCCCAATCCCGTCGTGCCACCCAAAGTCAGTAGCTCGGCGTTGCGCCGGGTGCTGCGCCGGGCCCGGGACGGTGTCCCACTGAATATCGACGAGGCTACGATCGCGATGTCGGCACGCGGCGACGATCTGGCCGATCTGTGTGCGAGCGCGGCGCGCGTGCGGGACGCGGGCCTGGTGTCAGCGGGACGCCATGGCGCCACTGGCCGGTTGCCGATCAGTTATTCACGCAAGGTTTTCCTCCCGATCACGCATTTGTGCCGGGACAATTGCCATTACTGCACGTTCGTCACTGTCCCGGGAAAGCTGCGCGCGCGGGGCATGGACATGTACATGGAACCCGACGACATTCTCGATGTTGCGCGCCGCGGCGCCGAACTGGGTTGCAAGGAAGCGCTGTTCACCCTCGGTGACCGTCCCGAGGACCGGTGGCGGGAGGCCCGCAACTGGCTCGACGAGCGCGGCTACGACTCGACCCTGTCGTACGTGCGGGCGATGGCTATCCGGGTACTCGAAGAGACGGGGTTGCTACCGCACCTGAACCCCGGCGTCATGACCTGGTCGGAGATGTCTCGGCTCAAGCCGGTGGCGCCGTCGATGGGCATGATGCTGGAGACCACGTCGCGGCGGCTTTTCGAGACCAAGGGAATGGCCCATTACGGCAGTCCCGACAAAGACCCGACGGTGCGGTTGCGTGCTTTGACCGACGCCGGGCGGTTGTCGATCCCATTTACGACCGGGTTGCTGGTGGGCATCGGCGAGACGGCGGCCGAGCGGGCCGATACGTTGCACGCGATTCGTAAGTCGCACAAGGAGTTCGGCCACATTCAGGAAGTGATCGTGCAGAACTTCCGGGCCAAGGAACATACCGCGATGGCCGGCGTGCCGGATGCCGGAATCGAGGAGTACCTGGCGACGGTGGCGGTGGCCCGGCTGGTGCTTGGACCCGGCATGCGCATCCAGGCGCCGCCGAACCTGGTGTCCCGCGACGACTGCCTGGCACTGGTAGCCGCGGGCGTCGACGACTGGGGGGGTGTCTCGCCGCTCACGCCCGATCACGTCAACCCCGAACGGCCGTGGCCGGCATTGGATGACCTGGCCGCCGTCACCGCCGAGGCGGGTTATGACTTGGTGCAGCGGCTGACCGCGCAACCCAAGTATGTGCAGGCAGGTGCGGCGTGGATCGACCCGCGGGTGCGCGGACACGTTGTGGCGCTTGCCGATCCGGCGACCGGGTTTGCCCGGGACGTCAACCCGGTGGGCATGCCCTGGCAGGAGCCCGACGAGGTGGCGTCTTCGGGTCGGGTGGACCTTGGCGCGGCAATCGACACCGAAGGACGCAACACCGAGGCCCGCAGTGACCTCGACAGTGCCTTCGGCGACTGGGATTCCATCCGCACGCGGGCACACGAGCTGGTGGCCCGGGCGCCCGAACGCATCGCCACCGATGTGCTCGCCGCGTTGCGGTCGGCGGAACGCCAACCCGGCGGCTGCTCCGACGACGAATACCTCGCGTTGGCTACGGCTGACGGTCCGGCGTTGAAAGCCGTTGTCGCGCTTGCTGATTCGTTGCGGCGCGAGGCTGTCGGCGACGACGTGACCTATGTGGTGAACCGCAACATCAACTTCACCAATATCTGTTACACGGGCTGCCGGTTCTGTGCGTTCGCGCAGCGGAAGGGGGACGCCGACGCGTACTCGCTGTCGGCGCAGGAAGTGGCCGATCGCGCCTGGGAGGCGCATGTGGCCGGGGCCACCGAGATCTGTATGCAAGGCGGCATCGATCCGGAGCTGCCGGTGACCGGCTACGCCGATCTGGTGCGGGCGGTCAAGGACCGGGTGCCGTCGATGCACGTGCACGCCTTTTCCCCGATGGAGATCGCCAACGGCGTGACCAAGAGCGCGTTGAGCATTCGCGAGTGGCTTACCGGGCTGCGCGAGGCGGGCCTGGACACCATTCCGGGCACCGCCGCCGAAATCCTCGACGACGAGGTCCGATGGGTGCTCACCAAGGGCAAGTTGCCGACCTCACTGTGGGTCGAAATCGTGACTACCGCGCACGAGGTGGGCCTGCGGTCGTCGTCGACGATGATGTACGGCCACGTCGACAACCCGAGGCACTGGGTCGGTCATCTCAACGTGTTGCGCGGCATCCAGGATCGCACCGGCGGGTTCACCGAATTCGTGCCGCTGCCCTTCGTGCACCACAATTCGCCGCTGTATCTGGCGGGTGCCGCGCGGCCCGGGCCGACACACCGCGATAACCGCGCGGTGCACGCCCTGGCGCGGATCATGCTGCACGGGCGTATCTCGCACATTCAGACCAGCTGGGTGAAGCTCGGCGTGCGGCGCACCCAGGTGATGCTCAACGGCGGTGCCAACGACTTGGGCGGCACGCTGATGGAGGAAACGATCTCCCGGATGGCCGGTAGCGAACACGGATCGGCGAAGTCAGCCGCCGAACTGGCCGCGATCGCGGAAGGCATCGGCCGGCCCGCGCGTCAGCGGACGACCACGTACGCAAACGCCGGCTGCGTGATCAGCTCGTAAGAAGCCGCAAGCGCAACGCCCAACGCAGCTCCTGGGGAGCCGCGCCGCGACGTTGCGCTCGCTGGATCAGACTCAGTAGCTGTTGCAGACGCCGGCGACCGTCTCAACGACGCCGATGTACTGCGAAGCACCAGGCATGGCCTGGATCTGTGCAGCCATCTGCGCGCGCTGCGGCGGCGGCGAAGCCAGGAACCGCTGCAGGTAGCTCAGGGCGATCGGCGACGAGGTCAGCTGCGCGGCCGCACCCGGGTTGGTCGCGTTCAGAGCAGCAAGCACCTGAGGGTAGCTGCAAGTCGTGTTGACGACGCCGTCCAGCGGATCTGCCGAGGCGACTCCGGCTCCCAGACCCAACGACATTGCGATGGCGCCGGCAGCGGCACCCATTCCGATAAACGACAGCCTCATTGTGTGGACACCTTCCCCAACTATTGCACCGTCAACGTCAACGGCGACGACATTGCCCAGCGGTTGCCGTCTGCGGTCAAGGCTACCAGGCCCCCTGGACTTACTCCTACCGAAATTGTTATCGCACGGCGCTGTGCAGGTGTAACTATGCCCAGGTCAGGGGATCGGTAATCATGGTTTCGCGGTGAGCGAAATCAGGGTCCGGGCACCTGTCAGAGCCGGGCCGCGAGCTCGGTGCCCTGCCTGATGGCCCGGTTGGCATCCAGCTCGGCGGCCCGCGCCGAGCCGCCGATCAGGTACGCACGCCGATCCATCGGAGTTCACGCTCGAGATCGCGCACCGACTCCTGGCCGGCGCACGACACCACCGGAGCCGAAGCTGATGTGCGGGCCGTCATCGTCGATGCGCTCATAGTTCACCCCGGACAACTGCTGGACCCCCTTGGCTTGAGCGACGCCCGGTGCACCCACCCGCTGGTCGTGCCCAGCCGACTGCCCTGCGTACCGCTGGTGCGGTGCAACAGATGCATTCGGCGGACCGGCGCCGTGGGTCCCGGAGTGGTCAGGGCGCCGGGTGCGGCGTGCGGGTCGAGCACTCCTCATTCGGCTCGCCGGTCCTTCACACTCAGCGTCAGGGATTGGTCGGTGACCAACGCGGGGGTCGGCGCCCACTCGGCGAACCTCAGATGCGCCCGGCGGCACCGTGCGACGGGTTCATGGCGGCCAGGTGACCGACGGGCGTGCCAATTGGGGGAGTTGTATGTGCGACGTTTAGTATCAGTAACCGAGCGCTCACCCTCGAAGCCCCTGGGGTGACGCGGCCCAGCCCGTTCTGGAGGACATGTTGAGGAGACGTCCGTGACGTACACGATTGCCGAGCCCTGCATCGACATCAAAGACAAGGCGTGCATCGAAGAGTGCCCGGTCGACTGTATCTACGAGGGCGCCCGGATGCTCTACATCCATCCCGACGAGTGCGTCGACTGTGGGGCGTGTGAACCCGTCTGTCCTGTCGAGGCGATCTACTACGAAGACGACGTGCCCGAGCAGTGGAGCCAGTACACCCAGATCAACGCCGACTTCTTCGTCGAGTTGGGCTCGCCCGGTGGCGCGGCGAAGGTCGGCATGACCGAGAACGACCCGCAAGTGATCAAGGACATGCCGCCGCAGGGCGAGGACGACTGAGCGCGCGACAACAGCGCCGGGTGTCGGCGTCGCTGCCGGAGTTTCCGTGGGACACTCTGGCCGCGGCGAAGGCCACTGCCGCGGCCCATCCGGACGGCATCGTCGACCTGTCCGTGGGCACCCCGGTGGACCCGGTCGCACCGCTGGTCCGTGCGGCTTTGGCGGCGGCCAGCCCCGAGCCGGGCTATCCCGCCACCGCGGGAACGGCCCGGTTGCGGGAGTCCGTGGTGGCGGCATTGACCCGCCGCTTCGGCGTCACCGGCGTGGCGGAGTCCGCGGTGCTGCCCGTCATCGGCACCAAGGAACTGATCGCATGGTTGCCGAGCCTGCTCGGACTGGGCGCCGCCGACCTGGTCGTGGTACCCGAACTGGCATATCCGACTTATGACGTCGGGGCCCGGCTGGCCAGGGTGCAGGTGGTGCGGGCGGATTCGCTGACCCAGCTCGGGCCGCAATCCCCGGCGCTGATCTACCTGAATTCGCCCAGCAACCCCACGGGCCGGGTGCTGGGCCTCGACCACCTGCGCAAGGTGGTGGGGTGGGCCCGGGAGCGGGGCGTTCTGGTGGCCTCCGACGAGTGCTACCTGGGACTGGCCTGGGACACCGAGCCCCTATCGGTGCTGCATCCCGCGGTGTGCGACGGTGACCACACCGGCTTGCTGGCGGTGCACTCGTTGTCGAAGAGTTCGTCGCTGGCCGGCTACCGGGCCGGCTTCGTCGCCGGGGACAGCGACGTGGTCGCCGAGCTGCTTGCGGTGCGCAAGCATGCCGGCATGATCGTGCCGACGCCGGTGCAGGCCGCGATGGTGGCGGCCCTGGACGACGACGAGCACGAGAAAGTCCAGCGGGAACGCTACGCGCGTCGACGTGCGGCCCTGTTGCCGGCGGTGCGCGCCGCGGGCTTTGCG
This sequence comes from Mycobacterium sp. ML4, assembly GCF_054515735.1. Lineage (NCBI taxonomy): Bacteria > Bacillati > Actinomycetota > Actinomycetes > Mycobacteriales > Mycobacteriaceae > Mycobacterium > Mycobacterium sp. ML4. The sequence continues at coordinate 319,007 of NZ_JBTNSY010000002.1, forward strand.
GTGGACCATTCGGAGGCCGGTCTCTATCTCTGGGCCAGCCGTGGCCAGGGATGTCGGGAGACGGTGGCCTGGCTCGCCGAGCGCGGCATTCTGGCCGCACCCGGTGATTTCTACGGCCCGGCCGGCGCGCAACACGTCCGCATCGCGCTGACCGCCACCGACGAACGCATCGCCGCCGCGGTCGCGCGCCTGGGCTAGCCTTACCCCTTACCGCGAGCAGTCGCAAAATCGCATAAATTCCGGGGAATTTGTGCGATTTTGCGACTGCTCGGCGCAGGAACTGCGGCAGGGGGTGTGGTCTTGGCCAGTCCGGCGGGCAAGTCGGTGAGCAGGTTGCGGATCCCGCTGACCGTCGGCGACGTGCTCAAGCGGGTGTTTCTGGGCAAGCCGCTGATCACCGAGCAGCTGGCCGGTGAGCGGTTGTCAAACCCGGTGGCGCTGGGTGCGCTGTCGCCGGACGCGATCTCCTCGACCGCCTACGGCCCGGAACAGATCCTGATCGAGTTGCTGCCGAACGCCGGATTGGCGGCGTTCGCTCTGCTGCTACCCGTCACCGGCGTCATCCTGCTGATCCTCATGTTGGTTGCGGCCTCCTACCGGCAGGTGGTGATGGCCTACACCCGGGCCGGTGGCTCCTACATCGTGGCGCGGGACAACTTCGGGCCCCGAGTCGCGCAGATCGCGGCCGCGGCGCTGTTGATCGACTACGTGGTGACGGTGGCGGTGCAGTCGGCGGCGGGGACGGTCGCGGTGGTGTCGGCGCTGCCCGTCCTGGGACCCTTCAGTCTGGAGATCACGGTCGGTGTGGTCATCCTGATCTGCTATCTGAATCTGCGCGGAATGCGGGAAGCGGGAACGCCGTTCGCGGCCGCAACCTATTTTTTCATCGTCATGGTCGTCAGCACCATCGTGGTCGGCGTTGTCCGGCACCTGTTCTGGGGACTGCCGGTCTACGACGCCGGGCACCTGCCCGGGACGGTACCGGTGCACCAGGGCGACGGGCTGGTGATGGGTGCGACGATCCTGGTGTTGCTGCGTGCCTTCGCCAACGGCGGTTCGTCACTGACGGGTGTGGAGGCCATTTCCAACACCGTTGACCTGTTCCGAAAGCCGCAGGGCCGCAACGCGCGCCTGGTGCTCACCGTGATGGCAAGCATTCTGGGGTTCCTGCTGGCCGGTGTCGCCTACCTGGCCTACGCCACGCACGCCACGCCGTATCTGACCGAATATCCGTCGGTGTTGTCTCAAATCGGTCGTGCCGTCTTCGGCCACGGCGTCATCGGGAACGTTTTCTTCTTCCTCGTGCAGGCGTCGACCGCGGCGATCCTGTTCACCGGAGCCAACACCAGCTTCAACGGCTTTCCGGCACTGGCCAGCTTCGTCGCCGAGGATCGTTTCCTGCCAAGACAATTGATGAAGCGAGGACATCGACTGGTGTTCTCCAACGGGATCATCGCCCTGACCGCGCTGTCGGTGGTGCTGTTGGTGACGACCGGAGGTTCGGTCAACGCGCTGGTCCCGTTCTATGCGATCGGCGTGTTCACCGGGTTCTCCATGGCCGGCTACGGGATGACCAAACATCATCTGACACATCGGGAACCGGGCTGGCGGCACCGGCTGGCGATCAACCTCTCGGCGGGCATCCTGTCGACGATCGTGGTGGGGATCTTCGCGGTGGCCAAGTTCACCGAAGGCGCCTGGCTGGTGGTCGTCGTCTTCCCGCTACTGGTGTTGATGCTGATCCGGCTCAACCGTGAATACCGGGCTGAGGCAGCCATTCTCGAAATGTTCCGCACCGATCGTCCGGAAATGGTGAAGTACGCCCGCCATCGCGTGTACATCTTCGTGAATTCGGTCGACCTCGCGGTGATCGAAGGATTGCGCTACGGCAAAGGTTTACGGGCCGACGAGTTGATCGCCGTGCACTTCATGGTCGACGCGGCCCACGCGGCGCACCTCCGAAAGCGTTGGGATGAATTCGGTCTCGAGACTCGACTGCGCATCGTGGACTGCCCGGACCGGCGGATCAACCGCGCCGCCCAGATCCTGGTGGCCAAGACGAGCAAGGAACATCCCGACACCAACGTGACGGTGCTGCTGCCGCGCCGGACCTACGCGCCGCTACTGGGGCGTCTGCTGCACGACCGCACCGCCGACAAGATCGCCCGCGCCGTCAGCCTCATCCCCGATGCGGCGGCGACGATCGTGCCCTATGACGTGGAGTCCCGGATCAAGGAGGCCTACCCGGACCGATTCGAGCAGCGCCTCGCGCGCAGGCTCGACAAAATCGAAGCGTGGGTTTCTCAGGGCGAGGACCGCACTGTCGAGCTCTACGAACACCCGGAGCGGCCGGACTCGGTGATCACGGTCGCCGGACTGATCCCGGGCCAGCGCGCCACGATCGAAGGCCGGGTCCGCGAGGTCGAGGACATCAGCGAACGTCGGCGCACGGTGCGGCGGATCGTGATCGGAGACGACACCGGCGACCTCGCCATCACGCTCCGTCCCGGCCACGGCGGATCCGACATCCAGCCCGGACAGGTGCTGCGGATCACGGGCAAAGCCCGTCAGACCGGACACCGGCCCATCACGATGGTCGACCCCCGCTATCAGGTGTTGCAGCAGCCGCAGGAGATCCACGACGCTGGAGGTTCCGGTGAGGCCGGGGAGACTGGTTGAGAGGCCCCCGAGCCGGGCATTTACGTTGATCGGAGGTCCATGTGGAAGGAGCGACGGCGGTGAAGCGGATAGCGGCGATATCCGTGTCTGCGGCCGGGGTGTTGTTCGCCGTCAACGGCTACCGACCGGTCAGCAAGCGCTGAGCGCCGGGCCGGGGTGGTGTTGGTGTGCCCGTTGGCGTTGTGCGGCATGTCGTTTCCGCCGTGCTTGCCCGGATGTATACGAGTGCGGGCTGATGCTTCCTCACGTATTCTTCCTGAATCGTGAAAAGAGCTGGTAATCAACATATTCCGCAGTAGCCGGCTGTGTTCCCAGACGAGTATGAATGTTTGTTTCCACCAACACAATTGGCGATCCTGAACTCGTTCTAGAATCTAATTCAATTGGTGCACTGATGTTTTAGTTACGACACGCCGAAGATTTCTGCCGAATCCTCGCGGGCGGGACGATAAGCTTGACTCTCGTGTTCGAACAATTGGGGGATTTCACGCAACAATCGTAAACTCAAGGGAGTAAGCGTAAATGAAGAGCCGCCTGACTTCGATCATGGGCACTGCGGCGCTCATGCCGGTACTTTCGATTTTCTTGCCGATGCCTGCGGCGAGTGCACATGGGTACGTCTCGTCGGCACCCAGCCGCCAGGCCCAGTGTGCACTGGGTGTAGTTCAGTGTGGCGCCATCCGGTATGAGCCGCAGAGCGTAGAGGGGCCCAAGGGGCTTCGTAGCTGTAACGGCGGCCTCCCTCAATTCGCCGAACTCAACGACGACAGCAAACCGTGGCGTGCCACCCCGGTCGGGAGCACCGCCACTTTCACCTGGACGAACACCGCACTCCACCGGACGGCCGGCTGGGAATACTACATCGGCAACACCAAGGTCGCGTCCTTTGACGGCAACAACGCGCCAGCGACCGCAACCGTCACACACTCGGTCAACCTGAGCGGGTTCAGCGGTCGCCAGAAGCTGCTGGCCATCTGGAACATCGGCGATACGCCGAACACGTTCTACTCCTGTGTCGACCTACAGATCGGCGGTAGCCAACCGTCGACCACCAGCTCTCCGCCGGCGACAACCACTGCGCCGCCGGGGACCACCACCCCGCCACCAGGCACCACTGCGCCGTCCGGCGCGGCCAAAGCGTGGTCCGTCGGCGGCAAGTACGCGGTGGGCGATACTGTCAGCTACAACGGAAAAACGTACCAATGCCTGCAGGCGCACACCGTCTTCGACCCGACCTGGACCCCGCCCAATACACCGGCGCTCTGGAAGGAACTCTGATCGCCGCAGCACGCAAAAGCGTGCTCAGCGGGGAGGGCGCGGGCTGACTTCCTCAAGCAGGCTGATCACCTGCGCGACGAGTTCGTCGATGTCGGCGTTGGTGGTATCCAGGACGAGGTCGGGGTTCTCCGGCGGCTCGTAGGGCGCGTCGACTCCGGTCAGGCCCTTGAGTTCGCCGCTGCGAGCGCGCGCGTAAAGCCCCTTGGGGTCCCGTTTTTCGCATTCGGACAGCGAGGTGGCGACGTGCACTTCCAGGAACGGCAGTTTGGCGGCTTCGCTGAGGGCGCGGGCGGTTTCGCGGTCGGACTTGAGCGGCGACACGAGGGAGGCCAGCGCCACCACTCCCGCGTCGGCCAGTAGTCGCGTCAAATGTCCTACCCGCCTGATGTTTTCGGTGCGGTCACCGGGGGAGAAGCCGAGGTCGTCGGACAGGCCGTGGCGCAGGTTGTCACCGTCGAGCAGGTAGGCCACGCGACCTGATTCGACGAGTGCGCGTTCCACCGCCACCGCGACCGTTGACTTGCCGGATGCCGGCAGGCCGGTGAACCAGATCGTCGCGCCCGGTTGCCCGGTAGCGGTCCAGCGGTGTTTGCGGTCCAGGGCCGATGGGTGCCAACGGATGTCGGTGCGCTGGTGGGTGCCCGGCTTCACCTCTCGCGCCTCGACGATGGTGCCGGCGCCGACGGTGTCGTTGGTAGTCTCGTCGATCAGGATGAAGGCGCCGCTATCCCGGTTCTCGTCGTAGGGGTCGGCGATGACGACCGAGCTGGTCCGCAGCGTCACCGTGCCGATATCGTTGAGCACCAACTCAACCGGACCGTCGAGCTCGTCGAGGGTCTCCGGGTCCAGCCGCGAGTGCAACTCCTGCACGGTTGCCCGCACGCTCTTGGTGGTCTGCTTGAGGGCCAGCCGGTCACCGGCCCGCAGCGGGGAATCGACGAACCAGCACACGACGGCGTCGAGCTCACGCGCCAGCACCGGCGCTACCGCGTCGTCGGCACCGCTGATGAACACGTCGCCCCGACCCACGTCGATGTCATCGGCGAGCTCGATCGAAACCGACAGCGGGGCAACCGCCGTCGCTCGTTCCTCGTCGAGGGTGTCCAACGCGGTCACCGTGGACCGGGTGCCGGCGGGCAGCGAGATCACCGGATCGCCGACGCTCAGCGTCCCCGCCGCGAGCCGGCCGGTGTAGCGGCGACGCACCTGCGCGGTGGGCCGTGACACCCATTGCACGGGCAGCCGCAACCAGGAAGCCTGGGCCTGCGGGGCGACCAGTTCCACGTTCTCCAGATATTCCAGCAGGGTGGGCCCGCTGTACCACGGCGTGTGATCGGAACGGTGCACGACGTTGTCGCCGAGCTTGGCGGCCAGCGGAATCACCGTCAGGTCGACGTCTCCGAGCCGCGCCGCGACGTGGCCCAGTTCCTCCTCGACTTTGGCGAAGCCGCCCTGATCGAAGTCGATGAGGTCGATCTTGTTCACCGCGGCGACGAAGTGCTTGATGCCCAACAACTTTGCGATCCGCGCGTGTCTGCGGGTCTGACGCAGCACACCGGCGCGCGCATCGACCAGCAGGATCGCCACGTGCGCATTGGAGGCGCCGGTGAACATGTTGCGGGTGTAGCGCTCGTGACCGGGGGTGTCGGCCAGGATGTAGCTGCGCTTCTCGGTGGAGAAGAAACGATAGGCGACGTCGATGGTGATGCCCTGTTCGCGCTCGGCGCGCAGCCCGTCGGACAGGGCCGCGAGGTCGGCGATGCCCTCCTCGTCGGTGACCGCCTCCAAGTGGTCCAGCGGCAGGCTGTCGGTGTCGTGCAGCAACCTGCCGATCAGGGTGCTCTTGCCGTCGTCCACCGATCCTGCCGTGGCGATGCGCAGCAACTGCCGGGTCAAGCCCTTGCCGGACAACACTTTTCCGGCCTCTTCGGTGGTGGTCATCTTCTGCTCTTTTCGCCTGTCATCAGAAGTACCCCTCTCGCTTGCGGTCTTCCATGGCCGCGGCCGACGTGCGGTCGTCGGCGCGGGTCTCACCGCGCTCGGACACCGTGGCCGCCGAGATCTCGCTGATGACCCGGGTGATGTCGGTCGCCTTCGAACGCACCGCCCCGGTGATGGTCAGGTCGCCGACGGTGCGGTAACGCACCCACTCCACGGCGGCGCTTTCACCGTCGACCGGGCCGGCGTACTCCGACACCGCCAGCAGGATGCCGTCGCGCTCGAAGACCTCACGCTCGTGGGCGTAGTAAATCGACGGTATCTCGAGTTTTTCCAGCTCGATATAACGCCAGACGTCGATCTCGGTCCAGTTGCTCAACGGGAACACCCGGACCTGCTCGCCCTTCTTGATCCGGCCGTTGTAGAGGGTCCAGGGCTCCGGGCGTTGGGCCCGGGGATCCCACTGCCCGAACTCGTCGCGGAAGCTCAGGATCCGTTCCTTGGCGCGGGCGCGTTCTTCATCGCGGCGGGCGCCGCCGAATGCCGCGTCGAAGCCGCCCTCTTCGAGTGCGTCGAGCAGCGTGCGGGTTTGGGCGCGGTTACGCGAAGCGCTCGGCCCGGGGTCGGGGACGCGCCCCCTGTCGATGGACTCCTGAACCGATGCCACGATCAGTTTGTGCCCCTGGCCGGTCACCCGGCGGTCGCGGAACTCGATGACCTCGGGAAAATTGTGCCCGGTGTCGACGTGCATGACCGGGAAGGGCAGCGGCAGTGGACGGAAAGCCTTCTCCGCCAGGCGAAGAAGAACAATCGAGTCTTTGCCGGCGGAGAACAGCAGGACCGGACGCTCCAGCTCGGCGACCACCTCGCGGATGATGTGCACCGCCTCGGCTTCGAGCAGGCGCAGTTCGTCGACGTGGGTGGTGTCAGTGAGCGTCACGTTGGTAGCCCTTCTCTTTCGGCGTCCGCCCGGTAGCGGTCCACCCACTCGTCCGAACGCTGATCAGCCTGCCGTTGCAGCACCGGCTCGGGTGCCAATCGCCGATCCAGGCCCAGTTCTTCGAGGATGTTGCCGACCACATCAGTCAGATTGCGCCACAACACCGGATAGGAGATCTCGATCGGTTTGACGTTCTCCTCGGCGAACCAGTTCTGCCAGCCCTCCTCCTGCGCTTGCAGCATTCGCACCACGTGAGCAATCGCCCCGGCGTGATAGGTGGCACGTGCGTCGCGCACCGGATCAGGCCGGCCCCGCCAAACCCGGGTCTGCACGGCCCGCCAGAACGACACGGCCTGCGACACCACATCGGGACGGTGAATGTGGATGAGCAGTGGATCCTCACCGACCACGTCGCGGATCGCCGCCAGCAAGCCATCACCCGATCGCTCGTTGAGACCGGCAACCCGGTCCAGCAGCAGCGGCGTCTGGTTCCACATCAGCTTGCCGCCCCATACTCCGTTGGGGGTCTTGCCGACCGTGCGGATGTAATCGCGCCATATCTCGGCCGGTGCGAGGTCCGGCTTCCCCGCGTCCAGGGGATCGAGCAAGCTGAGGATCGACTCGTCCTCGACGTCGGCGAACCATTCGCGTGGCTGCGGGGACTGGCTCGTGGTAGGCAGGTACTGGAAGAATTCCTGAGGCTCCCCGGCCACGCCGGTCGCACGTAGCGATTCGACCAGGAGCGTGCTGCCGCTGCGCTGGGATGCCAGCACCAGATACGACGACGGGTGATCGGCCACCAACGAAGCCTAACCGCACGGAATTGCAGTGCAACACAGGGATTTACCCTCACGCTGAAGATAACTCTTGTGCCGGGCGCATCTCGGTCGGCCAGTCGCCAGTGCGTTCGAATCTCATCTCGACATCGCAAGAGCCGGCGCAGGCCTTGTTGACAACCATATCGTGCCCGTGACCGTTCATCGCGGTCAACGGATCCCCGGTTGTCTGCGGTAGGGGCGGCGCGCTCGTCCGCCGGTGGAGGCGAGGACTGTGGAGCGCGCTGGTCAGCGACCGCGGTCGGGTGCGGGCTGTGCGTCGATGCTGAGGGGTCGGAGAGTTCGCGTCGGGTGTGCAGATGCTCCTGCGCGCGGGCGGCCAGCGCGGGCCAGGCCAGGTCCTTGGTGGCCGCGTACCGCTCCGCGGGATTCTTGGCCATCCACGGTGACGAGCCCGGCGTCGCGATCGAAGAGGTTTTGCCGGCGGCGCGGGCGATGCCGAAGTCGAGCAGATGGGTGAAGGCGGGCTCGGCCATGGGTTGATCCGGTGCGCGGCGTTCAGCGCAGCGGCCACCTGGTCGATGCTGCGAATCGCGCGGGCTGGCTCCGGTGGGCCATCGGCCAGGATGGTTTGCAGGTCACGGCCCGGAACGAGCCGGATAACGCTTCGGGTGCGACCACCCGCTCGGTGACCGTGTCGAATGCCCGCCACACCTCGCCCATGCCGCCGCATTCGAGCAACGCGATGAGGCGACAGCCGAAATCCGCGCGGCTTCACTGCACGGGAATGGAACCCTGTGGGGCGGAACATAATTCGTGACTGACGGTCGCGTGCTGAGAACTGTAGTTATCCTCGTCGCGATCGTGGCGGTTCATCGACCCGAAGATGATCGCAGCCACCAGTAATGCGAAGGTCAGCGTGCTGATCACGATTCCGGCAATCGCCAGACCGCGGCCCCCTTCCCCCGTTCGTTTGATCTGGCGCAACCCGACTATCCCGAAAACGAAGCCGAGAATGTTTCCGATGCCGCAGGTGAGAAAGCCGGCAATCGAGGCCACCAGCGAGGCGATGGCCAGCGCATTGGTCCTTGGCGCGGAGTAGATCGGCGGGGGATAGCCGTATGCGCCGTAACCGCCCGCCATCGGGGGTGGATATTGCGGTGGAGGCGGAAAGTTCGGCGGTTGTTCCGTCACTGGGACCTCCACACGGTTGGCAACCGGTGGCTACCAGTTGAACGCATCAAACTCTACTCCGCGTCTTCCTATCGGGACACCTTTGCGGCCGCGGGCGCCACCGATCGCTCGGCAGCGCGTAGGCCGAGCGAAAAGAGCAGTCGCACATCAGGATCCGCCAGCGACGTTGACACCAGTTTTTCGATGCGCCGCACCCGGTAGCGGACGGTGTTGGGGTGCACCTGCAGTAGATTCGCGGCGGTGGCGATGTCGCCGAAGCAGTCGAGATAGACCCGCAGGGTCTGCGTCAACACCGGATCGCGGGCATGCAATTCGCGCACCCGAGGGTCGATCAGCCGCTCGTCGCCGCCCACCATGGTCACAATCTCGTCCAGCAATACCGTGGTGCGCGCCTCCGCCAGCGACGTCACCTGTCCGAACGAGACCGGGTGGCGTTCGGCACTGTCCAGCACCCGGTCCACTTCGGCGCGTGCCGCCGCGACGGAGGCCAGACCGTTGACCGGCGCAGCGATGGCCGCCCGCAACTCGACATTCAACTCTGTCCGCAGCGCGCTGATCGTGCCCCGCACCCAGGAGCCGACGGGCCGGACCGTCGAAATCTGCGGCAGCAGCGCGTATATGCGCGACCCGTTCGACGCGACTTGGGCGTCGCGACGGAAAGCGCTGGCGCTCAACGCTATTACCTCTGCCAGCCGGGAGTGACGCTCGGCACCCGCGATCGTGTCCCAGCCGATCACGGCGCCAGTCCCGTCGATGGGCAAGCCGAGATCGCGGGCGATAGTGGATGCATCGCCCGGTGGCTCGCCTTGGTGCAGACCCAGCAGCTGTTGCACCGACCGGACGTGCGCCGACGGTCGAGCCGCCAGGCGGGCCATGATCCTGGCTGCCAGCACCGCGGCGCCCTGCAACATCTCATCGGCGTCCTCCGCGAGCGGTTGCGAGCCCTGCTGAACCCAGATGGTGCCCGCGAACGTCGGCGCCCGCGTGTGGTGGATGCCGATCGCCAGCCGCGGCCGGAGTCCGAGTTCGGGGCGTTCGTCGACGCGTATCACCTCAGCGCCGGAGCGCAATGCGTCGAAGATGCCCCACTGGCCGATCCACTGCAGATGCTCGGGTGGCCCCGCGCGGCCCAGGATGGACAGCCGTCGCAGTTCGTCGGCTTCGTCATTAGAGGCTGAATAGGCCAGCACGTGTGACTGCGCGTCTTCGATGCTGACCATGCCATGGATCCGGTCGGCCAGTGACTGCGCCAAGCCGAACAGATCGGTGCCCGAATCCTCGTGCGGGTCCGCACGGTCGCCGTGGTGCTCCAACACGTGGTTGACCAGCTGGTAGACCCGCTCCCAGCGAGCCCGCGGTTCGACGGCAACCACCGCCGAACCGGCCCGTACCGCCTTGATCACCAGCTCGTCCGACGGTTCCTTGACGAACACCGCCACCGGGACGTTGACCTGCCCGCCGATCCAGCGCGCCGCTTCCTCGTCAGTGACCCCGACGAAGAAGAACACATCGGCCGCACCAGCCGCCCGCGCCAGGCCCAGGCGCACATCGTCGGGGTCGACCAGCGCGGCTGTGGCCACCGGCAGATCCAGGCCGCGGGGTGCGTGCACCAGGCAGACCATGGTGGCGTCCAGCGCGAGTAGCAATTGACCGAGTCCGACACCCGCCATGTTGTCGGATTCTACTGGCGAAGTGAATTGATGTTGTCCGATCCGCCAATCACCTGGGGAGTTGCGGCGGGGATCCTGGCGGAATGGACGCGATAACGCAGGTACCGATGCCGGCCAACGAGCCGGTCCACGATTACGCCCCGAAATCCCCCGAACGCCGGCGACTGCGCACCCAATTGACTGCGCTTGCCGAGCAGCCGATCGACCTGCCACACGTCATCGCGGGCAGACACCGCATGGGTGACGGTGAGCCGCTCGACGTCGTACAGCCGCACCGACACGCCGCCACGTTGGGAACTTTGACGAACGCCGACCACACCGACGCATCGGCGGCCGTCGAGGCGGCCTGCGCCGCCAAGGCTTCGTGGGCCGCGACGCCGTTCGACGAACGCGCCGCGGTGTTCCTGCGGGCCGCTGACCTGCTGGCCGGACCGTGGCGGGAGAAGATCGCGGCCGCCACCATGCTGGGCCAATCGAAGTCGGTGTACCAGGCCGAGATCGACGCGCCCTGCGAACAGATCGACTTCTGGCGGTTCAATGTCGCGTTCGCCCGGCAGATCCTGGCGCAGCAGCCGATCAGCGGGCCGGGCGAATGGAACCGCAGTGACTATCGCCCATTGGACGGCTTCGTCTACGCCATCACTCCGTTCAACTTCACATCGATCGCCGCCAATCTGCCGACCGCGCCGGCGCTGATGGGCAACACTGTGGTGTGGAAGCCGTCGATCACCCAGACGCTGTCGGCCTACCTGACCATGCAACTGCTGGAGGCGGCCGGTCTGCCGCCCGGAGTCATCAATCTGCTCACCGGCGATGGTCTGGCGGTCTCCGATGTGGCGCTGCGTGATCCGCGGTTGGCCGGCATCCACTTCACCGGTTCGACCGCGACGTTTCAGCATCTGTGGCAACAGGTAGGCGCGAATATTGGCGGCTACCAGAGCTATCCGCGCCTGGTAGGGGAGACCGGCGGAAAGGACTTCGTGCTTGCTCACGCTTCAGCACGCCCGGATGTGTTGAGTACGGCCTTGATTCGAGGCGCTTTCGACTATCAGGGTCAGAAGTGCTCGGCGGCATCCCGGGCGTTCATCGCGCATTCGGTGTGGCAGCGGATGGGCGACGATTTCCTGGGCGCCGTAGGTGCGTTGCGCTACGGCGACATCACCGACCTGTCCAACTTCGGCGGCGCCCTGATCGACCGGCGAGCGTTCACCAAGAACGTCGACGCCATCGAGCGGGCCAAGGGTGCCGCCGGTGTGACCGTCGCAGTGGGCGGTGAATACGACGACAGCGAGGGCTATTTCGTGCGACCTACGGTGCTGCTGTCCGACGACCCGACCGATGAGGCGTTCGGCACCGAATACTTCGGTCCGCTGCTGGCGGTGCACGTGTATCCCGATGACCAGTACGACCGGATTCTGGATGTGATCGACAGCGGCACACGCTATGCGTTGACCGGAGCCGTGGTCGCCGACGACCGTCAGGCCGTATTGCGCGCGCAGCATCGCCTGCGGTTCGCCGCGGGCAATTTTTACGTCAACGACAAGCCGACCGGAGCCGTGGTGGGTCGTCAGCCGTTCGGTGGTTCGCGGGGATCCGGCACCAACGACAAAGCCGGCTCACCGCTGAACCTGTTGCGCTGGACGTCGGTACGCACCCTCAAGGAGACGTTCGTCCCGGCGACCGATTACACCTACCCCCACATGGCGGTCGAGTGATGACGGGGGTGTTCGCACACACGTTGCGTCCGGCGATGCTGGCGGCCAGCCGCGCCGATCGGTTGCGGCACGTCGCGGAGCGCTCGGCGCTGACGCGCCGGGTGGTGCGCAGGTTCGTGCCGGGGGACACCCTGGACGGGGTGCTGAATGTGGTCGGCGCGTTGCGGGCTTCCGGCCGCTACGTCAGCATCGACTACCTGGGTGAGAACGTGGCGGACGCCGACGACGCGGCGGCCACCGTGCACGCGTACCTGGACCTGCTCGGCGCGCTGGCACGCCGTGACGATTGCGTTGTCGACGGGGTGCGACCGCTGGAGGTGTCGGTCAAGCTGTCGGCACTCGGGCAGGCGCTGGATCGTGACGGCGACAAGATCGCACTGGACAACGCCCGCACGATCTGCGAGCGCGCCGAGGCGATAGGCGCCTGGGTCACGGTGGATGCCGAGGACCACACCACCACCGATTCGACGCTGTCGATATCCGGGGACGTGCGGGTCGATTTTCCCTGGCTTGGAACGGTATTGCAGGCGTACCTGCGTCGCACACTGGGTGACTGCGCTGAGCTGGCCGCCGCCGGGGCGCGGGTCAGGCTGTGCAAAGGCGCCTACGATGAGCCCGCTTCCGTGGCCTACCGGGACGCCGCCGACGTCACCGATTCATATCTGCGCTGTCTGCGGGTGCTGATGGCCGGTCGCGGGTATCCGATGGTGGCTTCGCACGATCCGCAGATCATCGACGTGGTGTCTGAAATGGGTTGTGAACCGGACCGTTTCGAATACCAGATGTTGTACGGGATCCGTGACGACGAGCAGCGACGGCTGGCTGCGGCGGGCAACCGGGTCCGGGTGTACGTGCCGTTCGGCAGGCAGTGGTACGGCTACTTCATGCGGCGCTTGGCCGAGCGGCCGGCGAATCTGGGGTTCTTCCTGCGGGCGCTGGCGCAACGGGGCCATTGAGTGTGCGGCTACGGCGCGTGAAACCGTGATCTGGCGACAGTGGCCGCACACTGAAAGCGGTATTCGCACAGTCGATGTGGTCAAGCCGGTTCACCGCGTCCGCGGCGCGCCGCGGACCGGTCGATCACCGGTGAAGCCACGCACCGCGAAAGCACTGACGAATTCGGCCACCACGCCGGGATCGTGCATGTCCCGCACCGGCGATGCCGTGCTGAACAACGAGAACAGGATGCGCGCGAACCACTCTCCGGCCGCCTCGACATCAAGGTCTTTGCGTACCTCGCCGGTGAGCTTGGCGGCCGACAAGTAGGGCGCGAAGAAGTCGATGCACTCGCGCAACAGCAGCGCGGCGTCCTTGGTGAGCAGCAGGCTGATCGCGTCTTCGTCAAAGTACTCCTCGGCGGCGATGGCCTGCCGTGCCTGGGTGACGAATACCGCCGCGTTGGCCAGCTTTTCCTCCAGGTAACCCCCGCGGGCCATGGCGCGCGACATCTCGCGGTAGAACTGCTCGGAGGCGTGCTCGGCGCAGGCTTCCAGGATCGCGCCCTTGTCGCGGAAGTATTCATAGATCGTGCTGCGGGAGACGTTGGCCTCCCTGGCGATGTCGACGATCGTCGTCTTCAGCAAGCCGTGTTTACGGAAACAGGTATACGCGGAGTCGAGGATGAGCTCGCGTGTGTCGGTGGACGCGCTGACCTGAACCACGGCCATGCCTAGTCGGCGCCGGCGAGAATCAGGCCGCTGGTGGGCACACCCGTTCCCGAGGTGACCAGCACATATTCGACATTGCGCACCTGGTTGTAGGACGTGCCCCGCACCTGGCGGACGCCTTCGGTGATGCCGTTCATGCCGTGGATGTAAGCCTCGCCGAGCAGCCCGCCGTTGGTGTTGATCGGGAACTCGCCGCCCAGCGAAAGCCTTTCGATGGTGGCGAAGTCCTTGGCTTCGCCGCGTCCGCAGAAGCCGAGTTCTTCCAGCTGGGTGAAAACGAACGGGGTGAAATGGTCATAGATGAACGCGGTCTGGATGTCGGCGGGCTTGAGGCCCGAATCACGCCAAAGCCGCTCGGCGACCACACCCATCTCGGGAAGCCCGGTGATGTCGTCGCGGTAGTAGCTCGTCATCATCTCGCCATTGGCGGCCGCGCCCTGGGCCGCGGCGGTGATGAGGGCCGGTGGCTGGCGCAGGTCGCGCGCGCGTTCGGCGCTGGTGATCACCAATGCGACACCGCCGTCGCTCTCCTGGCAGCAATCCAGCAGGCGCAGCACGGGTTCGACAATCCAGCGCGAGTTCTGGTGGTCCTGCAACGTGATCGGGCGCTCGTAGAACCAGGCGTCGGGGTTGCGGGCGGCGTGGGCGCGGTCGACGACGGCAACGCGGCCGAAGTCCTCGTTGGTGACCCCGTAGGTCGACATGTACCGCTGCGCGTGCAGCGCGACCCAGGCTGCCGGCGTGAGCAATCCGAACGGTGCGTAATGCGCCATGAACAGCGGAGTCCCCAGGTCGGTGCGGCCGCTGCCGCCGAAGCGGAAGCCGGAGCGTTCGTTGAAGGCACGCCAGCACACCACCACGTCGGCAACACCGGTGGCGACCGCCATCGCGGCGTGTACGACCGTGCCCGCCGCCGCGCCGCCGCCATGGTGCACCCGGCTGAAGAAGCTCAGGTCGCCGATGCCGACGTTGCGGGCGATGTCGATCTCGTCGCTGGAATCCATGGTGAAGGTGACCATGCCGTCGACATCGCCGGGCGCCAGTCCGGCGTCGTCGAGCGCCGCGCTGACCGCTTCGCACGCCAATTGCAGTTCGCTGCGCCCGGATTCCTTGGAGAACTCCGTCTGGCCGATCCCGACGATCGCTGCGGCGCCGTGCAGGCCACTGCCCATCACGCGGCCTCGTCCAGCAGGCTGAGCACCGCGGTGCCCGAGACGTGGTTGCCGAGGCTGTTGGCGGCCTGGAACGTCACCTCAACAAAGTTCTCTCCATCCGTGCCAGCGGTCTTGCCGGTCACCGTCCCGGTGAAGCGCAGCGGGTCGTCCGGAAAACAGGGCACGCCAAGGCGAATCGACAATTTCTTGACCATCGCCTCGGGTCCGGCCCAGTCGGTGAGGAACCGCACGCAGTAGCCGTTGCTGGTCAGGATATTCATGAACAGGTTGGGTGAACCCTGCTTGTTGGCATAGTCGCGGTCGTGGTGTACCGGCATGAAGTCCCGGGAGGCGATCGCCCCCGCAACGATCATCGTTGTGGTGATCGGGATTTCCAGTGGGGTGACCTCGTCGCCCTCGGAAATGTCCTGCCAGCGCAGGGTGGTGGCGCGGCTCTCGGTACTGGTCATGCGGGTCCTTCCGAATAGGTCGCGCCGAGGCAGGCAAGCTGCTGGGATGCCGGTCCAAGGGTGAGTTCGTTGTGCTTGGCCCACAGGAAGTAGCGGTGCAGGGGATAGGTGGTGTCGATCCCGATGCCGCCGTGCACGTGCTGGGTGGTAGCCGCCACCCGGGCGCCCGCCTCGGCCGCCCAGAATTTGGCGATGCGGGCCGCGCGGCCGGCGGGGCGTCCGTTGGCGAGCAGCCACGCCGCATGCCAGGTGGTCCACCGGATCGCTTCGACATCGATGAAGGCGTCGGCCATCCGCTGCTGCACGGCCTGAAAGCTGCCTACCGGCCGGCCGAATTGTTCACGCTCACTGGTATAACCGGCCGCGATGTGCAAGGCCCGGTCGGCGACGCCGAGTTGGATGGCGCACAGCGCGACCAGGGCGCGGGTATAGAGCGACTCCACGTCGCCGTCGAGCCGGTCCTGCCCGGAAACCGCCGCACCGTCCAGAAACACGTCGGCGTGCGGTTCCCGGCTGGTGGTCGGCACCGGCCGGACCTCGACGCCGGCACTGTCGGTGGCCAGCAGGAAAAGCGCCACGTCGCCGTCCTCCGTCGTGGCCGGAATCAGCATGGTTTCGGCCAGTTGCGCCGCGGGCACCAGCTCCTTCGCCCCGTCCAGGCGCCAGTTCGGTCCTTCGCGGCGCGCCGTGGTGGCGGGAAACCGCGGGTCGGAGCGACCCGGTTCGGCCAGCCCCGCGGTGAGGATACGATCGCCGGCCACGACACCGGGGAGGTAGCGGTGCTGCTGATCAGGATTGCCCTGCCGGGCAATGGGATCGGCGCCCAGTGCCAGGGTGGCGAAAGCCGGGACCGGGGCGACGCCCCAGCCGACCTCGGCCAGCAACACCCCGAGTTCCACAAAGCCGCCGCCGTTACCGCCCACCGACTCCGGCAGCGCGGTGCCGAGCAGGTCGGCGGCGGCCAATTCCTTCCACAGCGCCTCGTCGTAGCGGACTCCGGCTTCGAGTTCGGTCAGCCGCTCCGGGGTGGCGCGATGCTCGAACAGCTCGCGGGCGAGCTCGGCGATGGTTTCCTGCTCTTCGGTGAAGGTGAAGTCCATCTCTAACCGCTCGGCCGGAACTGGTGCAGCACAAGGTCGTTGTCGAAACTCTGGAAGTAGACCTCGACCGGCATTCCCACACTCACCTCGGCAGGGTCGACGCCGGTCAGGTTGGACACCACCCGGATGCCCTCCTCGAGTTCCACCAGCGCGACGACGTAGGGGTAATCGAAGAACGGGAACCGGGGTTCGTGCGGCATCACGTAGCTGTAGACGGTGCCGCGGCCCGACGACTCGATCACCTCCCACTCCAGTGAGCGGCAGTGCGGACACATCGGCCGGGGCGGGTGGCGCAGCGCACCGCAGCCGCTGCAGCGCTGGATCAGCAGCTTGTTGTCCCGCAACCCGTTCCAGAAGAACTCGGTGTCCGGGCTGATCGTCGGCGGCAGTCGGGTGGCCATCAGTTGGCCGGCTTGAATCGTAGGACCCGGAATCGCTGCCGGCCCAGCACTTCGCCGTGCTGGTCGGTGTAGGTGGTCAACCAGGTGAGGAAGAAGCCGGTGCCCAGCGCGGTCGTCTTCTCATCCGACACCGACTCGTAGACCGCCGTCGAGCTGATCACGTCGCCCAGCCGGGGATAACGTTCGATCTCGAACTCGGAGTTGGTGGCCACCGTGCTGGTGTATCCGGCGTCATCGAGAAAAGCCGTGGGGTTCGACTTGATTTCGACGGGAGCGCCGCCGCGTTCACCGATCCCCTCCAATTTTGGCGACGGCATGACCCAGGTCTGCAGCATCACCGGCGGCGACACGATGCCGCCGAACCGTGACGTCGCCGCGAAATCCGGGTCGAGGTACACCGGATTGAAATCGGCGAGCGCGTGTGCCCAATGCCGGATCATCGGCTGATTTACCGGATCCGGCGCCAGCTGGGGCTTTCCGGTGCCGCCGGTGGGCTGGCCGACCAGGGCCCGCACCTTGGCTTGCAGCTCAGCGTCTGTCACTGAGATCCTCCTGACTTCACGGCTGCTCGAAGATCACGCGGCGCCCGCGGCATGCCCAGGCCGGCCATGGCGATGATGTCGCGCTGAATTTCGTTGGCGCCGCCACCGAACGTGTTGATCACCGCCTGCCGGTAGGCCGATTCCAGCGCGCCGCGCAGCGGCGCCTGCACGCCGCGCCGTATCCCGTTGCCGTCCAACACCTCCAGCAGTTGCCGGGCGACCTGCTGGGTGAGTTCGGTGCCGAACACCTTGGCCGCCGAGGCCTCGCCCATGTTCAGGACACCCTTGGTCATCGCGGCGTTGACCCGAAGGTTGACGAGCTTGTATGCGGCGACCTGGGCCTCGACGCGGGCCAATGCGAGCCGCACCCAGGGCTGGTCGATGACCCGGCCGCCGTCGAGTTCGGTGTCGGTGGCCCACCGCAGGGTCTTCTCGAAGAGCGGCTCCAGTGCGCCGAGAGTGCCCAGCGCCGCGCGTTCGAAGTTGAGCTGGGTGGTGATCAGCTGCCATCCCTGGTTCTCTTCGCCCACCAGCGCGCTCGCCGGGACCCGGACGTTGTCGTAGAACGTGTGGTAGGTGGATATGCCCGGCATGGTGTGCAGCGGTCGCCACGAGAAGCCGGGCGACGAGGTGGGCACGATGAGGATCGAGATGCCTTTGTGTTTCTTGACGTTCGGGTCGGTGCGGACGGCCAGCCAGATGTAGTCGGCGTAGGCGGCGCCACTGGTGAACATCTTCTGGCCGTTGATCACGTAGTCGGAGCCGTCGCGGACGGCGGTGGTGCGTATCGACGCCAGATCGCTGCCGGCCGCCGGCTCGGAGTAGCCGATGGCGAACTCGACGCTGCCGTCCAGAATGGCCGGCAGGAAGCGCTGTTTCTGCTCGTCGGTGCCGCAAAGCATCAGCGTCGGACCCACCGTGTTCAGTGTCACCAACGGGATCGGCGCGCCCACCCGGCGGGCCTCTTCGGAGAAGATGAACTGTTCGATCGCCGAGAAACCTTGTCCACCATATTCTTTCGGCCAGCCGACACCGAGCAGACCGGCTTGTGCCAGCGCGCGCACGCAATCGCGCACCGCGACGGCGCCCTCGACGTTGTCGCCGATCGCCGCCACCCGCTCGGGCGTCATCACCTGTTCCAGCGTGGCCCGCATCTCCGCGCGCAGCCGCTCCTGCTCCGGCGTGTACTCCAGATGCACCGGCTCAGACCCCCAGCCGCACGGGCATCCGCTTCACGCCGGGCACCATGGTGGCTTTCATCCGGTCGACGTCGCCTGCCGATTCGAGGCGGGGATAGCGGCGCAGCAACTCCCGGAAAAAGACGGTGGTCTCCAGTCGCGCCAATTGTGCACCGATGCAGGAGTGTTCGCCACAACCAAAGGCGATGTGCGGGTTGGGATGCCGCGTCACCTTGAACTCTTCTGAGTCGGTGCCGAAGACGTCCTCGTCGCGATTGGCCGACCCATAGAGCATGGTGACCACCTGGCCCGCCCGGATCTGCCGGCCGCGGATCTCGGTGTCGGTGGTCGCTACGCGCGACATGCTGACTACCGGGCTGGTCCAGCGCAACATCTCCTCGACCGCACCGGGGATCAGCGTCGGGTCCTCGATCAGCAGACGGCACTGGTCGGGGTGCTCGATCAGGGCGAGGGTGCCCAACGCGATGAGGTTGCGGGTGGTCTCGTTACCCGCCACCAACAGCAGGAATGAGAAGTTGAGGAGGTCCTCGTCGGTGAGCCGGTGCTCGTCGATCTCGGCTTCGGCCAATACTGACAGCAGGTCGTCGCGCGGCTGGACGCGTCGTGTGGCGATGAGCTTCTGGAAGTACTCGAAGAGTTGGCCGATGGCCACGAGTGCGTCGAGCTCGATCTCGGGGTCGGCCGTGCCGGTGGTGGCGTCCGACCAAACGCGGAACTGCTCCCAATCCTCTACGGGGGCACCGATCAGTTCGGCGATCATCCGGGTGGGCAGCGGAGCGGCGATCTCTTCGGCGAACTCGTGCACCGAACCCGGTTCGATCCGATCGAGAATGCCGTGCACGATCTCGCGGATCTTCGGCTCCAGCACCGCGACGCGCCGGCGGGTGAAACCGGAGTTGATCAGCTTGCGCATCTGCCGGTGCCGCGGTGGGTCGGTGAAGACGAGGTTGCCGTCCTGTACCGGATTCGGCAGCCCAGGGTCGGGTATCGAGATGCCCTTGGTCGAGGTGAACAACGCCGGGTTGCTCGAGACGTAGCGAATGTCCTCGTACTTCAGCAGCGCCCAGAATTTCGTGACGTCATTCCAGTGCACCGGAGATGTCGTGCGCAGTTCCCGGTAGGCAGGATACGGATCGCCGGCATAGAAATCGGGGGAGTGCAGCGGGACATCAGTGAGCACGGCGCGCCTCCCGGTCGTCCGACACATCGCCATGAAGTGTCCTGTGAATCGTGTCTACTCCGGGCCGCGCAGCCGTGTCAATACGGCCACAACGCATTGAAAGAGACCGCAATTCATCGTGCTGATGATTGACCCCGGGTCTCGACGGGTGTACACCAGGGAAATAGATGACCGACGTTGGGGTGAGGAAGCAGATGGCCGGAATACCGCTCAGTGAACTGATCGACACCTATCAGCTGTACATCGACGGCAACTGGGTGGAACCCGAAGACGGTCGGTACGACGACATCTCGCCGGCCACCGAGCAGACTATCGCCACCGCGCCGGACGCGAGCGTCAACCAGGTCGGTGACGCGATCAGCGCCGCGCGCCGGGCATTCGACGAAGGACCGTGGGCCACCATGAGCGCCCAGGAGCGTGCCAACTGCCTCAGCCAGCTCGGCGACGCACTGCGCAAGTACGCCGACGACTTCTTCGCTCTGTCGCAGGTGGAGTGGGGATGCACCGCCAACGAGCGGATGATGCAGATCGACGGCGCCGCGTTCATGTCCATGCACGCCGCGCAACTGGCCACCCAATTGGCCGATGAGGCCGTCACCGGGATCGGCGCCGGAAAGACAGTGCTGCGCCACGTGCCCCTCGGTGTCGTATCGATCCTGACGCCATGGAACTTCCCGCACCTGCTCAACGTCATGAAGCTCAACCACGCGCTGAGCGCGGGCAACACCGTCGTCCTCAAGCCGTCACCGCTCACACCGCTGGCCGGACTAGCCCTCGCGCGAATCATCGACGAGCACACCGACTTTCCGCCCGGTGTCATCAATGTGGTCACCCCGTCCGGCATCGAGGCGGCCCAGCTGCTCACCACCGACCCGCGCATCGACATGGTCAGCTTCACCGGCAGCACCGTCGTCGGCCGCCAGGTCATGTCCGCTGCCGGGGACACCTTGAAGCGGCTGCTGCTCGAGCTCGGTGGCAAGTCGGCCTGCATTGTCCTCGACGACGCCGCAGTGTCCGATGACATGCTGGAGAGGATGCTGTTCGACTGTTGCTCAATGCATTCCGGGCAGGCCTGCATTCTGCAGAGCCGGCTGTTGCTGCCCGATTCCCTGCACGACGAGGTAGTCGACCGGTTGGTGACACTGGCCCGCGACGTCAAGGTCGGGGACCCCACCGATCTCGACGTGCAGATGGGCCCCCTGATCAGCGAAGCCCAGCGCGGCCGGGTGGAAGCGCACGTCGCCGGAGCGCTGCGCGAGGGAGCCAAACTCGCCACGGGCGGCGGCCGGCCCGCCGGACTGGATGCCGGGTTCTACTTCGAGCCGACAATACTCACCGACGTCGAGCCGAATTCCGTGATCGCCCAGGAGGAAGTGTTCGGGCCGGTGCTGAGCGTGGTGCGGTACCGCGACGATGACGATGCGGTCGCGATCGCCAACAACTCCCGTTACGGTTTGTCCGGCTCGGTCTGGGGCGGCGACGTGGAGCGTGCGGTCGGAATTGCCAGGCGCATCCGGACCGGGCAGATCGCGGTGAACGGGATAGGGCCCGGCGCCGCGCCGTTCGGCGGCTTCAAGCTCAGCGGTCTGGGCCGGGAGGGCGGCGGAATCGGCGGAGTGCACCAGTACATGGAACCCATGGCGATCGGGGTTCCCGCGTGAGCGGACCCCTCGCGGGGCTGCACGTCGTCGAAATCGCCAACCACATTTCCGGCCCTTACGCCGCAAAACTTCTCGTCGACCTTGGTGCAGAGGTCATCAAGATCGAACCGCCCACCGGCGATCCGCTGCGACGCTGGGGGCCGTTCCCTGCCGACACGCCGGGTGATCACGGCGGCCTGTTCGAGTACCTGAACGCCGGAAAGCGTTGCGTGGCAGTGGATCTGACCGCGCCGGACGGGCAGCAGGACGCGCGCGAGCTCGTCGCCGGTGCACACCTGCTGATCGAAAACCTGCCGCCGGGAACACTGCGGTCCTATGGGCTTGGTCCTGAGACTGGCAATCCGAACCTGGTGCTGCTCAGCATTTCCCACTTCGGACAGACCGGTCCCTGGCGGGATCGCATCGCGACCGCGCTGACCATGCAGGCGGTGTCGGGCTGGATCAGCGCCCGCGACCCGCAGCGCCCGCCGGTGCAGGCCGGTGCCCGGATATCGGAGTACGTAGCGGGGGCCTACGGCGCGATGGCCGCACTGACGGCGTTGAGGGTCGGCGGTTGCGGCCGCCAGGTCGACGTGTCCGAGTTCGAGTCGCTGCTGTCGACGCTGCCATACCCGATGCTGATGGCCGAGCGGATGCGCAGCCTGGGGTTTCCGCCGACGGTGCGGTCCGCGCCGATGCTGGGCGTGGTCCGAGCCGCTGACGGGTGGGTGGGAATCAACTGCCTCACCGGACAGCACTGGCTGGATGTGTGCGCCTTGCTGGGTTTGCCCGAATACGGGGAGCAGCAGACCGCAATCATGCTGGGTGGTCCGGAGCGTGCCGAGTTCTTCGCGAAGGCGCAGCCGTTGCTCGCCGAGCGCACCGTCGCCGACACCGTCGAATTGTGCCAGGCGATGCGCATCCCGGCAGCGCCGGTCAATGACGGTGCCACCGTGCTGACCTGCCCGCAGTACGCCGCGCGCGGATTCTTCGTCGAACAAGGCGGTTTCCGGCGCCCCGGCACGCCCTTTCGGATGTCGAAAATGACTGTGGCAGAACCTGGCCCGGCGCCGCGGCTCGGTGCCTGGGCAGGATGGTCCGGCCCCGCGGTGTCTCTCTCGCCGCCAACGGGTTCGATGCCCTTTGCCGGATTGCGAGTGCTGGACCTCAGTACATTCTGGGCGGGTGCCTATCTGACCTGTTATCTGGGCGCGTTCGGCGCCGACATCGTCAAAGTCGAGTCTATTCAGCGTCCCGACGGCTTTCGCTACTCGGGTGCGTTCGCGTTCGAAGGTGACGACTGGTACGAGCGCAGTGCGCTCTGGCAGGCCACCAACCTGAACAAGAAGGGCGTCACCGTCGACCTGACCTCGGCGCGCGGACGCGAGATCGCCCGCCGGCTGGCCGCCGGCGCCGACGTGGTCGTGGAGAACTTCTCTCCGCGCGTGGTCGAGCAGTTCGGCCTGGACTACGACTCTCTGGTGGCGATCAAGCCCGATGTGATCGCGTTGCGGATGCCCGGATTCGGGTTGGAAGGACCCTGGCGGGACTACGTCGGTTGGGCGCTCAACATCGAACAGACCTCGGGAATGACAGCCGTCACCGGCTACGCCGACGGGCCGCCGTGCAACCTGCAGGGGCCGGCCGATCCCATCGTCGGAGTGCACGCGGCGGTGGCACTGCTGGCCGCCCTCGAACACCGGCGCCGCACCGGCGCGGGACAGCTGATCGAGATCGCGCAGATTGAGGTCGCCGCGTGCGTCACCGCTGAACCGGTGATCGAGTATTCGATGAACGGCGTCGTCAGGCCGCGGGACGGCAATCGCCGGCGCGGCTACCTGCAGGGCGTCTATCCGACCGTCGAGGACGGCGTCTGGGTGGCGCTGTCGATACCCGACACCGGCGAGCTCGGCCACGACACTTTCGACGATATCGTCACCGGCTGGACCCGCACCCAGGAAGCCGACGCTCTCGTCGAATGCCTTCGGGCGCAGGGCATCCCAGCCGAACGACTGACCACCGCGGACCAGATGTTCGAGTTCGCTCAGCTCGACGCCCGACGGTTCTACGAGGAATTCGACCACCCCGTCACCGGACGGCGCCGGTTTCCCGGCTGGCCGTTTCGCATCACCCCCGGCCCGACACGCCACCACCGTACGGGCGCGCCCACGCTGGGCCAGCACAACGCGGAGATTCTGCGTGGCCTGGGACTGTCCGACGACGACATTGCCGAGCTTCGTACGCAACGGGTGATCGGGGAGCGAGTGCTCAATGGCTGAGGATCTACCGTGGCGGAGTGACATGGAAGAGGTGCGAGGGCGAAGCGCTTGCCGACAGTGACCTTGGCGACGACGCGCGGGATGCCCAGCTCGAGGACTACATCCGCATGCAGAACCCGCAGCTGACCGACATCCGGCTGGCCGGCGCCACCCCGATCCAGGAGTGCGACACCGCTGACGAATCGGTGCGGTGCTGGTATCGCGTCATCTACCTGGCCAACGATTGACCACATCTGAACTGCGCAGATCCGTCATCTGATGCGGAAGTGTATCTGATATCACGTGCGGAAACCCGTGCAAAGGGGTGCACCACGTCCGTTCCGCATGACAAGCTGCACGGCATGGTTGTCGCGATTGCCCGCCCCAAGATCGAAGGAAGCATCGCCGTCGCCGAAGACCGGCAGATCGGCTTCGCCGAATTTGGCGCGCCGCAGGGACGGGCAGTTTTCTGGTTGCACGGCACGCCCGGCGCGCGCCGCCAGATCCCCACCGAGGCCCGGGTCTACGCCGACCACCACAAGATCCGTCTCATCGGTGTCGACCGGCCCGGCATCGGCTCGTCGACCCCCTACCAGTACGAGGCCGTCTCCGCCTTCGCCGACGACCTGCGCGCCATCGCCGACACGCTGGGTATCGAAAAGATGGCCGTTGTCGGCCTGTCCGGAGGTGGCCCGTACGCGCTCGCCTGCGCGGCGGGCCTGCCGGGCCGGGTGGTGGCCGCCGGGGTGCTCGGCGGCGTGGCGCCCACGCATGGCCCGGACGCCATCAGCGGTGGCCTGATGGACTTCGGGCTGCGGGTTGCGCCGTTGCTGCGGCTCGGAGGTAATCCGCTGCGGGTCGGCGCCAGCCTGTTGATCCGGGCTGCCCGCCCGATCGCCTCGCCCGCACTCGACGTCTACGCCCTGCTCTCGCCCGAGGCCGACCGTCATCTGCTGACCCGGCCCGAGTTCAAGGCGATGTTCCTCGACGACCTGCTCAACGGCAGCCGCAAGCAGCTTGCGGCACCCTTCAACGATGTGATCGTGTTCGCCCGCGATTGGGGATTTCGCCTCGGCGAGGTGACGGTCCCGGTGCGCTGGTGGCATGGCGACCACGACCACATCATCCCCTTCTCGCACGGGGAGCACGTCGTGTCGCGGCTTCCCAATGCCGAGCTGTTTCACCTGCCAGGCGAAAGCCATCTGGCCGGACTCGGTCGCGGGGAGGAGATCCTGGCCACCTTGATGAAGGTCTGGGACGAGGTGGCGTGATCATGCCGGCCGAAGCCGCGGAACTGGACGACGCGCGCGCCGAATCGCCGGGCCACACCACCGCGATGGCCCCGGGATTGGGGCTCTGGCTTACCGACATCCCGCGCGCCGTGGTCGAGTACGGCCAGTTGATCACCGCGCTGCCGCTGCGGCGCAAACTGCCCACCGGTGACGGGCATCCGGTCCTGGTACTGCCCGGTCTGCTGGCCGGTGACGCCACCACATGGACCCTCCGCCGCCTGCTGAGCCGGCTCGGGTACCGAGCGCACGGCTGGGGTCTCGGCATCAACATCGGGCCCACCACCAAAGCCGTGGCGGGGATGTCCGCCCTGCTCGACGAGCTGAACGACAGGTACGACGCCCGGGTCAGCCTGATCGGCTGGAGCCTGGGCGGCATCTTCGCCCGCGGACTGGCCCGCCGAAATCCGTCGGCGGTGCGTCAGGTGATCACGCTGGGCAGCCCGTATCGGATGCAGCACGAAGACCAGTCCCGTGCGGCCCGTCACTTCAACTTGTTTGCCCGCATCCATGCCGAGCGATACGAGTTGCCCCTGGCGATGGAGAACGAGCCGCTGCTGGTGCCGGCGACGTCGATCTACTCGCGCTATGACGGGATGGTGGCGTGGCAGACCTGCGTCGAATCCCCGTCGGAGCGCGCCGAGAACATCGCAGTGCTCAGCAGCCACATCGGTTACGGCCATCATCCGGCCACCATCTGGGCGATCGCGGATCGTTTGGCTCAGCCGGCCGGCACCTGGACCCCGTTCCGGCCGCCGGCGGCACTGCGCCCGCTATTCCCCACGCCGCACGGGTAGCGTCTCTGGCGTGCTGCTGACCTCGCTGAATCCCGCGGCCGCGACCGCCGCCGACATCCCCGACGCGGTGCGCATCGACGGGTTCACACTCAGCCGCAGTGATCTGATCGGCGCCGCGACGTCGGTGGCCGAACGGGTGGCCGGCGCGCATAACGTCGCGGTGCTGGCCAGTCCGACGGCAGCGACGGTGCTCGCGGTCACCGGCTGCCTGATCGCGGGGGTGCCCGTGGTCCCGGTGCCTGCCGACGTCGGGGTCGCCGAACGTCGCCACATGCTCACCGATTCGGGGGCCCAGGCGTGGCTCGGACCGGTTCCCGAGGACCCGGAAGGCTTGCCGCACATTCCGGTTCGTCTGCACGCGCGGTCCTGGCACCGCTATCCCGAACCGTCACCGGACTCGGTGGCCATGGTGGTCTACACCTCGGGCACGACGGGGTTGCCCAAAGGCGTTCAGGTCAGTCGGCGGGCGATTGCCGCCGACCTGGACGCGTTGGCCGAAGCCTGGCAGTGGACCCCCGACGACGTGTTGGTGCACGGTCTGCCGCTCTATCACGTCCACGGCCTGGTGCTCGGCTTGCTCGGTTCGCTGCGGGTGGGAAATCGCTTCGTGCACACCGGAAAACCCACGCCTGCCGGCTACGCGGCCGCAAGAGGCACGCTGTATTTCGGGGTCCCGACGGTGTGGTCGCGGGTGGTGGCCGATGCCGCTGCCGCCGAGGCGCTACGGCCGGCGCGGTTGCTGGTGTCCGGTAGCGCCGCCCTGCCGGTGCCGGTGTTCGAGCGCCTCGAGCGGTTGACCGGGCACCGGCCCATCGAACGGTACGGCACCTCGGAATCGCTGATCACCCTCTCGACCCGCGCCGACGGGGAACGGCGCCCAGGCTGGGTGGGTCTACCGCTGGCGGGCGTGCAGACACGGCTGATCGACGACCACGGCCAAGCGGTGCCCCATGACGCGGAAACCGTTGGCAAGCTTCTGGTTCGGGGTCCCACTTTGTTCGACGGGTACTTGAACCGGCCCGAGGCAACCGCCGAGGCGTTCGACCCCGAAGGCTGGTATCGCACCGGAGACGTCGCGGTCGTCGACGACGGCGGTATGCACCGAATCGTCGGGCGCGAATCCGTCGACCTGATCAAGTCGGGTGGATACCGGATCGGTGCGGGTGAAATCGAGACGGTACTGCTCGGGCATCCGGGCGTGGACGAGGTGGCCGTGGTCGGACCCCCCGATGAGGACCTGGGGCAGCGGATCGTCGCGTACGTCGTCGGCTCTGCTGACCCTGACGAGTTGATCAACTATGTCGCGCAACAACTTTCGGTCCACAAGCGGCCACGCGAGGTGCGGTTCGTCGAGTCTTTGCCGCGCAACGCGCTGGGCAAGGTGCTCAAGAAACAGCTGCTGACCGACGGCTGAGGATCAGGCCGGCATGCTGTTGTCACGACCGCTTTTGTGGTTCTTGGTGCCCCGCCATTGCACTGTCTCCAGCGCGACCGCCACGTTCACCGACGTGTGATCGAGGGGTCTCGGCAGCAGGCGTTGCGCGGACTCGAGTCTGCGCAGCAACGTGTTGCGGTGCGTGTTGAGGCGCTTCGCGGCCCGGGAGGCGTTGCACTGTTCGTTGATGAAAGCCAGCAGCGTGGTGTGCAGCTCCTGGCTGGCCGACTCCAGATCACCTAGCGTGCTGGTGACGAACTCGCGGGCAGCGTCCGGATTTTGGGTGATCAGCGCGACCACCTGCACATCGGCGAAGAATGCCACGCGCTGATCTGACTGCAGACGGGCCAGCGTGCGCTGGGTGGTCAGTGCCTCGAGGTGGCTGCGGCGGAACCCCTCGAGTCCGAATGCACTGGTTCCGACGGCGATGCGCACGCCTGGCGTGTCGGCTACCGCGGCGCGGACGTCGTCGATGTCAAGCCCCTGGGCGTCGGCCACCCACACCCACCGGCTGGCGAGCCCGCCGACCACAGTCAGCGGTCGCGCCGAACCTACTGCGCGGCAGAAGGCATCGGCGGCGCGGTCGAGATCACTGTGGTCGCCGTCGAACTCGTCGCTCCAGATGATGGCGGCCGTGTGGTGGCGGGCCAGTGCGTAGCCCAGCCGCGCCTCGGCGCGGTCGCGACTCATCGGCGCACCGTCGATGATGAGCCCGACCACTTCGAGGCGTTCGGCGTGCGTGCCCCTGGTCAGCTCGTCGTGCTCCCGCTGTACCTGTGCGGCAATGCCGGCCAGCGTGGCCTCGATGAACTCGTTGACGGACTTCGCCGACACGTCGAGCAACTCCCGCAGCTCGTCGGGATCCGAGGTGAGGTCGAAGGCGATCGACATCCACAACCGCCACGCCATGTACTCACCGATTCGATAGATGTCGAGTGCCAGCGCGTCCAGTCCGCGGCGCACCAGATCCCGCGCCATGCGGAGGGGTTCGGTGCCGAGGTTCGCCGGCACCGGAGCACCGGGATCGCGCATGTTGGCTGCCGCCCAATGCACCAGGTTGGCCCGGTTGGCCTTCTGGATGACCTTCGCGAGCACCGGGTCGGCGGCAACGGCGGGGTTGGCTGCGATGGTGGCGCGGTCGAGTTGCTCGATCCACTCCGGGCCCGGGTTCAGGGCAAGACGCGCTCCCTCGCGGATGAGCTCACGGATGCGCGGCGAGGGTTTTTGCCATGCCACGCGCTGATTTTAATGCCCGGCCGCTGGGACCGCACTTTTTGTTCGGACTGTTCGGCGGGATTTAACCGCAAGTGGCCCATGCGTATTCGGAACAGGACGATGAGCGGGGGAGGGGCGCGCCGAAGCCGAATCAGATTCTGGTGGCCGCATCAGCGCGTACATACCACAACCTCAGCCGGTGCATTGAATGACTTGCAGCACAGCGCAATAGGTCGAATCGGCGGATGGTAGCGCACTATGGCGGCCGGCAACAGATGCATATGCTGAGAGTTGATGTGTGCAATATGCACCGTCCTGAAGCGCCGATTGGTGAGAAACACCCGACCGGTGTGTCGCGGGGTGCACAGTGCACTTCGGCGCACAGTGATTGAGATTTATTGGCCTATCGCGGCCGCCGCCCGCCCGTCGATCATTGGCGTCAGTCCGTCACCACCAACGCAGTCAGTGACGATCACCACAGCCAACAAATCCCTGAAGGAGCTTGAGCGCATGTCATTCGTGACCGCACAACCGGAGATGCTGGCCGCGGCCGCCGATGTTCTGCAGAGCATCGGAGCTGCCACCAACGCGAGCAACGCGGCTGCCGCCGCACCCACGACGGGAGTCCTCCCACCAGCCGCCGACGAGGTGTCATTGCTCGCCGCAGCGCAGTTCGCCAGTCACGCGGCGATGTATCAAGCGGTTGGTGCCAGAGCCGCCGCGATCTACGAGCAGTTCGTAGCCACCCTTGCCACCAGTGCCGGCTCCTACGCGATCACCGAAGCCGCCAACGCGGCAGCCGCCCTCTGAGGCGATAGGGGTCTAACGACATGGATTTCGGCGCATTACCACCGGAGGTCAACTCCGGGAGGATGTACACCGGCCCCGGCGCCGGCTCGCTGCTGGTCGCTGCGGAAATGTGGGAAGGCCTGGCCGTCGATCTGTATTCGGCGGCATCCTCGGTGCGATCGGTGGTCTGGGGGCTGACGGTCGGGCCGTGGGTCGGTTCCTCGGCCGCATTGATGGTTGCCGCGTCGTCGCCGTACCTGGCGTGGGTCAACGTCACCGCTGCACAGGCCGAGTTGACCGCCAACCAGATCAGGACCACCGCGGCAGCGTTCGAGGCGGCGTTCGCAATGACCGTGCCGCCGGTCGCGATCACCGAGAACCGCACCCGGTTGATGGTGCTGATCGCAACCAACCTTTTCGGTCAGAACACCCCGGCGATCGCGCTCGCCGAGGCCGAGTACAGCGAGATGTGGGCCCAGGATGCCGCTGCGATGTACGGCTACGCCGGCACCGCGGCGGCCGCGGCCGAGACGCTGACAATGTTCGAGGAGGCCCCGGAGATCACCAGCGCAGGCGGCGTCGCGGAGCAGTCGGTCGCCGTCGAGCAGGCGACAGAATCCGCCGCCGCTTCGCAGCTGATGTCCGACGTGCCTCAGGCGTTGCAGCAGCTGGCGGCCCCGGCGCAGGTGGGTGCCCCGGCCCAGCAAGGCTCTTCACAGATGTCGTGGCTGAGCGAGAGATGGAAAGCCATTACCCCTCACCTGTCGCCAATCAGCAACATCGTGTCGATGGTCAACAACCACGTATCGATGCTCAATTCCGAGGTCTCGATGACCAATACGGCGAGTTCGCTGATACGGGGGATGGCGCCCGCTGCGGCCAAGGCGGTACAGGGTGCGGCCGAAAACGCGGCGCAATCCGCGGCCGCGCTAGGTAACGCGGTGGGTTCTCCAGGCGGTGCCGGGGTTGCCGCAACACTGGGGCGGGCTGCGTCGGTCGGTGAACTGTCGGTCCCCAAGAGCTGGGCCACGGCAAACCAGGCAGTCACACCGGCTGCCCGTGCACTGACCAACGTGGCCGGTGCCGCTGAACATGCGCCGGAGCACATGCCGGGCGGGCTACCGATGGGCCAGCTCGGCGGCAGGTCCGGAAGCGGCATGAGCCTGAGCAACGCGCTACGCGTCCCGCCCCGCGCCTACGTGATGCCGCGCAGTCCGGCCGCCGGATAGCCCGCGGGGGCGTGAGGTGCGCGGCGCCGCTGTGCTGGTGCCGCGCACACCATCGCGCCCCGATACCGGCTAGGGCAACAGTGCCCAGAACGGGTGGGTGACCGACCAGACCGGGTGGGTCACGTCATCGGTGTAATGGTAGATCGGGTGGGTCGGCGGCGGGGTCGGGCGCATCGGCGCGACCGGTCCGTGCATCGGCCCCGCGTTGGGCTGGCCGGGGGCAGCTGCGGCCACCGCCGGTCCGGTCAGCGCTGCGGCCAGCGACAGCCCGGCGGCGCACAGCACGCCCGCCGACAAGGTGCGGATCTTGGACATTTCGACTCCCTTCGTTGCGGATAATGTCAATTATGGTTGACAATATCGAACTGTAGGTTCGCTGCGGTAGGTTGTCAACAGTGATTGACCAGCCGGGGCCGCGGTCGCCCCAGACCGAACTGGGTCAAGCCCTGCGCATGACCTGGTGGAGCTACGTCCACCGGATTGACACCGAGATGGAAACCGCAGGTTACGCCGAGCGGCGCTTTGCGATGAATTACGTGTTCGCTCTGTATGCGCAGCCGGGCCCGATGACGATTTCGGAGATGGGGCGACAGTTCGACGTGTCGCGTCAGGCGGCCAGCAAGCTGGTGGGCGAACTGTGCCGGGATGGCTATTTGGAGACCACACCATCGACCACCGACCAGCGCGAGAAGGTGGTGCTGCTTACGCCGAAGGCGCTCGAATACGTGACCGCACGCCGGCGGGCTGCGACCGAGCTCGACCGCGAAATCGCCGGCCGCATCGGCGATGCGGGTCTGGCTGAGCTGCAGCGAATGCTGCGCGCGGTGGGCGACGTCGCCAGGACGGGAACCGACTACGACCCCGCCAACGTGTATCGCTCGCCCAAACTGTGGTGACACAGAAACGACGCAATTCAGTATGTTCGCAGCGCGTTCACGGCGTTCAGCGGGTTTGACGCCATAGTCTCAGTCGCTGTGTACCGGGCAGGTCAGTCAACTATGCGGCGGGTCGCTCTGTCCTGCCTGGTCGGCTCGGCCGTGGAATATTACGATTTCTTCATCTACGGCACCGCGGCGGCACTGGTGTTTCCCACCGTCTTCTTCCCGCACCTCAGTCCGACGATGGCCACCGTCGCCTCGATGGGGACATTCGCCACCGCCTTCCTGTCACGCCCAGTCGGCGCCGCGGTTTTCGGCCACTTCGGAGATCGGCTCGGACGCAAGAGGACCCTGGTCGCCACCTTGATGATCATGGCCGTGTCCACCGTGATGGTCGGCCTGGTTCCCGGTTCCGCCACCGTCGGCGCCTTAGCGCCGCTGATTCTGATCACACTGCGGCTGTTGCAGGGCTTCGCGGTCGGCGGCGAGTGGGCGGGTTCGGCGCTGCTGAGCGCCGAAACCGCGCCGGGCGACAAACGCGGGCGTTACGGCATGTTCACCGTGATCGGTGGCGGCATCGCGATGGTGGTGACCAGTCTGACCTTCCTGGGCGTGAACTTCACGATCGGAGAGGGAAGTTCGGCGTTCATGAGTTGGGGATGGCGCATCCCGTTTCTGTTCAGCGCGGTACTGATCGCGATCGCGTTGTACGTGCGGCTGAACATCGGGGAGACCCCCGTGTTCGCCCAGCAGCAGTTCGAGAACGTCGCGGTGACGCCACTCGCGCAAGTCCTGCGGCTGCAACGTCGTGAGATCGTGCTCGCCGCCGGCTCGGTGCTCGGTTGCTTCGGGGTGGCGTATCTGGCGAGCACCTACCTCACCGCCTACGCCCACACGCATCTCGGGTACTCGCGCAACGTCATCCTGCTGGTAGGTGCGCTCGGCGGGTTGGCGTGTTGCGGGTCGGCGGCGCTGGCGTCGACTCTGTGCGATCGATACGGGCGCCGGGGAGTCATTCTGGTGGGTTGGGCCATCGGCGTGCCGTGGTCGCTGCTGGTCATGCCGCTGATCGACTCCGGCAGTACCGTCATGTTCGCGGTGGCAATCGTCGGGCTGTTCGTGGTCGACGGTGCCGTTTTCGGGCCCGTCACCTCATTCGTCCCGGAACTGTTCGCGACGCGCTACCGGTACACCGGCACCGCGCTGTCGATCAATCTCGCCGGCATCGTCGGCGGGGCGGTGCCGCCGCTGATCGCCGGTCCTCTTTCGGCGCACTACGGCCCCTCGGCGGTCGGACTGATGATGGCGGCTCTGGCGTTGACCAGCCTGGTCGCCACGTATCTGCTGCCGGAGACCAAAGGGCTCACGCTCGCCGAGCCTGCGGCGAAAACCGCTCAGTTTGCGTGCAATTCCTCGTTGAGCGCAATACCCTGACCGTCGCGGGACACCACCTCGACCGCACCGGTCAGCGAGTTGCGCCGGAACAGTAGGTTGTTCCCGCCGGAGAGTTCTCGGGCCTTGACCGAATTCCCTTCGGACATAGTCACTTTGGTGCCCGCAGTAATATAAAGCCCGGCCTCGACCACACAGTCGTCACCCAGTGAGATGCCCAGACCGGCGTTTGCTCCCAGCAGGCAGCGCTTTCCAATTGAAATGACTTGCGCGCCACCGCCGGACAGCGTGCCCATGATGGAGGCGCCACCACCGATATCGGAGCCGTCGCCCACCACGACGCCCGCCGAGATGCGGCCTTCGACCATCGAGGCACCCAGGGTGCCGGCGTTGAAGTTGACGAAACCCTCGTGCATCACCGTCGTGCCGGGGGCCAGGTGGGCACCGAGTCGCACCCGGTCGGCGTCGGCGATGCGCACTCCCGAAGGCAGTACGTAATCGACCATCCTCGGGAACTTGTCCACGCCGTACACCGTCACCGGCCCGAGTCGGCGCAGCCGCGCCCGCACCGCCTCGAAGCCCTCGACCGCGCAGGGGCCCCGGTTGGTCCACACCACGTTGGTCAATACCCCGAACAATCCGCCGGCGTTCAGTCCATGCGGTGCCACCAGGCGGTGTGAGAGCAGATGCAACCGCAGGTAGGCGTCGTAAGCGTCGGTGGCCGCGTCGTCCAGCGACGCGATGGTGGTGCGGATCGCGATCGTCTCGGTCTGGCGGTCGTCGTCGCGGCCGACGAGCGCCCCCAGTTCGGCGGGCACATCGGACAACGCCAGCCGTGACGTCGCGGTGGTCTCCGAGTCGGTCAGTTCCGGGGTGGGGAACCATACATCCAGGACAGATCCGTCGGAGGCGAGGGTCGCCAGGCCGATACCTGCAGCTCCAGTCACGGTCGACAAGGGTACTTCGGCCGCCGAGCAGACGCAGAATCGCATGCCGATCGCCTCCTGGATGCGATTTTGCGACTGCTCGGCCGACTAGGCTGAGACCCGTGCTGGACTTGCGCGGAGACCCTGTTGAGCTGACCGCGGCGCTGGTCGATATTCCCAGCGAGTCGCGGGACGAGGCGCGCATCGCGGACGAGGTGGCGGCCGCGCTGCAGGCCCAGACCACCGGCTTCGAAATCGTCCGCAACGGCAACGCCGTGCTTGCCCGCACGGCGCTGGACAGGCCGGCGCGAGTGCTGCTGGCCGGGCACCTGGACACCGTCCCGGTGGCCGGCAACCTGCCCAGCAGGATCGAGAACGGTGACCTGTACGGCTGCGGTACCTCGGACATGAAATCCGGCGACGCCGTTTTCCTTCATCTGGCCGCCACCGTCGCCGAACCGGCGTACGACCTGACGTTGGTGTTCTATGACTGCGAGGAGATCGATTCGGCCGCAAATGGTTTGGGCCGCCTTGAGCGCGAGCTGCCGGACTGGCTGTCGGCCGACGTCGCTATCTTGGGCGAGCCCACCGGAGGTTTCATCGAAGCGGGTTGCCAAGGGACTTTGCGCGTGGTCGTCAGCGCCGCGGGAACTCGCGCACATTCGGCACGATCCTGGTTGGGCGACAACGCGATTCACAAGCTCGGCGCGGTGCTGGACCGGCTGGCGGCGTATCAGGCACGCAGCATCGACATCGACGGCTGCGTGTATCGCGAGGGGCTTTCGGCGGTACGGGTCGACGGCGGCGTCGCCGGGAACGTCATACCGGATGCCGCCTCGGTCACGGTCAACTTCCGCTTCGCGCCGGACCGCTCACCCCAGGCCGCACTGCAGCATGTCCAGGAGGTGTTCGGCGGGCTGGACGTGTCCATCGAATTGACAGATTCCGCAGCCGGGGCGATGCCCGGTCTGTCGGCACCGGCCGCCAAGTCCCTGCTGCAGGCGGCGGGGGGCCAGGTTCGGGCGAAGTACGGATGGACCGACGTCTCGCGGTTCGCCGCGCGCGGTGTCCCGGCGCTGAACTACGGCCCCGGCGACCCGAATCTGGCGCATCGCCGCGACGAACGGGTGCCGGTTGCTCAGATCACCGCCGCGGCGGACATGCTGCGCAAGTATCTGAGCGGTTAGCGTTGGAGTCGTCGGGCTTGCGCGAGCGCATCCGCAGCCGCGGCATGCATCCCGGTTGCGGCCAGTTCGTCAGCCACCACCCCCAAGGCGGCCGCGTCGCCGGCGACCAGCGCGTTCGCATGCCTGACAACCATGTTGGTTACGGCACAATCGATTTTGGTCGCCAAGCGGGTAATCGGGTCCGCCGCTCGCCGGTCACCCAGTCGAATCGCGTCGTGGTAGGCCAGCAATGCCACCGCCGATTGGCCGGATCGCTCGGCGGCACGGGCCGCCTCGCGCGCCGCGGCGACGGCACCGGTATGGTCGCGCGCGGTGGCCCTGGTCCAGGCGCGTGCCATCCCGAGTTCGGGAGCGAACAGCGCCGACTTGGTGCCGTGCCGCGATTCTGCGCGGCGCAACGCTTTTGCCGAGCCGGGGAGGTCGCCCTGGCGGGCGATCGCCGTCGCCAGCAACATCAGTGACAACGGGCCCCAGGAGTAGCCGGTGCGCTCGAGTTCTGCGGCGGCGGGCTCCAAAATCGCTGCGGCAGTGTCGAATTCGCCTTTAGTGAGGAGCACGTAAGCCAGCAGCACCTCGCCGATGGCCCGGCCGGGCTGCTGCAATTCCGCGAAGTCGGTGAACTGCTGCGC
Source organism: Mycobacterium sp. ML4 (assembly GCF_054515735.1). NCBI lineage: Bacteria > Bacillati > Actinomycetota > Actinomycetes > Mycobacteriales > Mycobacteriaceae > Mycobacterium > Mycobacterium sp. ML4. The sequence goes on from NZ_JBTNSY010000002.1 coordinate 354,574, forward strand.
CAGCGTCTGTGCCTGGGCGACCTCACCGGACATCAGCAGCGACGTGATCTGACCGAGTCCCACCGTGAACCGCAGCAGCCCGGGATGCTCCGCTGCGGTGGCTTTTTCGGCCATCGACTGCACTGTGTCGAACCGGCCCATCCGCGCCGACGACAACGCGGCGGCGCTTGCTGCCCACGCAACGGCCATGTCGTCGACGGAGGGTCGGGAGAGCACGTCCGTCGCCAAGGTGACGGCCCGCTCCAGGTTGCCGGCGTTCATGGCGAAGGTGGCGGTTAGCGCATCCAGCACCGTGCGTGCCGCGGGCTCCGTGACCCGATTTCGCGTCGTCTGCAAAAAGGCTGTGGCACGTTCGGGCTCGCCCAGCATCCAGAACTGGTTGGCTGCCCGCGGCACTGCCCATGCCATGAGCTCGCTTTCGGTCAAGTCGGCGGAATCCACCGCCGCGAGCACGGCACCGGCCTCACGCCCCCGCCCCTGCCAGGCAAGCGCCTGGCCCAGCACCAGGCGGGCATCAAGTCCGCCGGACCGATCCACTGCCGCGCGCGCCAATCGCTCGGCAAGCCGCAAATCGCCCAGCCGCAGCGCCTGCTGTGCGGCCGCCGTGACCTCGTTGACCGGTTGCGGGACGTCGCAGTCAAGAGCCAGGGACGCCAGGCGGAGCCGGTCGCTGAGGTGTTCTGACGGATGCTGTGTCAGCAGCCTCACCACCTCAGTGCGTCGTCGTCGCGTCCCGTCGGCGCCCATGAGCGCACGTGCGCGCACGGCGAACAGCGGGTGCGCGGTGTAGACCACCGGGCGCTGGTCTTCATGGTTGCGGATTCGAGTCTCGGCGGCCCCCAACTCCTCGGCCTGGCTCACCGCGCCGTCGCCGGCCAGAGCGTTCAAATCGTCCAGCGTGAGCGGCTCCAGGATGGACAGGAACTCCACCACCGAGCGCGCCGGACTCGGCAACTCGGTGAGGAACTCGTCGACCTCGGCCGCTGTCGTCACCCCACCGGGCGGCTCCAGCTCGATCCGGTCCAGCAGGCCGTCGGTCCACAACGCCGCGATCGCCGCCGGCGCCGCCTCGGCACGGGCGGTGACGATCATGCGGGCTGCGCGCGTGAGGGCCAACTGGTACACCAGCGTTGCCGACAGGATGTCCAGGTCGTGTGCCTCATCGACGATGAGTAGCAGATCGCCCTGTTCGGCCGCGCGGGTGAGCGAGGTGCGGGCGGCGCGCAGCAACGCGGCCGGCTTGCCGATGTCGGCCCCCCAGCCCAGAAAGTCGATTAGGTGGCCGAACGCGCCGAACGGCACGACGCGTTCGGCCGGGGTGCCGATGACCCAGCGGGTTTTGGTGGTCGGGTGATGTCCGCAGAACTCCTCGGCCGCCAAGCGCGCCAAGGTGGATTTACCGACGCCGTCGGGTCCGAGCACGACAGCCCCACCCGTGTCGGAAAGAGCTGTCGTCAGCCGCTGCAGCGCGACTGTGTGCTGGGGGACGTTCCAACGAATCGGCACCGTTGGGAGTCTATGGCCCGCGTTCGTTACGCGGCCTCTGCAGGGTTGGTCTACGTTTTCGGATATGTCTCCCGCGAGCGGCGCCCAGTGGACGGTCGCGGTCTACTGTGCCGCTTCACCGACACATCCTGAGTTGCTGGAGCTCGCCGCCTCGGTCGGTGCCGCCATTGCCGAACGGGGCTGGACGCTGGTGTGGGGCGGCGGTCACGTGTCGGCGATGGGTGCGGTGGCCTCGGCGGCACGGGCCCACGGCGGTTGGACCATCGGCGTGATTCCCACGATGCTGCTGGACCGTGAATTGGCCGACCACGACTCAGACGAACTGATCGTCACGAGCACCTTGCGCGAGCGCAAACAGGTCATGGAAGAAAGGGCTGACGCGTTCATCGCATTGCCGGGGGGTGTCGGCACCCTCGACGAACTGCTGAGCGCATGGACCGAGGGGTATCTCGGGGAACACGACAAGCCCATTGTGCTGCTGGACCCCTGGGGCCACTACGACGTCGTGCGCGCTTGGGTTTACGGACTGGTTGACAGCGGCTACATCTCACAGGCCGCCGTCGATCGGCTGGTTGTGGTCGATAAGGTCGGCGAGGCGCTAGAAGTTTGCGCACCCGATTTCGACCGGCCAAGCGGGTACTAACGAAGCGAGGGATCACGTGTCCGATCAACACGCACGCGCGCGAGTCAAGCTGACCGATATCGCACTGCGGGTGCCCGGACTCATCGCCGATGCGCCGTCGATCGCGCGCGGGGTCGGCGGCCTGCTGGCCCGGCCCAGCTCCAGGACGTCGATCGCGTCGGTGTTCCAGGACCGGGCCGCTCGCTACGCCGACCGGATCTTCTTGCGGTTCGGAGATCAGGAGCTCACCTACCGTGCAGCCAACGCCACCGCCAACCGGTACGCCGCCGCGTTGGCCGCGCGCGGGGTCGGGCCGGGCGACGTCGTCGGCATCATGCTGCGCAACTCGCCTAACGCGGTACTGACGATGCTGGCCGTCGTCAAGTGCGGCGCGGTGGCCGGCATGCTCAACTACCACCAGCGCGGCGACGTCCTGGCGCACAGCCTGGGTTTGCTGGATGCCAAGGTGCTCATCGCGGAATCCGACCTGGTCAGTGCCGTCAGCGAATCCGGCGGTTCGGCGGGTGACGTGCTGACGGTGGAAGACCTGGCGCGGTTCGCCGCCGCTGCCCCCGCCACCAACCCGGCGTCAGCGACCACGGTGCGGGCGAGGGACACCGCCTTCTACATCTTCACCTCCGGCACCACCGGATATCCGAAGGCCAGCGTGATGACGCACTACCGCTGGCTCAAGGCGCTCGGCGCGTTCGGCGGCCTGGGGCTGCGGTTGAAGAGTTCCGACACGCTGTACAGCTGCCTGCCGCTCTATCACAACAACGCGCTGACGGTCGCGGTGTCGTCGGTGATCAACTCCGGCGCGACGCTGGCGCTGGGCAAGTCCTTCTCGGCGTCGCGGTTCTGGGACGAGGTGATCGAGGCCCGTGCCACCGCGTTCATCTACATCGGCGAGGTCTGCCGCTACCTGCTCAACCAGCCGGCCAAGCCGACCGACCGCAAGCACCAGATCCGCGTGATCGCCGGCAACGGCCTGCGCCCGGACATCTGGGACCAATTCACCAAACGCTTTGGCATCGAACGTGTTTGCGAGTTTTATGCCGCCAGCGAAGGCACCACCGCGTTCATCAACATCTTCAATGTGCCTCGCAGCACCGGGATTTCGCCGATGCCGCTGGCCTACGTCGAATACGATCCGGACACCGGTGAGCCCGTGCGCGATGCGGCCGGGCGGGTGCGCCGGGTGCCCGCCGGCGAGCCCGGCCTGTTGCTCAGTCCGGTCAACCGGCTGCAGCCGTTCGACGGCTACACCGACAAGTCGGCAAGCGAAAAGAAGTTGGTGCGCAACGCTTTCAAAGAGGGCGACTGCTGGTTCAACACCGGTGATGTGATGAGCCCGCAGGGCTTGTTCCACGCGGCCTTCGTCGACCGGTTGGGTGACACCTTCCGGTGGAAGGGCGAGAACGTCGCCACTACCCAGGTCGAGGCCGCGGTGGCGACAGATCCCAATGTCGAAGAGTGCACGGTCTTCGGAGTCGAGGTGCCCGACACCGGTGGGCGGGCCGGCATGGCCGCCATCAAGTTGCGCGAGGGCAGGGAGTTTGACGGGCAGTCCCTGGCCCGTGCGGTGTACGACAAGCTGCCCGCCTATGCGTTGCCGCTCTTCGTGCGGCTGGTCGAATCCCTGGAACACACCACCACGTTCAAGAGCCGCAAGGTGGAGCTGCGCAAGCAGGCGTACGGATCCGATGTCGAGGACCCGCTGTACGTGCTGGCGGGCCGCAAAGAAGGCTATGTGACGTTCTACGACGAATATCCCGGGGAAGTGGCCGCCGGGAAGCGACCGCAGGGCTGAAAGCCTGGGACGGCGCGCGACCGATCGGGCCGGGCCGTCAAGTGACCGCACGGCCGAACCTCCGCATGCACCCTTGGGTGTCGCCCGCCTGGGGCGGCCAACCTTGAGTGTGCTTTCACCGCATCGAGTGTGCGGCTGTAGTGGTGGAATCGCGATTTCCTCGCCGTGAACGCACACTGGATGCCGTCACTGCACACTCGATGCCGTCGATCCTGATTGAGCAGGCACTATGGAGATGTGCGTTCATCCCTGTGCGGTCGGCCCGTTGCGGGTGATCGCGCGCTGATCATGGCGATCATCAACCGCACCCCGGACTCGTTCTACGACAAGGGCGCGACCTTTGCCGACGGTGCGGCTCGCGAAGCCGTGCACCGCGCCATCGATGAGGGCGCCGACGTCATCGACATCGGCGGGGTCAAAGCGGGTCCCGGTGAGACCGTGGACCCCGACACCGAGATCGCGCGGTTGGTGCCGTTTGTCGAGTGGCTGCGCGGTGCCTACCCGGACCAGCTGATCAGCGTCGACACTTGGCGCTCCCAGGTGGCCAGGCTCGCCTGTGCCGCCGGCGCCGACATCATCAACGACACCTGGGGTGGCGTCGACCAGCAGCTGCAAGAAGTGGCGGCCGAATTCGACGCAGGACTCGTCTGCGCGCACACCGGGGGAGCGTTACCGCGTACCCGGCCCTTCCGGGTGCGTTACGGTACGACTACGCGCGGAGTAGTGGACGACGTGATCGCCCAGGTCACCACCGCCGCCGAGCGGGCCGTTGCGGCCGGAGTCGCCCGCGACCGGATACTGATCGACCCCGCCCACGACTTCGGCAAGAACACCTTCCACGGCCTGCTCCTGTTGCGCCACGTGGCCGATCTTGTTAAGACCGGGTGGCCTGTGCTCATGGCTTTGAGCAATAAGGACTTCGTCGGGGAGACTCTGGGCGTGGACGTGACCGAACGGCTCGAGGGGACACTGGCCGCTACCGCGCTGGCCGCAGCCGCCGGCGCGCACATGTTCCGCGTCCACCAGGTCGCGGCGACCAGGAGGGTACTGGAGATGGTGGCCTCCATCCAGGGGATGCGTCCGCCGACGCGCACCGTGAGGGGACTGGCATGACGGCATCCGAACTGGATCTCACCCGGGATGAAGTACTGGTCGCGCCACCCGCCGATGGCTGGCTGGCCGACCACAGCTGGAACCGTCCGCGCTGGACGATCAGCGAACTCGTCGCCGCCAAGGCGGGGCGGACGATTTCAGTGGTGCTGCCGGCCCTCAACGAGGAAGAATCCGTCGAATCCGTCATCGACAGCATCACACCGCTGGTGGATGGGCTGGTCGACGAGCTGATCGTGCTGGATTCCGGCTCTACCGATGACACCGGGATACGGGCGATCGCAGCCGGTGCCCGGGTCGTCAGCCGCGAGCAGGCCGTGCCCGAGCTCCCGGCGCGGCCCGGCAAGGGCGAGGCGCTGTGGCGCTCACTGGCCGCCACCAGCGGCGACATCGTGGTGTTCATCGACTCGGACCTGATCAACCCGCACCCCATGTTTGTGCCCTATCTGGTAGGCCCGCTGCTCACCGGTCAGGGCATTCACCTGGTCAAGGGCTTCTACCGGCGGCCGCTCCAGGTCGCCGATGCGAGCGGGGATGCCGGTTCCACCGGAGGCGGGCGGGTCACCGAGCTGGTGGCGCGGCCTCTGCTGGCGGCGCTGCGCCCCGAACTGAGTTGCATTTTGCAGCCGCTGGGCGGCGAATACGCCGCCAGCCGCGAGCTGCTGATGTCCCTGCCGTTCGCTCCGGGCTACGGCGTGGAAATCGGCCTGCTGGTGGACACCTTCGATCGTCTGGGGCTGGACGCGATCGCCCAGGTCAACCTAGGTGTGCGGGCACACCGCAACCGGCCACTGGACGAATTGGGCGCGATGAGCCGGCAGGTGATCGCGACGCTGCTCTCCCGCTGCGGCATCCCCGACTCCGGTGTCGGATTGACCCAGTTCTTTCCGGTCGGCGATGACTACACCCAGCACACGGCTCCGGTGTCGCTGGCCGACCGCCCTCCGATGAGTGTGCTCCGGCCGCATTGACGCACTACTGAGCGCTGCTTGTCGGGGCGGTAGGGCAAGATCGACGGCGTGGCATTGGTGTTGCTTTACCTGGTGGTTCTGACCGTCGTGGCGGTCGTGCTGTTCGGCGTAGCCAGCCTGTTGTTCGGCCGCGGTGAGCAGCTGCCACCGCTGCCCCGGGCGACGACGGCGACCGTGTTGCCGGCCTACGGCGTTACCGGCGCGGATGTCGAGGCCGTCAAGTTCACGCAGGTATTACGCGGATACAAGACCAGCGAAGTCGACTGGGTTTTGGACCGGCTGGGTCGCGAGCTGGAGATACTGCGCGGCCAGGTGGCCGCCCTGCAAGCGTCGGGCGCCGAGTCGGCACCGGCCGAGGAAGCCGAGGTGTCCGACGTGGACGTCGTCGCGGTGGACCGTTCCGGACCGACATGAGCGGGCATGGCGACGCGGCAGACGATGGCCTGGTTCGCTGCGGTTGGGCCGTCGTTCGACCGGGGCCCGATGCTGAGCTGTACCGCAGGTATCACGACGAGGAATGGGGCCACCCGCTCACAGACGGCACGGCGTTGTTCGAGCGCATGAGCTTGGAGGCATTCCAGAGTGGACTGTCGTGGCTGATCATCTTGCGTAAGCGAGACAACTTCCGGCGGGCTTTCCAGGGGTTCGACATAGACAAGGTCGCCCGCTTCACCGACTCCGACGTGCAGCGGCTGCTGGCCGACGACGGAATCGTGCGCAACCGGGCCAAGATCGAATCGACGATTGCCAATGCGCGCGCCGCGCTCGACATGGGGTCAGCACAGGACCTTTCAGACCTGCTGTGGTCGTTTGCGCCGCCCGCGCGTCCCCGGTTTGCTGACTTGACTGAAATTCCCTCTACCAGCCCGGAATCTGAGGCGATGGCCCGCGAGCTCAAGCGGCGGGGATTCCGCTTCGTCGGGCCCACCACCGCGTACGCGCTGATGCAGGCGACCGGCATGGTGGACGATCACATCCGCGCTTGCTGGGTCCGGCCGAAGGCGTCCCGACGGGCTCGGTAAGCGTCAGGTTGGCCTCAGAAGCGGGTCTTTGTGCACCTGCTCTCCCGGATAGGGAACAATGGAGGGGTGATTTGGCAGTTCAATGTCGGGTATGGCTGGAAATTTACTGGCGGGGCATGCTCGGCGCCGACCAGGTCCGCGGGTGCGGGCCAGCTCGAATCTGGAGGGAGCACTCGATGGCGGCGATGAAGCCCCGGACCGGTGACGGTCCACTTGAAGCAACCAAAGAGGGGCGCGGCATCGTGATGCGGGTACCACTTGAAGGTGGCGGCCGTCTGGTGGTTGAGCTGACGCCCGATGAGGCTGCCGCGCTGGGCGACGAACTGAAGGGCGTCACCAGCTGATCGGCAGACGCGTGACCCAGCTGCTTCACGCGCACACCTTCCGGTAGATGTCCAGCGTGCGCTCGGCGATGTGTGCCCACGAGAATTCCTCGATACAGCGTTGACGTCCTGCGCGGCCGTACTGTTGCGCCTTCGCCCGGTCGGCAACCAACGCGTTGACTGCCTCGGCAAGGCGTGCCTCGAAGGCGTCGGAATAGTCGGCGTCGTAGTGCACCAATGAACCGGTGACACCGTCGGCAACCACCTCCGGGATGCCGCCCACATCGGAGGCCACCACCGCCGTCGCGCAGGCCATCGCCTCCAGATTGACGATGCCCAGTGGTTCGTAAACCGATGGGCAAACGAAAACCGTTGCGGCCGAGAGTATTTCGCGCAACTTTGTCTTGTGGAGCATGTCCCGTATCCAGAACACCCCGGTGCGGCTGCGCTCCAGCCTGGCAACTGCTGAGCGGACTTCTTCGGCGATTTCCGGAGTGTCGGGTGCTCCGGCGCACAGCACGAGTTGAACGTCGGGGCTGAACCGATGCGCGGCGGCAACCAGGTGCGACACGCCCTTCTGCCGGGTGATGCGCCCGACGAAAGCGACAATGGGCCGGTTCGGGTCGACGCCGTGCTCCTCGAGAACTGAGCCGGTGTGGACCGGGCCCGCCGGGTGCCAGAACTCGGTATCGATTCCGTTTCTGATCACGTGCACGGCGTGTGGATCCAGCGTGGGGTAGACCCGCAGGATGTCGTCGCGCATGCCGGAGCTGACCGCGACGACAGCGTCGGCGCCGAGTACCGCAGTGTGTTCGACCCACGAAGACACGTGGTAGCCGCCGCCGAGTTGCTCGGCCTTCCACGGCCGCATGGGTTCCAGCGAATGAGCGGTCAGCACGTGCGGAACGTCGTAGAGCAACTTGGCCAGATGCCCGGCCATACCCGTGTACCAGGTGTGCGAGTGCACGACGGTGGCAACATTGGCGGCGTTGGCCATCATCAGATCGGCCGACAAGGTGGACAGTGCCGCATTGGCGGCACGCAACCGGGGGTCGGGCTGGTGGGCGACGGCGCCCGGGCGGTCGGCGCCCATGCAGTGCACATCGACAGCGCACAACCTGCGCAATTGGGATACCAGTTCGGTGACGTGTACGCCGGCTCCGCCATAAACCTCCGGAGGATATTCCCGAGTCATCATCGCCACCCGCATACCCGAACGGTAGTTCGGCCGCCACGCTGCTCGCATGCCGGGCTGGTGAGGAATGGGCCGAAAGGGGCTTAACTGCACCAACTTAAATATCCGGTCGTCTAGCGAATGGACAATGCGGGCCCTACCGGTGGCAGCGCGTGGTAGCTGCCGATAGGTTTGTGCCATGAGGGAAGCGCCGCACGTGCTCGGCATCGTGCTGGCCGGTGGTGAGGGCAAGCGGCTGTATCCCTTGACCGCCGACCGCGCCAAGCCCGCGGTGCCTTTCGGAGGGGCCTACCGGCTGATCGACTTCGTGCTATCCAACCTGGTCAATGCCCGCTACCTGCGGATCTGCGTGCTCACCCAGTACAAGTCACATTCGCTGGACCGCCACATTTCCCAGAACTGGCGACTGTCAGGCCTGGCCGGCGAGTACATCACCCCGGTGCCGGCCCAACAGCGCCTCGGACCTCGTTGGTACACCGGCTCAGCCGACGCGATCTACCAATCGCTCAACCTGATCCATGACGAAGACCCCGACTACATCGTCGTGTTCGGCGCCGATCACGTGTACCGGATGGACCCCGAGCAGATGGTGCGCTTTCACATCGACAGCGGAGCCGGTGCGACGGTGGCCGGCATCCGGGTGCCCAGAACCGAAGCAAGCGCCTTCGGTTGCATCGACTCCGACGAGTCCGGCCGGATCCGCAATTTCGTCGAGAAGCCGCTCGATCCGCCCGGTACCCCCGACGACCCTGCGAGCACCTTCGTGTCGATGGGCAACTACATCTTCACCACCAAGGTGCTGATCGATGCGATCCGCGCAGATGCCGACGACGACCACTCCGACCACGATATGGGTGGTGACATCATTCCGCGGCTGGTGGCCGACGGGATGGCCGCCGTTTATGACTTCAACGACAACGAGGTGCCGGGGGCCACCGACCGCGACCGGGCCTACTGGCGTGACGTGGGGACGCTGGATGCGTTCTACGAGGCGCATATGGATCTGGTGTCGGTACATCCGGTGTTCAACCTCTACAACAAGCGCTGGCCCATCCGCGGAGAGTCGGAGAATCTGGCGCCGGCCAAGTTCGTCAACGGCGGCTCAGCCCAGGAATCCGTGGTGGGTGCCGGAAGCATCATTTCGGCGGCGTCGGTGCGCAATTCGGTGTTGTCGTCCAACGTGGTGGTCGACGACGGGGCGATCGTGGAGGGCAGCGTGATCATGCCGGGAGCGCGCGTGGGCCGCGGGGCGGTAGTGCGTCACGCGATCTTGGACAAGAACGTTGTCGTCGGGCCCGGCGAAATGGTCGGTGTGGACTTGGAAAAGGACCGGGAGCGATTCGCGATCAGCGCCGGCGGTGTGGTCGCGGTCGGCAAAGGGGTCTGGATCTAGCGGGCACTCGGCCCGCGGGCGCCCGCCCCCTCCGCGAGCACCCCACCTCCCCCTGCGCGAGCAGTCGCAAAGTCGCACGTTTCGGCACGAAACCGTGCGACTTTGCGCCTGCTCGCGAAGCTGTCGCGACCTCAGGGGATCTCCGGGATCAGCAGGTGCGCGTCATAGCGGGGGCCCCAGCGCAGCGTCACCAGACCGCGCGGCGGGTGGGGGTAAGCCGCGGGAAACTGGCCGGTGAGTGGGTTGCGGGGGCACAACCAGCGGCCGCCCACCACAAACCGCAGCTGCTCGCCGGCGCGGAACAACGTCGCGGACGGGCCCAGCGCCACATCCAGCGCGATGACTTCGCCCGGACGCACCGGTTGCCGCCGGTCGCAAGCCGGGACCGGCTCCCACGGCGAGGAGAGTTCGGCGTCGAGCGCGCGCAGGGACACCCGCTGCCAGCCGGTGGTGACCCGGTCACGGCCGTACCCGTAGGACCCTTCGAATCCGACGTAGTTCCCGTCGCGCCATTTCTCCACGCCCACAAAGATGTTCGCGTCGTCGAAGCCGTCCAGCTGCACCCGCAGCCGTGCTGCCATAGGGCCGGTCAACTCGACGTCTTCCGGTACCGTCCAGTTGAATGCTGCTGCGCGAGAACGGGTGTCGAAAGTGATGCTGCCTCCAGCAGTCGGCGCCTCGGTCGACAGCATTCCGGTGCCGGCGAGATACAAACGCCGCCAGTGGGTCCGGGCGAGGGGCCATTCGTGCTCCTCGCGCACCGAGGCGACGGTGTCGCGGTCCTCGCGCACCTCAAGTCGCACGCTGCGGGACGCCGGCGCTCCGTCGAGCGCCGTACGGAAGAACTGCAGCTGTTCGGCCAGCGCCTCCCGGGAGTAGAACTGCTCCCATTTGCCGCCGCGGTGGGTATAGAGCCGCCGGTAGCCGGAATCGACCCGGGTGAACGCCCGGACCGAGCCGCGGCTGTGCAAGTTGTTGTCCGAGAAGCTGCCACAGACCAGCATTGGCACCGTGATCGCGGACAGATCCGGTACCACCGACCGCCACGTGTCATCGCGCAGCGGATGCTCGTCGCCCATCTCCTTGAGGCTGTAGGTTTGCCGCGTTCTATTCACCATGTACGACCACAACCTGGTGAAGCCGAACTCCCGGACGCCGCCGGGGAAGGTCAGGTCACGGTAGGCGTCGGTCAGGCCTTCCCACGGACAGATCGCCCGCAGGGCCGGGGGTTGCAGCGCGGCGACGGCATACTGACTGATGGCCAAATAGGACACGCCCAGCATGACGACCCGGCCGTCGCTCCACGGCTGCTCGGCCAACCACTGCACCAGGTCGTAGGTGTCTTCGGCCTCCTGCCGGGACATCAGCTTGCCGGTGCCGTCGGAGTGTCCGCAGCCGCGCGAGTCGGCGTTGACGACGGTGAAGCCCTGCGCCGTCCACCATGCCGGGTCGGGCGCCTCCCATCCGGTCAGCGCCGAGAACGTCAGCGGTCGCGGTTGGCGCAGGGCGCGGAATTGCGGCGAGAACGTCCAGCGGTTGAGGCGCCGCCGAGGCAGATCGTCCTTGCCGTACGGGTGAATGCTCAGGAGCACCGGCCGGGGTGTGGGCTCGCCTCGATGGAAGACGTTGATCCGCAGTACGGTTTCGTCCCGGGTGGGGACTTCGACGTCGCGGTCGACGACGACGTCCGATGGAGGATCGGTGACGGTCACGGGCGGCTTGGCGATACTGCGAACCCGATCCAACGCATACCGTGCAGCACCGGGCCGTCGCCAGGGACGGTCCAGGGCAGGTGCCGGGTCTCGGGCCACGCCGTTACCTTAGACGCGCCGCGCCCCCTGCGCGAGCAGACGCAAAATCGTGTGGGAGCATGTGCTCCCACACGATTTTGCGTCTGCTCGCCGAGGTGCGCCGCCGGGTTGGTTATGGCCAACACGACGGTCGACACGGTGGTTGCGCCCATCGCGATGACCACGAACGCCCACCCCTGCCAGTAGTGCACCGTCCCGGCCGGCACGAACACCAGCACGCTGTACAGCACAACTCCATAGAGCAGCGACCCGATGATCTTCACGACGGTGTTCATGAGCGTATGTCCCGGCGACGAAAGGCTGTGGCGCCCAGCGCGATCAATGCAACGTCGATAGCCAGCAACCAGAACAGCGGCACCGGCGTGAAATCGTCGCCGACTCGCGGGGTGTGCGCAAACGGTTCCAGGTCGAGCAGCCACTGCGGTGATCCCGACAAGGAACCGAGTAGGTACAGCGCGACGAAACCGACCAGCACACTCCAGGCGACCGGCGTGAATCGTGGTGTGAGGCCGAACAATACGACCGTCACCGCAGACAGCAGCCACACGGCGGGTAGTTGCACCCCCGCGGTTGCCACGACGGTGGGCAGCTTGCCCGCGACGTCTCCGGCTGCCATGCCGTAGGCCAGGCCGCCGGCCAAGCCCGAGAGCAGAATTGCTATGGACGATCCGCCCAACGCCATCAACAGATGACTTGCCAGCAACCGCGAACGCGAAACCGACCCGGCCAGCAGGGTTTCGGCGCGCTGACTGGTCTCCTCCTGATGCACCCGCAGCGACAACGAGATCGCGAACGCCGCGGCGATCATGCCCAGCATGCCGAACCCCACGGTGATGAAACCCTGTTCCAGCGCGCTGGTCCCGCCCAGTCGCGCAAGGACATCCCGCCCAGCCGCGCCGCCCAGCTCATCGCCGATGCCATGTGTGACGCTGCCGATCAACAGGCCGTACAACACCAGCCCCACCGTCCACACGACCAGCGCGCCGCGATCAAGGCGCCACGCCAGGCCGAAAGCACCTCGGAGCCCACGTGAAGCCGTACCGCGTCCGGTGCGTTCGGCGAACAGCCCCGCGCCGATGTCGCGGCCTGCCAGCAACCGGTATGCCAGGACGGCCAGCACCAACGTCGTCGCCAGGTGCAGCAGCAACACCCACCAGCGTTCACCGGCATACGGGCGTACCTGCAGCGACCACCCCAGCGGGGACAGCCACGACAATGCGCCCGATCCTGCGTCGCCGACCGCGCGCAGGGTGAAGGCCGTGCCCAGCACCGCGAACGCGATACCGCGGGCGACTCGGGCACTCGGTGACACCTGCGCTGCCACCGCCGCCACGGCGCTGAAGACCAGCCCGGAGGCGGCCAGCGCCGCGCAGAACGCCACCGATCCAGCCGCGCTGACGTCGGTGGTGAGCAGACCCGCGGCACCGATCAACCCGGTCGCCAAAGACGCCCCGAACGACAGCAGCAGGGCGGCGGTGAGGCTGGCGTAGCGGCCGACCGCGGTCGAATCGATCAGTTCCGCGCGGCCGGTTTCCTCGTCAGCCCGGGTGTGACGAATGACGGTGAGGATGACCGCCACCGCGATCAGCGTGTGGAACATTCCGGCTTTCCAAATGCCGACCGCGCCGAGGCTGTGGTTGTGGATCTGACCGTACAGCGCGCGCTGCGCGGGACTGGCCATGATGGTAGCCGCAAATCGGGCTCGCTCGGCAGCAGTTGAGTAGACCTCTTCGATGCTGCCGATGTACACGCTTGCCAGTGGCGCCGACAGCAGCAGCACCCACAGCGGTAGAACGACACGGTCGCGGCGCAGGTAGAGCCGCAGCAGTCCCAGTGTCCCGGCGAAGAGCGAACCACGTTGTGGCACAACGGATGGCCGGTCCAGAAGCGCGGTGCTCATCGCGCCGCCACCTCCTTGGCATCGCGGCCACCTTTGGTGCTGTAGTGGCGCATGAAAAGTTCCTCGAGGGAGGGTGGCTGGCTGACCAGGCTGCGCACGCCGGCGTCGCCGAGCAATCGGATCAGTTCGCCGAGGCTGTCGCTATCGACCTGCGCGCGTAGCGTTTTGCCTTCGAGACTGATGTCTTCAACCCCCTTGATTCGGGTCAGATCACCAGGGTCGCCGATCAACTCGGCCTTGATGGAGGTCCGGCTGAGGTGGCGCATCGACTCCAGCGAACCGCTTTCGACGGTTCTGCCGGCCTGGATGATGGTGACTCGTTCACACAGAGCTTCGGTCTCGGCGAGGATGTGACTGGACAGCAGCACCGTCGCGCCGCGGTCGCGTGCCTCGGCGACGCACTGCTGAAACACGTTCTCCATCAGGGGATCCAGCCCGCTAGTCGGTTCGTCGAGGAGCAACAGCCGAGCGCGCGACGAAAAGGCGGAGATCAGCGAGACCTTCTGACGATTGCCCTTGGAGTAGGTTCGCACTTTCTTGTGTGGGTCGAACTCGAAGCGCTCGACGAGCTCGGCCCGCAGCCGCTGCTCGATGCCGCCCCGCATCCGGGCCAGCAGGTCGATGGTCTCGCCACCGGTGAGTGATGGCCATAGCGTGACATCGCCCGGCACATAGGCGATCTGGCGATGTAGCTGGACGGCGTTGGTCCACGGGTCCCCGCCCAGTAGTCGCGCGGTGCCGCCGTCGGCCTTGACCACGCCGAGCAGTATGCGGATGGTCGTCGACTTGCCGGCACCGTTGGGTCCGAGGAACCCGTGCACTTCTCCTTCCTGCACCGTCAGGTCGAGGCCGTTGAGCGCGCGGACATTACCGAAGTTCTTGGTGAGACCGCGAATCTCGATGGGCGCTTGGTGGCTAGTTGTCATGTGACCCTCCTTGGTTCTCTGCTGCGAGAAACGCGTCGTACATGGTGCGGTCGGTCAGCAATCCCTCGGAATACAGTTCGAGGGCTGGCAACACCATCTCATGGGCGTAGTCCCGCAAGACCGCGCGCAAATCTGTTGGGGTGGGGTGCATTTGCAGATAGAGCAAGAACCCGCCACCTCCAATGATGCCCAGGTAGCGGGCCCTGGCATGGGGGTCGCGGCTCGGCTTGATGGTGCCGGCCTGCACACCTTCCTCCAGGTACGCTTCGGCGTTGTCAATCATGCGCTGCCACAACATGTTCGCCAGTTCACCGCCGGCCTGCATGCTGCGCACCAGATATGCCATGATCGGCGCGTAGGACTCGATCTCGGCCATCTGGCCCAACCAGGTGGCCGGGTCATTGGACTGCATCGCCGCGGACTTGCCGCTGCGGATCTCTTCGGCGACGTATTCGTCGCACGCCTTGCGCAGGCCCCCCTTGGAACCGAAGTGGTGGATCACCAACGCCGCGCTGACCCCGGCGGCCTCGGCGATGCTTCGTAGGCCCACCCCGAATCCGTGCTCGCCGAACTGCTCGATGGCCGCGTCACGAATCCGGGCCACCGCAGTCAGGTCGGCTGAACGCATGTTCAGTACATTAAACGGCCGTTCAGTCAGTCGTCAAGACCGGCGCTCGGAGTCACTCACACTCGCCGGATATTTGTGGCCGAATCCGAAATTTTTCGCCGCAGCGGGTGTCAAGATGTCGTCGGGATTGATTACGCATCGAGGAGTAGCGAAATGTCATTTGTGGTCGCGACACTGGACATGATCGAAACTGCGTCGGCGGAGGCCGCGCAGATCGGAGCGGCCATCGGCGCCGGCAACGCGACCTCAGCGATCCCCACGACTCAGCTGGCCGCGGCGGCGGCCGACGAGGTGTCGGTCGCGATCGCCTCTCTATTCGGAACGCACGCGAACGACTACCGGGCGGCAGCGGCACAGGCAGCGGTGTATCACCAGGAATTCGTCGAGAACCTCGGCGCGGCCGCAGCCTCCTACAGCGGTACCGAGGCGGCGATATTGGCGCAGTTGGAGGCCACACTGCTCGGCGGAGGCGTTGCCGCCGCTCCGCCGGGCGCACTGAACGAATTCACTGCCGGGGCGTTCCAGGCTCTCGTCTACAGACCGGTTCACGGTGCCGGGCAGGCCTGGATTGCCAGCTCCCTCGGCCAGGCGGTCGACCCAATCATCAACTCGCCTACCCGGGCGTTGTTCGGACGCGACGTGATCGGCAACGGCGCCGGTGGAACCGCCACTCATCCCGACGGCGGAGCCGGTGGCATCCTGCTCGGAGACGGCGGGGCCGGCTATTCGCCGACCGGAGGTGCGCTGCCCCTGAACGGTGGAATCGGCGGAAATGCCGGGTTGATCGGCACCGGCGGTGTCGGCGGGACCGGCTGGGCCGGTGGTGCGGGGGGCGCTGGTGGTGTCGGCGGCCTGCTGATGGGCAACGGCGGTCGGGGCGGCCTGGGTGGTGCGGCGCTGGTCCTGCTCGATCCCGGCGGTGCCGGCGGCGCCGGCGGCCAGGCGCTGCTGTTCGGCGACGGCGGGTACGGCGGCACCGGCGGGGCCGGGAGCGCTATCGGGGCCACCGGGGCCCGCGGTTTTCCCGGCTTGTTCATCGGCCTGGGCGGTTCAACCATCCCCGTCCTCAACGACCAGCTGGTCACCATCGAGTTCGTCCGGCACGGCCAGACGGCGAGCAACGTGGCCGGCATTCTCGACACCGCGGTACCTGGCCCTCCGCTGGACGCGACAGGCGTTCTGCAAGCGGCCAACATCGCCAACGTGCTCAACGGCCAGGGCATATTCGCCGGAATCTTCGACTCGCAGATGATCCGGACACAGGAAACCGCCGCAGCGCTGGTGGCGTACGCGGGACAGCCGGCTGCGGTGGTGCTGCCCGGGCTCAACGAGATCAACGCCGGCTTGTTCGAAGACTTACCGCAGATCCCGGCGGGACTGCTGTATCTGGGCGGTCCGCTGGTGTGGACGCTCGGGCTGCCCGCCTTCCCGATGCTGACCCCGCTGTCCACCAACCCGACCGGGCTGAACTTCGCCGCCGGGTTCAACAACGCCGTGCAAACCATGTATTACGCCGGCGCGGCGGATCCCAGCCATGCCGTCTCCGCCTACTCCAGCGCCCTGACCATCGAGACCGGCACCATGATGATGGTCGACAACCCCAATCCCTTGTTCCTGCTCACCCACACCTTGCCGAACACCGGCGTCGTCGTGGTCCAGGGCAGTCCCGCGACCGGCTGGACGATGGTCAGCTACGACGGGATACCCGTCGGGCCGGCGAATCTGCCGACTCAGTTGTTCGTCGACACGCGCAACTTCGTCACGGCGCCGCAGTACGCAAGTTACGACATCGCGTCCGCCCTGAAGACCGGCAACCCGGCGACGATCGTTAACGCGGTTCGAGACGGGGTTCGGGACGTCACGACAGCCACCGTGCACTTCCCGTTCGCGATCGCCGAAACCTTGCTTGGCGCCTGACCTAGTCGCGGACGGCGGCCAGCAGACCGTCACCCAGCGGTATCAACGCCGGTGTCAACCGTTCGTCCTCGGCGATCAGGCGGGCCGCCTCGCGTACGGCGGCCACCTCGGCATCGCACGCCTCGGGATCGCCTGCGCGGCCGCCCAAGGCGGCGCGATGCACGACGATGACACCTCCGGACCTCAACAAACGCACACCCTCCATCACGTACTCCGGCTGGTCGATCGGGTCGGCGTCGATGAACACCAAGTCATAGGACTCGTCGGCAAGCCGGGTCAGCACTTCCTGGGCGCGTCCGCTGATCAGCCGCGTGCGCGATGGGCCGACCTGCGCCTCGGCGAAGGCCTGCCGGGCCAGCCGGACGTACTCCGGTTCGATGTCGATGGTGGTCAGGACGCCGTCGTCCCTCATGCCCGACAGCAACCACAGCCCGCTGACGCCCGCTCCCGTGCCGACCTCGGCCACCGCCTTGCCGCCGCTCAGCTTGGCCAACAGGCTCAGTAGCGCGCCGACCGCGGGCGTGATCGCGCCGGCGCCGCTGTCCACTGCCCGTTCGCGGGCACCGGCCAGAATCGAATCCTCCGATATCGATCCCTCGGCGTGCGCCACCAGGGACTCGGCCGTGCTTCGGGTCGCGTGGCCGGTCTCGTCGCTGGTGTTGGACGTGCCCTCCATGTCCGCAGAGTATGCCGAACCCGGGACGTCGTCGTTCAGGCGCGCCCGGCGTCACCGACGACGACACGCCCGGGCCTCGCCGCATGGCGGAGTTCTTGGCAAACTCCATAACCGCTGGAAGACAAAGGTAACAGTTGGGTTTCTCAGCCAAAGCTCAGACTGCTCATACATCGCGCACACTCGGGTAGGCGACGGTAGGCCGTATGGAACGCGGTGCACTCTGGGGCGAGGATGGTGGGAATACACGGTGGGAACTTCGTGTTTCGGCGAGTGAAGAAATGCCGACCCTGGATGGCAGGGGAAAGCCGGAGGAATTGACCATCAGCACTTTGAGCCCGATCACCATGTCGCACCCGCAGCAGATTGCGGACGACTACTGGGTGGAACCGTCTGACGCGTTGCTCGGTACCGCGGTTTTCGACGCGACCGGCGACAAGGCCACCATGCCGTCCTGGGATGAGCTCGTGCGCCAGCACGCCGACCGGGTGTACCGGCTGGCCTACCGACTTTCAGGCAACCAGCACGACGCCGAGGACTTGACGCAGGAAACTTTCATCAGGGTGTTCCGCTCGGTCCAGAACTACCAGCCGGGGACGTTCGAAGGCTGGTTGCACCGCATCACGACCAACCTTTTCCTGGACATGGTCCGCAGGCGGGCGCGCATCCGCATGGAGGCGCTGCCCGAGGATTACGATCGGGTGCCCGCCGACGAGCCCAATCCCGAGCAGATCTACCACGACTCCCGGCTGGGGCCGGACCTGCAAGCCGCACTTGATTCGCTGCCACCGGAGTTCCGTGCCGCCGTGGTCCTGTGCGACATCGAGGGTCTGTCATATGAGGAGATCGGTGCCACCCTGGGCGTCAAGCTCGGCACTGTCCGCAGCCGAATCCACCGCGGACGCCAGGCGTTGCGCGACTATCTGGCCGCGCACCCCGGACACGGCCTGCACGCCGGCGACCGTCCGATGCGGACGGCCAGCTAAGTCAAACCTCGGGCTGCCGAACGTCGGTTCGGCAACCCTGCGGTTGCCAACTGATCCCAAATTCCGGGGTTTGAAGGTTCGAACATGGTTATCAAGCAGCACGTCGCGCTACATTCGAGATACAGATGGCTGGAAAGGGCGCGAAAGGAGCTGGTGATGGCCGACCGAGGCGATGTATTTCGTCGCGCGTTCTCCTGGCTGCCCGCGCAATTCGCCTCGCAAAGTGATGCCCCGGTGGGCGCGCCGCGGCAGTTCCGCTCCACCGAACACCTCTCCATCGAGGCCATCGCCGCCTACGTGGACGGGGAACTGCGGATGAACGCACATCTGCGCGCCGCGCACCACCTTTCGCTGTGCCCGCAGTGCGCCGCCGAGGTGGACGATCACAGCCGTGCCCGGGCCGCGCTGCGCGATTCCCATCCGATACGAATCCCCAGTTCGCTGCTCGGGTTGCTGTCCGAAATTCCGCACTCTCCGCACGACGATGCGATGCCGCTCGCGGACAACTTCGCCGAGCGCGACGCTCGTGATCAGCGGAAGCGCCGTTAGCTTGAGGTTCGGCTGCCTGGGCTGGCCTTCGCGCGCGTTCATGCCGACCGAACCGGATCTATGGATACTAGGGTGGATATCACCATGACTTCCAGGGCCGCGCGTGGTCTTTTCGCTGCGCATACGGCTTGGTGCCCGGCTTTGCAATTGATCTAGAAGAGGAACCGTGACCTCCGACGAAGGCAACAACATCGGCCAGGACACCGAACGGCTGGCGCCGCGTCCCATCTATCGGCCGCCGGTCGACCCCGGGTCGCGACAAACGTTCGGCCGACCCGCGGGGCTGCAGGGCTCCTTCGTCGCCGAGCGGGTACGTCCGCAGAAATACCAGGACCAATCCGAGTTCAGACCTCACGACAAGCCGGCCGATCCCGTGTTGGCCGAAGCCTTCGGGCGGCCCTTCGGCGACACCGAGACACTGCAGCGCCACCCGATCGATGCCGCCGCCCTGGCGGGCGAGCAGAACGGCGAACCCGATGAACCTGACGATCCATGGCGCGATCCCGCCGCGGCCGCCGCGCTGGGCACCCCGGCCTTGCCTCCGGTCGTCCCGCACGGCGAGCTGCGCCACAGTGGCAAGCTCGGCGTTCGCGATGTGCTCTTCGGTGGCAGAGTGTCCTACCTCGCATTGGCGGTGCTGCTGCTCATCGCGTTGGTGATCGGCGCGGTCGGCGGGGTGATCGGACGTAAAACCGCCGAGGTGGTCGAGGCGTTCACCACGTCCAAAGTGACGCTGTCGACTGCGGGCAATGCCGAGGAGCCCGCCGGCCGTTTCACGAAGGTGGCCGCCGCCGTCGCCGACTCAGTGGTGACCATCGAGTCCAAGAGCGACCAGGAAGGCATGCAGGGCTCCGGGGTCGTCATCGACGGACGCGGCTACATCGTCACCAACAACCATGTCATTTCTGAAGCTGCCAACAGCCCCAGTCAGTTCAAGACCACGGTTGTGTTCAACGACGGCAAGGAAGTGCCCGCCAGCCTGGTGGGCCGCGACCCCAAGACCGACTTGGCCGTTCTGAAGGTCGACAACGTCGACAACTTGACTGTGGCGCGGCTCGGCGACTCTGACAAGGTGCGGGTGGGCGACGAGGTGCTTGCCGCCGGTGCACCGCTGGGCCTGCGTAGCACCGTGACGCACGGCATCATCAGCGCCCTGCACCGCCCGGTCCCGTTGTCCGGCGAGGGGTCTGACACCGACACCGTCATCGACGCACTGCAGACCGACGCCTCAATCAACCACGGGAATTCCGGCGGTCCGCTGATCGACATGGACTCACAGGTGATCGGGATCAACACCGCCGGCAAGTCGCTGTCCGACAGTGCCAGTGGGTTGGGCTTTGCCATCCCGGTCAACGAAATGAAGCTGGTCGCGCAGACGCTGATCAAAGACGGCAAGATCGTCCACCCGACGCTGGGCATCAGCACCCGGTCGGTGAGCAACGCCATCGCCTCGGGCGCGCAGGTGGCCAACGTTAAAGCCGGGGGGCCCGCGCAGAAGGGCGGAATCCTGGAGAACGACGTGATCGTCAAGATCGGCGGGCGCAAAGTCGCCGATTCCGACGAAGCGGTTGTCGCTGTGCGCCAGCTGGCCATCGGCCAGGACGCGCAGATCGAGGTGGTCCGCGACGGCCGTCACGTCACACTGACCGTCAAGCCAGACCCCGATACCAGCTCGTGATGATCGCA